>NZ_JBHMIN010000041.1:0-56347 GCF_048060215.1 Micromonospora sp. LOL_021 | reverse complement strand
CGGCAAGGTCGCCAAACAGGCCGCCCGCCTGCTCTCCGCGATGGACATGGAGGTGCTCTACGCCAAACGCACCCGACTGACCCCCGAAGAGGAGACAAAATGGGGCGTCACCTGGTGCGCTGACCCGGACGACCTCATCGCCCGATCCGACTACGTCTGCCTGCTGGTCAACTACACGGCCGACAACGCCGAGCTGTTCGGCGAGCGCGAGTTCAAGCTCATGAAACCGACCGCGTACTTCATCAACGTCGCCCGGGGCCGCCTCGTCGACGAGCCGGCACTCATCGCCGCGCTCACGGACGGGACCATCGCCGGCGCCGGACTCGAGGTCTTCCGTACCGAACCCCCGGTCGTCCACGACGCCTACGTGCCAGCCGAGTTCCGCAAGATGGACAACGTCGTCCTCACCCCACACAACGGCGGCGCCACCTACGCCTCACGCGGGGCACAGACCCTGCGCACCGCCGAAGCGATCGTCGAAGACATCAAGGCCAACTGGAACAACTGAGTAGGAGTAGCCCGTGCTTCCCAAAATCTATGTGCCGCTGCCGATCCCCGATCCAGCGCTCGAGCTGATGCGGCAGTACGGTGACGTCGAAGTCTTTCCCTGGACCCACCGTGACGCGAGTCTCGACGAACTGGCGAGCGCGGCGCGACGCTCACATTACCTGTTCTGCATGCACCACACACCAATCCAGGCGTCCCTGTTCGGGCCCGGCTCCAAGCTCGTGGGCATCGGGACCTCCGGCTACCGGGCCGACCTGCACGATGCCGAAGCGATCAAGGCCTCCGGGGTCCGGATCCTGGAGGCCAAGCGCCCCGAGCCGCCGGCCGACCCGGACGGGTACACGATGGAGGGCTACGGGCTAAACCCACGTGCGACCGGCCAACTGATGGTGGCGCTGCTGCTCAACCTCGCGTACCGGGTCACCGAATCCGACCACTATCTGCGCGGCGTCGGGTTCTTCCAAGAGATGACGATGCAGTTCATGGGCCAGGGCACCACCGGCAAGACCGTCGGCCTCTACGGCTTCGGCAAGGTCGCCAAGCAGGCGGCCCGGGTGCTCACCAACATGGACATGACCGTGCTGTACAACAAGCGCACCCGGTTGACTCCCGAGGAGGAAGCGAAGTGGGGCGTCCAGTGGGCCGAACCTGACGAACTGTTCACCCAGTCGGACTACGTCTGCCTGTTGGTCAACTTCGAGGACGCCAACTACGAGCTCGTCGGCGAGAAGCAGTTCAAGATGATGAAGCCGACGGCGTACTTCATCAACGTCGCCCGTGGTCGCATCGTCGACGAGCCGGCGCTGATCAGGGCGTTGCAGGACGGCACGATCGCCGGTGCCGGCCTCGAGGTGTTCCGCAGCGAGCCGCCCATCGTGCACGACGCGTACGTGCCGGCGGAGTTCCGCAAGATGGACAATGTCGTCCTCACCCCGCACAACGGCGGCGCCACCTACGCTTCGCGCGGGGCACAGACCCTGCACATCGCGCGGGCGATCGTCGAGGACATCAAGGCCAACTGGAAGGCCTGAGCCTGTGGTGCCGCGACCGGTACCCGCCGCTCACCGTCGGCACACCCACCCGCGCCGGGGTCGAGTCTGCCTCGACCCCGGCGGCGCCGGGTACCCCGGCCGCGGCCGCCCGGACCTGGGAGCGGAGACGGTTACTGCCAGCCGACGGTGTCCGCATCCACCTCGATGACGGTGGGCCGGTCTGCTCCGAGTGCGTGACGCGTGGCGTCGACGAGTTCGTCGATACCGGTGACCCGGACGCCGTGCGTACCGAAGGCGCGGCCGAGAAGTACGAAGTCGGGTGTCACGAGGTCCACCCCGACCGGGGCGATGCCGGCCGCGACCATGCCGTCCCGGATCTCTGCGAAGCCGTGGTTGTTCACGACGATGACCGGTAGGGCGATCCCCTGTTCGACCGCTGTCGCGAGTTCGGCGACGGAGAACATGAACGCGCCGTCGCCGACGAGCACGACCACCGGCACCGACGGTCGTCCCAGCTTGGCGCCGATGCCGGCCGGAAGCCCGTAGCCGAGGGTGGCGTAGATCGTCGGGTAGAGCAGCCGCATCGGCGCCTGCGCCGTCCAGTGATGGGCGGTGCCGTAGTAGGTGACCTGTGAGCTGTCGCCGGCGACGATGGTGGTGGCCGGCAGGGCGGCGCTGAGCGTCCGGTTGAGGTGGGCCCACGGCCCGGCGTCCCGGCCTGCGGCGGCCGCCGACGCGGCGCGGGCCTGGCCGGCCCGCTCCGATGCCGCGAGTCGGGCCGCCGCACTCACCGCGCCGGGACGCTCGGTCTCGATCCGCTCGGCCAGAGCGTGCAACGCCTCGCGGGCGTCGGCGTGCAACGCGAGCGCCGGTACGAGGTTCCTCGTCAGCGAACCCGCGTCGACGTCGATCCTGATGACGGTGCCCGGCAATTCGGGCCGCCATCCCCACAGCTCCGCGTCGGACAGTCCGCTGCCCACGACCAGGACCGTGTCGGCAGCGGTGAGCAGTTCCTGCGCCGGCCCGAGCCGTACCGACGCACCGACCGACAGCGGGTGTGTTTCGTCGAGGACACCCTTGCCGGTGACGGTGGTGACGACGGGAGCGGCCAGCAGTTCGGCCAGGCGGCGGACCTCGCGCGCGGCACCGACGGCGCCGCGACCGACGAGCAGGGCCGGCTGGCCCGCCGAAGTCAGCAGTTCGGTGGCGCGGGCCAGTTCGTCGGACGAGACTGCCGGCATCGGCGGGGGCGACGGCTGCGGCAGGTGCCGGCCGTCCCAGGCGGCGTCGAGGACGTCGAGCGGCACCTCCAGGAACACCGGTCGCCGCCGGGCGGTCCGCCAGCGGGCGAAGGTTTCGTGGATCACGGTCGCCGCCTGCGCGGCGCTGTCCACCCGTACGCTGCGCTCGGCCACGCCGGCCATGTGACCACGCTGGTCACGCATCTCGTGCAGGCTGCCGATGTCGGCGCCGTCCAGGCCGCGCGGCGGTCCCGGTGCGACGACGAGCAACGGGATCGAGTCGGCGTGGGCGGTGCCGACGGCCGAGGCGACGTTGTTGACCGCCGGGCCGCTGGTGACGAAGCAGACGCCGGGACGCCCGGTGGCGCGGGCGTAGCCGTCGGCGGCGTAGCCGGCGCCCTGCTCGTGGCGGGTCGTGACGTGGCGGATCGAGGTGTCCGCCAGGGCGCGGTAGAGCTCCAGGTTGTGGGTGCCGGGGATGCCGAAGACGACCTCCACGCCCTCGGCCGCCAGGGCGGAGACAACGGCGGTGCCGCCGTTGCCGGTCCGGCCCGCTTCGCTGGCGGACGTCATTCCATGCCTCCGCGTCTGGTCATCCTGGTCTCCCTGTGCCGGTATCCGCCGCAGATACTTCTGCAACCAGCAGCCAGACGTACTTCTCGCAGCTTGCGGTTGTGTTACGTCCGCACGGGGGGCAAGCGCGGAAGGGTTGGCATGGCGCGTTCGCCCCTCCACAGTTCCCGGCCTCACGCCGACGGCGTACCGACCAGGTGTCTCATCGCTGCCAGCGTCTGGTCGATGGTGGCCGCCGAGCTCGTGGCCTGACCCGCTCCCTCAGCGACCGCGATTGTTCTAAAATCGAACAGTGAGCATCGGCGAGCGGGTGGCGGCGGCCCGAGTTGCGGCTGGGCAGACCCAGGAGGACCTGGCCACCCAGGTCGGCATCCAACGCAGCGCCCTAGCCAAGATCGAAACGGGCGATCGACGGGTGTCCGCGCTTGAACTGGTGGCGATCGCTCAGACGTTGGGACGCAGCGTCGAGTGGTTCGTCGAGCCAGGGCCGCCAGCCCTCGTCTCCTACCGCCAGTCTCGGTCCGGGCTGGCGACGCAGCCCATCGACGACGAGTTGGACCGCATCGCCCGCGACGTCGAGTTCGTCATCAACGAGAGTCCCGGCCTCGCCGACGGGCAGCCCGAGCCCTTTCCCACGCCGGCAACCATCTCGGCGGCGGACAGTCTAGCTGCCGAGGCACGCCGCCTCCTGGGGCTCGATCCTCAGGAACCCACGCGGGATCTGTCCCGCCTGGTGACCACGATCGGGCTACTGCCCTTCTCCGTACGGTTGGGCGAAGGCGCCGACGCAGCGACCGTCCTGCTGGGCGCAGGTGGGGTCAGCGTCATCAACGGCGATCAAAAGGTTGGTCGTCGTCGGCTGGCACTCGCACACGAGCTGGGGCATTACCTGGTCGCCGATCAGTACACGCTGGACTGGCGGGTGGCAGCCACCGAGGCTGACGAGATCGAGGCACGTCTGGACCGGTTCGCCCGGGCCCTGCTGCTGCCCGAGGCCGACCTGCGGGAACGGTGGGCCGAGTGGTCGGCGATCCCGGATGAGGTCATGCGAGACACCGCGGTACGGGCCGGCAGCCACTATCAGGTCGACATGGCCACCCTGGCCCGCCGGTTGACCGAGCTGGGCCTTGTCGA
The DNA here is from genome assembly GCF_048060215.1 of Micromonospora sp. LOL_021. Classification (NCBI taxonomy): domain Bacteria; kingdom Bacillati; phylum Actinomycetota; class Actinomycetes; order Micromonosporales; family Micromonosporaceae; genus Micromonospora; species Micromonospora sp. LOL_021. The sequence continues at coordinate 51,900 of NZ_JBHMIN010000041.1, read as the reverse complement.
CCAAGCGAAGGCCGACAGGATTCGTGCCGTCCGCACCACCAAGGCGGACATCGAGGAGAAGAACCTGCTGCCGAGCCAGGAGCTGGCGCCGGTGTCGCTGCCGCGCAGCTACACGCAGGCGGTCCTGCGGCTTTACCGGCGCGAGGTCGTCACCCTCGACCGGGCGCTTGGTCTGCTGCTCGGCACGTTCGGCGCGGACGACCTACCCGAGCTGCCCCCGGCGAACGAAGCCGAGATCTGGGCCTTCACCTCGTGAATCCCGACCGACAGACGTACGTCCTCGACACCGGTCCGTTGAGCCATTTCGCTCGCAGCCAGTGGCTCGGCGTGTTGAAGGCGGTCCTCGCAAACGTCACCGTGGTGATACCTGACGTCGTCGAGGCCGAGCTACGCGACGGGGCAACCCGGCATAGCTACCTGCAGATGGTGCTCGACGCCGACTGGGTCGGCGTGGTCCGACTCGATCAATCAGCCCAGATCACCGCCTTCACCTACTACAAGCAGCGGCTCGTCGGACCGGACGGCAGAAACGTCGGTGAGTGCGGAGTTCTCGCCCTGGCCGAAGCCACACCCCGAGCGGTTGCCGTTGTCGACGACCGGGTTGCGAGGAACGCGGCGAAGTCCCGCAAGGTCGAGGTCCGCGGCACTCTGGGGCTGTTGTGTGACGCGATCCGACAGGAGTTGCTCACCGTTCCGTTGGTCAACGCGCTCGCCGATGATCTCCTGCAGAACTCGTACCGGCTGCCCTTCGGCCCAGGGGGTTTCGCGAAGTGGGCCAGCGACGAAGGACTTCTTTGACCTGCGGGGCCGAGCCAGCGGGTGAGGGGCACTCGGTGGGACCGATCGGGCAGGAACATCAGCCGAGGTCTGGCGGCCGGGCCAGGTCACGTGATGGCGCAACTCCGAACTCGACGTCGCCTTCGTTCAGGGACAGGTTGGTCGCTCAATCGGGCGCCCAACGCCCGTTTGCGCGGGTTGGGCACCGCCGAGCGAGACAGGCGTGGGTCAGGGGTGGGTGGGGAGGTGCGTGACGAAGGTGGACCAGGCGGCGGGGGCGAAGGTCAGCACCGGGCCGGTCTGGTCCTTGCTGTCGCGTACCAGCACGGCGCCGGGCAGGTTGTCGGCGACCTCGACGCAGTCGCCACCGGCACCGTTGGACCGGGTCGACTTGCGGAAACGAGGGGTGCCAGTCAGCTCCATGTCAGCGCCGCTTTCTCGATCATCTCGCGGGACTCCGCGACGGGCAGGGCGTAGCTGCGGACATCTTCCCACGCTCGTTCGAGCCGGCGCACCTGTTGCGGGTCGTCGATGGGCTCGCCGCCAAGGTGGGTGTCCAGGTAGCCCACCCATCGGTCGTGCACCGAGCCGAGCGCGAACGGACCGTTGAGCCCGGCGTACGCCCCAGCGGTCGCTGGCACGACGTGCACCCGGACGTTGGGCCGGTCGCAGGCGGCGACGAGCGCGGTCAGCTGCTCCACCATCACGTCCGGCGAGCCGATCTGCCGGTGCAGCACCGACCGGTCGAGCACCGCGACGAAGTGCGCCGGGTTCTCCGCCCGGGTGATGACCTCCTGCCGGGCCAGCCGGTTGGCGAGTGACGTCTCGACATCGTCGACCGGGCCGATGTCGGTGAGCACATGTCGGGCGTACGCCTCGGTCTGCAACAGCCCTGGCACGACAGAAAGCTGGAACGAGCGCAGCATGCTCGCCTGCGTCTCGTTCTCGGCCCACGAGCGCAGGAACGGCGCGATTGACTGCCCGCGCGCCTGGGCCGCCAGCCGCTGGATCCGGTCGCCGGTCTCGAAGACGCCGTCGAGTGCCTTGGCGATCGCCGGCACCGGAATGAGCCGCCCCGCCTCGTAGCTGCCGATCGACGACCCACTCACCCCGACCAGCGCGCCGAGCTGCTCCTGCGACAGCCCTCGCGCGGTCCGCTCCTTGCGGATGGCCTCCTGCAAGTCGATCATTATCGGCCCCCTTATCAGTTTCGTAGGATCTCTCCGAGAACCCTCCGACTCCCACATCTTCCATCGCATGGGGTGGGTAGTCCAGGGTGGAGGGGTAGGAAGTTGAGAAAGCAAGATCCACGGAGGACCGAGCCCCCGGGGCGCGTGCGAGAAAACCATTTCACGGCCACGGCCGTCAACACCGGAACAGCCAGGAACCCCCGTGCCATGGCCGCTCCGGTGCTGGTCCGTGGCCGAAACGCGGCCGACACCGCGTTCCCGCAAGTAACACCGAAATGGAGTACGCACGCGCCCCGGGCCCCTATCCGATCGATCCGCCGTGAATCGAAGACTGCCCTGGTTGCCGTACTGCCAAGGATGGCTGCGGCGATTGGGGCGGGGTGGCCCTGCCGATCGGCAAGCGGCAGGGCCACCCCTTCCAGACACCCGACACGCAAGGGGAGGAAAACGCGATGCGAGAACTGTGGCGACGGTGGCGGGTCCGCTGGCAGCGGCGGCGGATGGTGTCCCTGCCGCCGCGTGACTGGCCGAACGGCAGCGGCGTGTACCGCGTACCCGCGAATGGCCGCAACCAGCGGCCGACCGCGTACCGGCCGATCCGGCCCTGGCAGGTCCGCAGCCAGCACTTCCGCACCGCCAGCCGACGCGCCCACGGACGTGGCCTCGACCCGGCCGACGTCGCCGCGTTCCTCGAACGGGTCGCCTACGACCTCGGTGTCCTCTACGCCGAGCTCGACCGGACGTACGAACAGAACGACCGGATCAAGGACGCGTTGCGCCGCTGGCAGGGCGGCCATGCCCCGACGGCCTCCCCGTCCGGTTACCGGTGACCGAGCGACACATTGGGCCGGGCTCGGCCGGCGACAGAGCACGGCGCGCCCAGTTGGTGCTCACGGTCGCCAACGTCGACACCGGTGCGGTCGTCTCGGCCAGCGTGGTGCCCGGCACGGTCACCCCGATGCCGACCGGCTGCGGTCGATACTGGTGCCTCGACCTGGCCAGACTACTTGACGATCTGGCGGCAGCGGCCGGCGTCGCCCACCTCTACGACCCGGAGGATCCAGCCGGACCGGTTCTCGCCCCCTGGCTGCAACTGCCGAAACAGTGGCGGCCCGACCTGCCGGCCGACCAGCGGTGCGCCCTGGAAGCCGAAGCGATCGCCGCCGAGTCGATCGACCCGTGGCGGTTGTGGCCCGGCCGGACAACGGGTCCACCGGACAACACCCACCCACCGTCGCCGGCGACAGCGATCGCCGTGGCGCTCCGCCTCGGCCTGACGGTCACCGTCGGCGGTCGCCCCACCGGCGTGCTCACCCAGGGCACCGTCGAACAGGCGGTCGCCGACTTGCTGAACTCGCTGCCCGACGCTCTCGGCGACCTGATCCCCGCCGACCCGGACACCCCCATCCCCGTGCCGTTCGAGCATCGGCTTCCGTGCCACGGCCCGCGGCACTCAGCTACCGACGTCGACGAGCTGATGTCCATCAGCCGTGACTGGAGCGGAATCGTCGACGCCAATGGGCGGTAAGACAGGTCAGCCGATCAGATCGGCGGAGGACTCTGGCTCATCGCGGGGGTGTGACGGCATCGCCGGCACACGATGTGAGGCTGAGATACCTGATCCCGGTGTCGAGAGGCATCTCAGCCTCACATCGGTGCAGAGGCGGGTTGCTGCGTCAGCGGGTCGCCGGGTTGGCGGCGAGCATGGCGCAGAACAGGGCACCCTGCTCGATCGCGTCGTCCAGGGCGACATGCTCGTGCTGCTGATCGCCGAACCAGTCGCGGGGCATGATCCGCTTCGACGTCGTCCGGTAGCCGGTGCCCAGCAGCGCCATGGCGTACGTCTTGATGTCCAGCGCCGAGTGGGAGAACGGGCTCGATCCGGTGAAGCGGATCAGGTACCAGTAGACGAACATGAAGTCGTACGCCGCCGGGTAGCCGATGAACACCGGCCGCCCCGGCAGCTGAGCCAGCCACTCCGTGTACCGGGCCATCGCGACCGCCGGCTCCTCCTGGTCGGCCCGGCACGCCGCCCACGCCTCCGGCTGCGTCTCCCACCACGCCATCGTCTGCGGGGCGCCGCTGGCACCGGGCAGCGTGACCAGGTTGGCGCTGAACGTGCCGACCAGCTCCTTGCCTGCCGTGTACGCCGCCGAGGCGAAGCTCAACATCGAGTGCGGGCCGGGGATCGGCCCGTCCGCCTCGACGTCCGTGCTGACGTAGATCTCCGCTTGTGCCACCCCCGCACCGTACGCCCAGCTGGTGGCGCGCTGTCGTACGGTGCCGGGTGTTGGCGGTCGGGTCAGCTGACGGTGAAGGTGGCCGAGGCGCGGCCGGCGGCGTCCGGTACGGCTTCCAGGTAGAGCAGGCCGTCGCGGTGGCGGACGTACTGACCGGGGAAGTTGACCGACTCCAGCGACAGTTTGCCGGCGTCGGCCAGCCCGGCGCGCGCCATGAAGGTGGCGTCCTGCCGGAACAGGCTCGACCCGTCGTTGGCCTCCACCCAGATCTGGTGGTTGCGGTGCCGCAGGTAGTAGCCGGGGAAGTTGGTCGACTCCAGCGAGACGCCGGCCGAGTTGGCCAGCCCGGGGACGACCCGGAACTGCGAGTCGGCCAGATTCGTCATATTCCCCTCAAGACGGACCCGGTAGTCCCAGTGCCGCAGGTAGCGGTCCGGCTGGTCGTGGGCGCTGAGCCGGATCGGCGTGGCACCGTCCGGCACCGGTACGCCGAAGTTCGGTGTGCCGTCGGCGTTCCAGTATATCTTCTGCACCCGGGTACGCCGGTTGGGGTCGTTCAGCGGGTCGTAGCCGTTGCCGAGGTACCGCTCGTAGTTGCGGGAGTGGTAGACGATCACGTCGCTGCCGTCCTCAGCGACGGTGAACGAGTTGTGCCCCGGCCCCCACTGACCGGTACGGCTGTTGCTGGCCAGCACCGGGTTCGGGCTCTTGGTCCAGGACGACGCGTTCAGCAGGTTGCTGTTGGCCGACGCGGTGAGCAGCCCGACGGCGTAGTTGGCGTCGGTGGCGCTGGCCGAGTAGGTCATGAAGACCCGGCCGTTGCGGATGATCACCGCCGGGCCTTCGTTGACCCGGTAGCCGCGGGTCTCCCAGGCGTACGTCGGAGTGCTGATCATGACCGGGGTGCCGGTGTACGTCCACGGGTTGACCATCCGGGCCAGGTAGATGTTGGAGTTGCTGCCGGCGTACTCGGCCCAGGCCAGGTAGCGCACTCCGTTGTGGACGAAAGTGGTGGCGTCGAGCGAGAAGCCGGGGCGGGGCGGCTGGATCTGACCACGTTCGGTCCAGGGACCGTCGAGCGGGTTGGCGGCGGATGATTCCAGCACGTACGGGCGGATGGCCCAGATGTCTTCGGCCCGGCCGGCGGCGAAGTGGATGTACCACCTGCCGTCGATGAAGTGCAGCTCCGGTGCCCAGATGTGCGCACCCATCTCGCCGGTCGAATGCTTGCGCCAGATGACCCGCTCGGCTGCGGTGGCCAGACCCTGCAGGGTGGTGGCCCGGCGCATGACGATGCGGTCGTACTCGGGGACGGTGGCGACGAAGTAGTAGTAGCCGTCGGTGTGCCGGTGCACGTGCGGGTCGGCCCGCTGTTCGACGATCGGGTTGGTGAACTGGACGGCGGGCGGGACCGCCGCCGCGAGAGCAGCCGGGGTGGCGGCGACCACGGCGGTGGTCGCCGCAGTCACCAGGGCGGCGGTTGTCGCCGCCAGCCAGTTGACCCTGGATCGCGATCGCCTCATGGTCGACACCCTTCGCAGTCATCATCTTCGATGCAAACAGTGTTAGCGCTCACACAATCCAGGTCAAGAGGATGCGTCATCTTCACGAAACAATCCGGCGGGGCGGCGGGAATTTTCCCGCCGCCCCGCCGGGACACTGTCCAGACTGGCTCCAGCAAGGCCTGCCGCTGGAGACTCGGCCGAGGCCGCCCGCTCCGGCTACTCGCCGCCGAGATTCACCAGCGCCTGCGCGGTCCGGAAGTACGGGTTCCGCCCGAGGTCGCCGACGGTGACGATGCCGAAAGCGTCCTTGAGCAGCTTGGCGTCGCTCTCACTGACGCCCTTCAGCGCGGCGACCGGCGCGGCGACGATCTCGGCCAGGGACTTGTCCTGGTAGGCCTTGTCGACCAGCGTGGTCAGGTCAGCGGTGACCGGCATCCTGTTTGTTCTCCTTACTCGGTGGGGGTATGACCCGGCCCACGGCGGGCCGAGCCGACGAGTCCGGCTGTCTGCAGCACTGACTCGGGGGTACGCGGGCCGGCGGCTACTCCTCGGACTCTTCTTCCTCGGGTTCGTCTTCCTCGTCGTCGCCGCCGATGACGTCGAAGATCTCCTCGGCGACCATGCCGGCGGCGAAACCGGCAACGGCGCCGCCGGCCGCACCGGCGAGCACGCCGCCCATCCCAGAGCCACCGTCCTCGTGTCCACCGTGGTACCCGCCATGGGCGTGACCACCCCCGTAGCCGCCAAGCAGCGTGTGTCGCTGCTCCAGCGACTGCCGCAGCCAGGAGTCGACCAGGCTGATCCAGTCGATGCTCTCGGCGGCCGCGTGCTCGACCCGGTAGTGGCCGTACGCGTCATGACCGGGGGTGAACAGCCCGGACTTCTTGTCGAACTCCAGGACCACGGTCACCCCGTGCGGGTCGGCGACGAACGTCAGCTCGACCTGGCTGACCCCCGGGTACTGCGGTGCCGACGCGTACTCGATCTCCTGGTAGAACGGCATGGTCTGGGGCAGGCCGGCCAACTGGCCGTGCTCTAGGTCGGCACCGGTGAACGGCAGCCCGAGCGCGGCGAACGCCTCCAGGATCCGCTCCTGCACCGGCAGCGGATAGACGTGCACGTCGTCGAGGTCGCCCGGGTCGATGGCACCGCGGACCCAGATCTTGGTACGCAAGCCCATGGTCATGCCAGGCAGCCGCTGACCGTACATGTCGGTGACCGGCGTCTCCCACGGCACGTCGATCTCGAACGGCAGCGACAGTTGCTGCCCGGCGGCAAGACGCAGCTCGCCGCAGACCGGAACCCGATGGAACTCGACCGTACCGTCGTACTCCTCGTCGTCGGTCTCCATTTCGACCCGGGTGACCAGTGCGACGGTGATCTGATCGATCTCCACCTCGTGGTCGCCGCCGGCGATGTCGACCTGGCCGGCCAGGGTCAGGCCGGGGCGGGTGCTGGCGTTGGACAGGACGGTGTCGACAGTCGGTCCACCGACTCCGAAGGCTCGGAGCATCCGTTTGAAGACCACGTGGCTATCTCTCCCTGGCGGTATGCTGGCGCGGCCCCCGGACGCGCCGATCGTTGCCGCACAACATGATCAGGCATGTCTATTTTGGAACCGGGGCTGTCGACGATGCTAGCGGGGCAGCCTGAGAGGTTGCTGAACAGCAGATATCAGGTACGCAAAGTAATTACATGAGCACTTCTCGCTACTGTTCTCAGTGAACTCGCAGGTTGGCGCAGCATCCGCCTGTCTATGCTGATGACCATGTCCACGACCAGCGACCCTCCCAGTCCCGGCCGCCCCGTCACCGTCGAAGGAGTGACCGGGCGGTGATGGAGTGGGCGCTGCTGGGCGTCGCGGTGCTGCTGGTCGCCGCCAACGCCGTGTTCGTCGCCGCCGAGTTCGCCTTCGTGACGGTCGACCGGGCGACCGTGGAACGGCAGGCCGCCGCCGGTGACCGCCGCTCGGCGGGCCTGCTGCGCGGCCTGCGGACGCTGTCCACCCAGCTGTCCGGCGCCCAGCTCGGCATCACCATGACCAGCCTGGTCGTCGGTTTCCTCGCCGAGCCGTCACTGGCCACCCTGCTACGCGGCCCGCTCGGGCTCACCGGCCTGCCGGACGGCGCGACCACCGCGCTCTCGCTGACGCTCGCGCTGGTCCTGGCCACCGGTTTTCAGATGACCTTCGGCGAGCTGGTGCCGAAGAACTGGGCCATCGCCGAGCCGCTGCGGGTCGGCCGGGCGGTCGCCGGCGCGCAGCGCGGCTTCACCGCCGCCACCGGCCCGTTGATCCGGTTTCTCAACGGTACGGCCAACCGGATCCTGCGGGCGTTCGGCATCGAGCCCACCGAGGAGCTGGCGTCCGCCCGTACGCCTCAGGAGCTGGCCTCGCTGGTCAGCCGGTCCGGCGAGGAAGGCACCCTGGACGCGGAGACCGCCGAGCTGGTCTCCCGGTCGATCGACTTCGGCGAACGGACCGCCGCCGACGTGATGACCCCCCGACCCCGGGTACGGTTCGTCACCGCCGACGCGCCGGTGGCCGAGGTGCTGCGGCTGGCCGCCGCCACCGGACACGCCCGCTTCCCGGTCACCGGCGCCGGAGTCGACGAGGTGCTCGGCGCCGTGCATTTCAAGCATTCCCTCGCCGTACCAACCGGGGAGCGCGACACCCGGCCTGTGCGGTCGGTGATGGTCGAGCTGCCCGAGGTCCCGGAGACCGCCGAGCTGGACCCGCTGCTCGGCACGCTGCGCAGCCGGGGACTGCAGATGGCGGTGGTGGTCGACGAGTACGGCGGCACCGCCGGCATCGTCACCCTGGAGGACCTGGTCGAGGAGATCGTCGGGGAGATCGCCGACGAACAGGACCGGCCGACCGGCCGGCACCAGCGCGCCGCCGACGGTTCGTGGCAGCTCTCCGGCCTGCTGCGGCCCGACGAGGCGGCCCGGCTGACCGGGCTCGATCTGCCGGAGGGCCGGATCTCCGACACCCTCGGTGGGGTGATCATCGAGGAGCTCGGCCGGCTGCCCCGGGTCGGTGACACCGTCACGGTCGTCGCCGACGACCGCGAACACCCGGACCCGGACGGGCTACCCACGTCCGTACCGGTGGAACTGACCGTGACCCGGGTCGACGGCCGGCGCGCCGACCGGCTGCTGCTGCGCCGCGCCGACGCCACCACAGCCGCGGGGTCTCCTGACGGACGCCGGAACGGCCACTCCAATGGGCACCCGGAGGAGACCGCGTCATGAGTGACTGGTTGGCGATCCTCGTCGGGGTGCTGCTGCTCGCCGGCAACGCGTTCTTCGTCGGTGCCGAGTTCGCACTGATCTCGGCCCGCCGGACACAGATCGAGCCACGGGCCGCCGCCGGGTCTCGGCTGGCCCGCGTCACGTTGCGGGCCATGGAGAACGTGTCGCTGATGATGGCCGGCGCGCAGCTCGGCATCACCGTCTGTTCGCTCGGCCTGGGTGCCATCGGCGAGCCGGCCGTGGCGCACCTGATGGAGCCGGCCTTCGCCGCCGCCGGGGTGCCGGACGCGCTGGTGCACCCGATCGCGTTCGCCATCGCCCTGGCGATCGTGGTCTTCCTGCACATGGTGATCGGCGAGATGGTGCCGAAGAACATCGCCCTCGCCGGTCCGGAGCGGTCCGCGATGGTCCTGGGCCCGGTGCTGTACGGCGTGGTCACCGTGCTGCGGCCACTGATCTGGCTGCTCAACCAGCTCGCCAACATCGTCCTGCGCCTGCTGCGGGTGCAGCCGAAGGACGAGGTGACCTCCACCTTCACCCGGGAGGAGGTTTCCGGGTTCATCGCCCAGTCCCGCCGTGAGGGCCTGATCGACGAGCACGAACACCGGCTGCTGACCGGGGCGCTGGCGTTCAGCGACCAGCCGACCGCCCGGGTGGCGATCCCGCTGGATTCGCTGGTCACGGTGTCCGCCACCAGCACGCCGGTCGAGCTGGAGAAGCGCTGCGCCGACACCGGCTACTCCCGCTTCCCGGTCGTCGACGGCGCCGCACAGGTGACCGGCTACCTACACGTCAAGGACGTGCTCGGGGCCTCGGCGCAGGACCGGGACCGGGCGGTCGACTCCCGGCTGATCCGGCCACTGGTCACGGTCCGGGCCACCCAACCGATGCGGGACACCCTGACGGTCATGCAGCAACGGGGCGCCCACCTGGCCCGGGTGGTGGACGCCGACGGCCGGTTGACCGGCCTGGCCGCGTTGGAGGACGTGATCGAGGAGCTGGTCGGTGAGGTCCGCGACGCCGCACAGGCCGCCAGCCGGTAGGAGGGCGGAGCAAGCCAGCCGCTAGGCGGGCGGAGCAAGCTGGGGTGGCCCGTCGGTGGGCTGGTTGAGCGACTGGCGGGCGAGCAGCGTCGCGCCGGCCACGGCCGCCGGCATGACCAGCACCGCGCCGAACGGGATCAGGCAGCAGCAGAAGACCGCCACCCCGAAGCCGAGCGCCTTCGGCCGGTTGGTGCGCAGCGCCACCCGGCGGTCCGGTAGCCGCAGCCCACGGCGGTAGAACGCGGACCCAACCAGCTCAAGGGCGAGCCGCCAGCCGCCGAACAGGGCAGCGACCACCGGCACCAGGGTCTGCCCGACGATCGGGATGAACCCGCAGAGGAACAGCGGAATCCCGATGACGATGCCGAACGCGATCAGCCGGGCCGAGTCGAGCAGGCTGTGCCACAGCGACCGCCACCACGGCACGTCGACCCCGTTCGGCACCCCGCCGTGCTGCTCCTCCACCCATTCGGAAATTTTCTCGTAGAACGGATCCCCGATGAACAGGGTCACGGCGGTGAAGGTGAGTACGCCGATCAGCCCGCCGAGGGCCAGCAACGCGACGGCGACCGCACCGCGTACCGCGTCCCGGGTGCCCGCCGACCAGTCGTCGGCGAACGGGGTGACCCAGCCGGCGACGTCGACCACGACGGCTATCCAGCCGACGAACGCGGCCACGAACAGCACCCCGGCGATCACCGCCGGGATCAGCCCGAGCAGCACCATCTTCGGGTTGCGGGCGTAGGTGCCGAAGCCCCGCAGGAACAGCCGGACACCGTCGAGGAATGCGCGGATCATCTCAGCCGGCCAGGCGCAGCCGTACCCGGCGGTTGGCCCGACCTTTGCTCTGCCACTCACGCAGGGTCGGGTCGCGCAGGTCGAGTCGGTCGGTACGGCCGTGACTGGTGACACCCACGGGTGGCAGGTTACCGCCGACCAGGTGGAATCACCCAGTCGGCTGATTTGACGAGTGTCAAACTTTGACCATCGCCGAAACAGCGGGCATCGTATTGTTGATTCGACGATCATCAAGACTGCGAACGCTCGTCAGCACGGAGGGATTCATGATCAACGAGGAGCTACCGGCCGTCGTCATCGGGGCCGGACCAGTCGGCCTGGCCGCCGCCGCCCACCTGCACGAACGCGGCCTGCCCTGGGTTCTGCTGGAAGCCGGCGGCAACGCCGGCGCGGCGGTCGGCAGGTGGGGGCACGTTCAGCTCTTCTCCCCCTGGCGTCACAACATCGACACAGCCGCCCGCCGGCTGCTCGACGCCGCCGGCTGGGCCGCCCCCGATCCCGAGCACCTGCCGACCGGTGCCGAGCTCATCGGCGACTACCTCGAACCGCTGGCCAAGCTGCCCGACCTGGCCGGTCGGATCCGATACGGCGCGCGGGTCGTCGCGCTGGGCCGCGCCGGAATCGACCGGATCCGCACCGACGGCCGGGAGCAGGCACCGTTCGTGGTCCGGCTCGCCGACGGTACGGAGCTCAGCGCCGGTGCCGTCATCGACGCCTCCGGCACCTGGGGTACGCCGAACGTGCTGGGCGTCAACGGGCTGCCCGCCCACGGCGAACCGCAGGCAGCCCACCTGATCAGCACCGCTCTGCCGGACGTGCTCGGTGCCCACCGGGCCGACCACACCGGCCGGCACACCATCGTCGTCGGTGCCGGCCACTCCGCCGCCAACACCCTGCTGGCCCTCGCCGAGCTGGCCGATCAGGAGCCGGGCACCCGGGTCAGCTGGGTCACCCGTGGCGCGACCATCGACCGGGCACTCGGCGGCGGCGACGCCGACGCTCTGCCTGGCCGCGGCAAGTTGGGCACCGGACTGCGGTTGCTGGTCGACGCCGGCCGAGTCGAGCTGGTCAGCGGATTCGGCGTGCACACCGTACGGGTCACCGCCAGCGGCCAGGCCGAACTGGTCGCGACCGACGGCCGGACGCTGGCCGCCGACCGAATCGTGTCGGCCACCGGTTTCCGCCCCGACCACCGGATCGCCGACGAGCTACGGCTGGACCTGGACCCGGCGCTGGGCTGCACCCGGAGGCTGGCCCCGCTGATCGACCCGAACGAGCATTCCTGCGGCACCGTACCGCCACACGGGGTGGACGAGCTCACCCAGCCGGAGCCGGGGTACTACGTCGTCGGCATGAAAAGCTACGGCCGGGCGCCGACGTTCCTGCTGGCCACCGGCTACGAGCAGGTCCGCTCGGTCACCGCAGCGCTGGCCGGTGACTGGGCCGCCGCCCGGGACGTGCAGCTGGATCTGCCGGAGACCGGCGTCTACTCGGTGACGCCCAGCGACCAGTCCACCACGCCGTCCGCCGCCTCCGGCGGCTGCTGCGGTTGACCGTCGTCGACGTGGCAGGAGTCGACGTGGCAGGAGACGGCCGGAGCCACGGCGCGTGCCGCTGATCAGATCGGCTCGTTGAGAAAGCCGGAGACCCGCTGCCGCAGATCGGTGCGCTGGTTCCAAAGCACGCCGGGGCGGTCGTAGACGTGCAGGGCGGCGCCCGGGATGGCGGCGGCCAGCCGCTCGGCGGTCTCGGCCGGGTGCAGGTCGTCGCCGACGCAGCCGATCACCAGGACCCGGGCGGTGACCGCGGCGAGCGCCGCCGGGTCGGGCACCGGCACCGCGTCGGCCAGGTCGACCAGTTCGGCGGCGAGTCCGTCGCGCAGCAGCTGGTCGATCCTGGTACGCAGGTACGCCCACGCGGCCGGGGTGTTGCGTACCGGCACCGGGGTCTCCGCCGCGATCAGCTCGGCCACCCCGGAGACGTCGCTGTCGTTGACCGCGGTGACCAGCTCGGCGATCCGCTGGCGGGCCGAGGCCGGCCGGGCCGCGTCGAAGGCCGACGGTAGGAAGAACACCGCCCGGTCGAACCGCTGCGGGCTGTCGGTCAGCAACCGGGCCAACGCCCCGGCACCGAGGCTCATCCCGACCGCCCGGCCGGCACCGGTCAGATCGGCCACGGCCCGCAGGTCCCGGGCCAGATCGGGGTAGCCCCACGGGCCGGCCGGCGCGGCGGAGCGGCCATGCCCCCGGAATTGGAAGAACACCTTGCGCCCGACGACTCCGCTGCCCAACGGCCGGGTGGTGGCGATCCCGTGCGCTATACCGTGTGCGAAGACGGTGGTCGGCTTACCGGACCCGGTGACCAGCCGTTCCAGCTCCACGCCGTGCGGCGTGGTGATCACCTCGGTCTCCGGCTCAGGCAGCGCGGGTCGGCCGGTACGGGGACCGGACGGGCCGGGCCCGTAGGTCCGCGGCCCGCCGTCCGGCGGCGGAGGCCAACGAAAATCTCTCACCAGGAGCCTCGGCCGTCGGCGATGTCCCGCAGCCCGACCCGCACGTCCAGCAGGTAGATCAGCCCGGCGGCGATTCCGATCAGACCGAACAGGCTGACCTGGAACAGCAGGGTGAGCAGCAGGCAGACGCCGAGGATGGCCAGCCACGCGCCTTTCGGCAGGGTGCCGATCGCCGGGAACGCCTCGCCTTTCTGGGTGACGCAGTGCACCAGCGCGACAGCCTGCACGACGAGGGCGAACACGAACAGCGCCAGGTCGAGGATGTACCGGACGTCGGCATAGAACAGCGGCGCGGCAGAGTCCATGCCCAAAGCTTATGCCGCGGGCCCCGGATGCGTGCCACCTGCATCCGGGGCCTGCGGATCACCCGGACCCGCCGGAACTACTCGGCCTTGGCCTGGGTGGGCTTGGCCGACTCGATCGAGTCGGCTTCCGGTACTGCGGTGACCTGGGCCGGAGCCTCGGTGGTCGCCATGTCGGCGTTGACGGTGTCGGCGGCCCGGACCACCCCGGTGCCGACGACCCGCTCGCCGTGCGCCACCAGCGTGCCGTAGATCGCCACGGCCCGCTGCCCGGCCGACTGGGCACCGGCCAGCACCGCGTCGCGGTTGCGCAGCGCGATCGCCCGTAGGCGCTCCAGGTCGGCACCGGTGTTGGCCCGCTCACGCAGCTCGGCAGTGCTCTGTGCGGCCTTCTCCCGCAGGCCGACGGTGCCGAGGCTGGCCTTGCCGGTCAGCTGCGTTACGGCCACCGGCAGCTTGCGCAGCTGCTGGTAAGCCAGGTCGCCGGCGCCGGCGACGGCGTACAGGGGTGCTGGGATCCGCTGGGTCCTCGGCTGGCTCATCGTTGCTCCTCCTCGGCCGCTGCGGCGGCCTGCTCGGTTTCCCCGGCCCGGGGCGTACGACGCCGGGGGGTGGTCTTCTGCCGGGAAGTGGTCCTGGTAGTGGTCCTGGTCGGCGCGGTGGGCGGCGGGTCCTCGGTCGCCGGGCCAGGTGCGGCCCCGGCCTCGGTGACGGCGACCGACTGCAGGGTCTGCTCCTCAACTTCTTCGGCGGCTTTGGCGGCGGTAGTTGCGTCCGCGTCCGTGTCGGCGTCCGGTCCGGCGTGCCGGGCGTTCTCCCGGCGGAACGTCTCGTAGATCTGGCTCAGCGACTGCTTCTGCGCCATGGTGAGGTCAGGGTCCGAAGCGATCGCGGCGAGCACGCCCTGGCCGTCCTTGTCGTCGAGCAGCCCGGCCCTCAGGTACATCACCGGCGTGGAGACCCGCAGTGCGCTGGCCAACTGCTGGAGCACCTCCGCGCTCGGCTTGCGCAGGCCGCGCTCCACCTGGCTCAGGTAGGGATTGCTGACGCCGGCCTGCTCGGCGAGCTGCCGCAGCGAGATGCGGGCGTTGTGCCGCAGGTCGCGGATGAAGCCCCCGATGTCGCGAGGCAGGTCCTTCGGTGTGGCCATGCCTCGACGGTAGCCCGATCCGCTTGCAACTGCTAGCGAAACGCTAACGAAAGTTAGCGGAGTCACCCGGAAGAACCGTCGCAGGAGCCGCCGAGAAAGTCGTTGGCGGCCAGCCGCCCCGAGTCGCTAGGCTGCCCGCCGATGACGACGATCCGGGTAGGCGACGCGACGATCAGCTACGACGACGTCGGCACCGGGCCACCCGTACTGCTGATCCACGCCGGCATCGCCGACCGCCGGATGTGGCGGGCGCAGGTCGCCGCGCTGCGCGACCGGCACCGGGTGATCGCCATGGACCTGCGCGGCTACGGCGAGTCCGACCTGCCGGCCACCGCGTTCGCCCACCACGACGACGTGATCGGCCTACTGGACGCGCTCGGCGTCGCCCGCGCCGCACTGGTCGGCTGTTCGTTCGGCGGTGCGGTCGCCATCGACGCCACTCTCGCCCACCCCGACCGGGTCACCGCCCTCGCCCTGTTCGGTTCGGCGCTGGGCGGCCACGACTGGTCCGACGCCACCGAACAGCTCTGGGACGACCTGGTCGGCGTGGTGGACCCGGAGGACCTGGACGCGACGGCCGACGCCGAGGTGCGGTTCTGGGTCGTCGGCCCGCACCGGCAGCCCGCCGACGTCGACCCGGAGCTGATCGCCTTCGCCCGCGAGATGGACCGCCGGGCACTCGCCGCCGAAGCCGCGCTCGGCGACGTCACCCACCGCGAACTCGACCCACCGGCGGCCCGCCGGCTCGGTGAGATCGGCGTGCCGGTGCTGGTCGGCGCCGGGGCGCTCGACGGGCCGGACATCCTCGCCCTGGCCGACCTGATCAGCACCGGCATCCCGACCGCCCGGCGGCTGCCGGACGTGCCCGGCGCAGCCCACCTGCTGCCGTTGGAGTGCCCCGGGCCGGTTGACGCCGCACTGCGTGAGTTCCTCGCCGACACCGTGCGATAGCCGCCCACACCACGCGACAGCCCGCTCGCCCGCCGGCCAGCCTCGTCAGGACGGCCGGCACAGGGCTCGCAGCGTGCCGACCGGCTGGCCGCCACCGAGCACCGGCGGTTCACCGAGTTCGGCCAGAGCCGTCGGATCCAGGCCTTCAGCGTCGGTGCCAGTGCCGACGCCGAGCTGGCGCAGCGCGGCAACCACCGGCGGCACCGCCGCCCGCTGCGCACCGTCGTCGATCTTCACCGCGATCGCCCCGACGCCGGGCACCGCCACCGCCAGCACGCCCTCCGCGCCGACCTTGGCCAGCAGCCCGGGCACCGCCCGCATCAGCCGGGTGTCGGCCCGTCCGGTGCCGGCCACCAGCTCCGGGTACGCGCGCATCGCGTCCGCCACGGTCCGCTCCACCGACCCGGCAAGGCCGTGCACCAGGCGCAGGAACGCCCGCGCCACCGCGGTCAGCGACAGCGCCAGCACCGGCGCGCCGCAGCCGTCCACCCCGACAGCGGCGGCCGGCTCACCGGCGCACTCCTCGACGGCGGCCCGGATCCGTTCCTGCAACGGATGCTCCGGATGCCAGTACTCCTCCACCGGCCAGCCGGCCGCCCGGCAGGTCAGCAGCATCCCGGCGTGCTTGCCGGAGCAGTTCATCTGCAGCCGGCTCGGCCCGCCACCGGCCCGCAGCACCTCGGCTGCGGCGGCCGCGCCGACCGGAAGCTCCGGCGGGCAGCGCAGCGCCGCCTCGGTGAGCCCGGCGGTACGCAGCAACGCGGCCACCCGGGCCAGGTGGAAGTCCTCGCCACTGTGGCTGGCACAGACCACCGCCAAATCGGCTGGATCGGCCAGCCGCAGCCCGGCCCACAGCATGCCGATCGCCTGCAACGGCTTGTTCGCCGACCGGGGAAACACCGGCGACTCCACGTCGCCGAACCGCTCTCGCAGGCTGCCGTCAGCGGCCAGCACCACCAGTGAGCCGTGATGCCGGCTCTCCACGAAACCGGAGCGGGCCATCTCGACCAGCGGCACCCCGCCGGCGTACCTGGTCAACTCTGCGCCATCCCGGCTCCGGGCTCGATCGCGGCGCTGAACTCACCGGCACGCAGATCGGCGTCGTCCGGCACGTTGCGTTTCACCACCGCCAGAGCCACCATGCCGAGCTCGTGGTGGCGCAGCGCGGTGCCGACGAAGCCGACCGTCCGGCCCTCCAGGGTCAGCGGGGTGCCGGCGGCCGGCGGGATGTCGCTGGCCACCCCGTCGAGGTGCAGCAGCACCAGCCGGCGCGGTGGCCGGCCCAGGTTGTGCACCCGGGCCACCGTCTCCTGCCCCCGGTAGCAGCCCTTGTCGAGGTGGACCGCCCGCCCGAGCAGGCCGACCTCCGCCGGGATCGCCCGGTGGTCGGTTTCCAGACCGACCCGGGGGGTACGCGAGGCGACCCGCATCGCCTCGTACGCCCAGAGCCCGGCCGGCGCGGCACCGGCCGCGGTCGCCTCGGCCACCAGCTGTGCCGTCGCGGACCGGGGTACCAGCAGGTCGACGCCGAGTGGCACCCGGCGGGCCCAGCCGCCCCGGTACGGCCCGTCGGTCGGCAGCGCGGCCACCGGGTAGAGCACGGTGGGCCGGTCGGGGATCGACCCGGCGGCGAACTTCGGCGCGGGCACCGGCAGCAGGTCCGGGTCGGCCAGCCCGGTCACGCCCAGCGCCGCCGCCGCGTCGACTGCGGCCGGGCCGACCAGCGACAGCACCGCCCAGTCCGCAGTCACCTCCGCTGGGTCGACCTGGGTGAAGAATCGCATCTTCAGCAGGTACGCCAGCAGCTCACCGGCCATCTGCGGCTCGGTGTCCAGCCAGGTGGTCGTGCCGTCCTCGGCGACCATCGCGTGCTGCTCCACGTGGCCGTGCGGAGAGAGCACCAGCAGCTCAGTGCCCTGACCTGCGCGCAGCGTCGCCAGGTGCTGAGTGGTCAGGGTGTGCAGCCAGCTGATCCGTTCGGCACCGGGCACCGCCAGCACTCCCCGGTTGCTCCGGTCGACCAGGCCGACCTCGGTGGCGAGCCGGCGCTGCTCGCGCATCGGGTCGCCGTAGTGGGCGGCGACCCCGGCGTCGGAGGAACCGGTGGCCACGTCGGCGATGTCCACCGCGCCGGGTATGTCGATCACTGTTTTCCTCCGCACCGCTCGCAGGTGCCGAACAACGCCATGTGGCCGATGTCGACTTGGAAGCCGCGCTGTTCGGCGAGCGCGGTGATCAGCGGCTCGGCCAACGCCGGGTCCATCTCCGAGACCGACTTGCAGGATCGGCAGACCAGATGGACGTGCTGGTCCTCGCCGACCGAGTGAAACGTCGGCGAACCGTGCGACAGGTGGGTGTGGG
This sequence comes from Micromonospora sp. LOL_021, assembly GCF_048060215.1. Taxonomy (NCBI): domain Bacteria; kingdom Bacillati; phylum Actinomycetota; class Actinomycetes; order Micromonosporales; family Micromonosporaceae; genus Micromonospora; species Micromonospora sp. LOL_021. The sequence continues at coordinate 33,819 of NZ_JBHMIN010000041.1, read as the reverse complement.
TGACCAGGCCCAGCTCTTCGAACAGCTCCAAAGTGCGGTAGATGGTGGTGATGTTGACCCCGGCGGCGACCTCACGGACCGCGTTGAGCACCTGCTCCGGGGTGGCGTGTCCCAGCTCGTGCACCGCTTCCAGGATCAGCTGACGCTGCGCGGTCAGCCGTAGCCCGCGCGAGCGCAGCATTTCTGCCAGGGAAGATTCAGCCACCGTCGCCATCCTATCGCCGCCGTCCCCGTGGCCGGCCCGTCTGCGTAGCCGATCCGGATCAGCCGCCGACCCGGATCAGCCGGGCGGACAGGTGCGGGGAGAGCGGCTGACCGACCGCGGCCATTTCCTGGGCGTACAGCAGCGCCCCTTCGACAATGCCGAACAGCCGGTGGCCGCCGGTGACCTCCTTGGCGGTACCGGTACGCACCACGGCGTCGGTGGCCAGCTCGACCTGCACCCCGGTGACCCGACCCAGGTAGAGCTCCATCACCCCGGTCGGGGTCATCATCGTCGCCTCAAGCTCACCGGTGGCCCGGCCGTCGGCGTCGGTGACCGCCCGCCACCAGCCGAGTTCGCGGCCGGCCGGGCGCACCGGGCGGGACTGCTCGTCGAGCAGCCAGGCCCGCGACTCGTACTGCAGGAACGGCCGACCGTCGTGGCTGATCCGGATCTCCTGCGCGTAGTCGAAGTCCTCGATTGTCGGGTAGCCGCCGCGCCCCCGCCCACGCCACACCCCGATGTAGGGCAGTAGCGCGTTCAACGCCGGGTGCAGCTTCGGGCCGACCCGCAGGTCGTGGCTCTCCTCGAACGGGTACGGGTCGACCGGCGGGGCGTCCAGCCACGGCGGCCGGACCGGGTTCTCCTCGGTGCTCGGCTGTCCCGCTCCGGACGCGCTGCTCGCGCTCATCGGTCCTCCGCTTTCTCACCAGCGTCCACGGCAGATGCGGACCGCGAGGTAGACCAGGCCACCGGCGAGCGCGCCGAAGCCTGCCACCAGCAGGCTGACGAACCCGATCTCGGTAACCATGACAAGGCCATCCTATGCTGGCCGCATGGCTCGCACTCTCGTCGTAAAGGCGACCGCCGGCTCCGACGAGCCGGAGCGGTGCGCCCAGGCGTTCACCGTAGCGGGCACCGCCGCCGCGGCCGGCGTCGAGGTCTCCCTCTGGCTGACCGGTGAGTCGGCGTGGTTCGGGCTGCCCGGCCGGGCCGCCGAGTTCGACCTGCCGCATTCGGCGCCGCTGCCCGACCTGCTGGACGCGGTGCTGGCCAGCGGCGGTCGGGTGACGGTCTGTACGCAGTGCGCGGCCCGCCGTGGGTTCGGCCCGGACGACGTACTGCCCGGCGTACGGATCGCCGGGGCGGCGGTCTTCGTCGAGGAGATCATGGCCGACGGCGTCCAGGCCCTCGTCTACTGACCGGGCTGGCAGCCGCCGACGGATCAGCGGGGACGGCGGGATCAGCAGGTGAAGTCGGTGGAGGCGATCCAGACGTCGTCGCCGTCGAGCCGCACCACGGTGCCCTTGGTGCCGTAGCGGTGGACGAACAGCGGTGCCTGATCGGAGACGACGGTGGCGCGCGGCATGGTGAAGCCGAGCGACGCCCACTCGTCGGACTCCGCTGTGCCGGCCGCGGTCAGCGCGTAGCTGCTGAGCTGTCCGTCGCCGTCGGGACAGGGCAGTTCCACCGACGACGCGGCCCGGACGTCGGCCACTCCGAAGGCGTCCGTCAGCAACTCGGCGTGGCTGCCCGGGGTCGGGCCGGCGGTGGCGCCCGGCCGGGGGTCGGCGGGTGCGGGCCGGGATCCGTCGGACGCCGGTCGGCAGCCGGTGCTGATCCGCAGCTGTACCACGCCGGCGCGGATCAGTTCGCCGCGGACCGCGACGAAGTCACCGGCGTCGGCACCGAGCCGCGACCGGCCGGTGGCGGCGTCGTGCCGGGCTATCGCGGCGTAGCTGGCCGGGAGCCGGCGGGCGATCCGGTCGAGCAACGCCGGGCCGGCACCGGGTGCCGTGTAGGCGGTGAGCAACCGGGTCAGTTCGGCGCCGGGCCGCATCGGCGTGATCCGGCAGCCGGCGGTGATCTGCTCCTCGGCCAGCACCACCACGCCGGCGTCGCCGACTGCGGCGATCAGGTCGATCGCCGCCCGGTCGGCGACGGGCCGGGCCTGTCCGATGTCGCGCTGCTCGCGCACGGTCGGACCGTCGTCCCGCTGGGACTGCACGGCCAGGCCGAACAGCAGCACGCTCCAGACCACTGCGGCAGCCGCCAGCCACCACCGCCACCACCGACGCACCGGGCCCTGGCCAGCGGCGTTCGGCGGTACGGCGGTGGATGGCGCTCCGGCGGCGACTGGCGGTCCCGCCGGCGGCGGGACCGCTGCGGCCGGGTGTGCCGGCGGGACGGCCGGGGTCGTGGGCGGGTCGTCGGTCACCCGGCCATCGTGCCAGGCACCGGCCAGGGCAGCCGGCCCGCCCGGCAGCCGTCATACAACCGGCCGCCCCGGCAGCGGTCAGCAGCCGACCTCGACCGGCCTGCCGATCCGCTGCTCCGGCAGCTCCCGATCCGACCCGTCCCAGCCGGGCTCGTCCGGCACCGCATCCTCGTGGACCAGCTGGTCGCGGACCAGGTTGTCCCGGACCAGCTCGTCACGAACGGCCGTGTCATCGCGAGCCGCCGCGTCGTCACGAACGACCACGTCGTCGCCGGCGCCGGCACCGGCCAGGTCGTCGCCGGCCAGGTCGTCCCGCTGGTAACCGGCCCGGTCCGGTCCCGTCGCCGCCGGTGCGCCGAAGTTGTCCGGCGCGCTCGACGCGAGCCGGTAGCCGACGCCGCGTACGGTCTGGATCTCCAGGCCGCCGCCGGCGCCGCGCAACTTGCGGCGCAGCCGTTTCACGGCCGAATGCAGGATGGCCGTGTCGCCGAGGTAGGCCCCGCCCCAGACCGAGCCAAAGAGCCGTTCGTAGGTCCAGACCACCACCGGCGGGGTGGCCAGCCGGGCCAGCAACTCCCGCTCCAGCCGGGTCAGCGCCAACGGCTCACCCCGCCAGGTGACGAGATGGCCGGGCACGTCGACGACGAGATCGCCGAGCACGACCGGCGCCGCCGGCTCCGGTTCCTCCGCCGGTACGGGCGGGAACAGCATCGCCCGTAACTCGGCCAAATCAGTACAGATGACTACCGTGCCGCAGTCGTCGAGCCGTCTCACGACGCGCTCACGGACGGCTACGTCAGCGGTGACACACACGACCAGTGGCACCTCACCGTTGACCACCGCGCTCCTCCCCAGGTTGCTGCGTGTCATCAGACAACGCCGTTTAGTCGCCGGAGTCAACAGCGACAGTCACCGATACCACTGCGGCCCGATGCTCGACCATGTGTTGCCCGGGTACTGCCTGAAAACTGCCCAACAGACCCCATTGATCACCAACGTCGCCCACTAAAGCATGACTCGTAGCCGCCGTGCGGAAACAGTCCGTAGAGCACTGCCCGCACGCGACTTGGGCGGATTTCGGGCTTTCCGGTCCGCTGATCCTGCGGTCCGGCGAGTACGGGCCGCCTATGAGCATGGGGGACCGCGTGGTCGACCTGCCCCGCCGCCGAACCGGACGACACCATAGTGACCGCAGCACCGTCCGCCGCCGCAGCCGCGGCGGCCCAGGGCGGCTGCTGTACCGGATGTTCACCGCCGGGCTGATCACCCTGCTCGCGGTGACCGCCCAACCCGCCGCCGCGACCGCCGCACCCGGTGCCGGCCCGGTCGACGGGTCGGCCACCGCGCCGATCAGCGCCGAGCTCGCCGCCGAACTGGACCGGGACGGCACCGTCGACTTCATGGTCTACCTGCGGGACCGCGCCGACCTGTCCGGTGCGGCCGACGCCGCCAGCGCCGGGATGCCGGCCGGTGACCGTCGCGCCGACGCCCGGGCCGAGGCCGTCTACCACGAGTTGACCACCACCGCCCAGCGCAGCCAGCAGAGCCTGCGCAAACTGCTCGACGGGCGGAAGGCCGGCTACACCGCGTACTGGATCGCCAACGCGGTCCGGGTCACCGGCGACCGGGACCTGGCCGACCGGATCGCCGCCCTGCCCGAGGTGCAGCAGCTCGAACCGGTCCGCAACTACCCACTGCTCACCCCGGAACCAGCCGAACCGGTGCCGCCGGTCGGCGACGACGCCGGCACCACGGCCGTCGAGTGGAACATCGATGACGTCCGGGCGCCACAGGTCTGGTCCGAATTCGGCACCAGCGGCGACGGGATCGTCGTGGCCACCATCGACAGCGGCGTCGAGTTCGACCACCCGGCCCTGGCCGCCAGCTACCGGGGCGCCGGCACCGGAGGCTACGACCACGACTACAACTGGTTCGACCCGACCGGCATCTGCCCGGCCGGGACACCCTGTGACAACAACGGTCACGGCACCCACGTCACCGGCACCATGACCGGCGACGACGGCGGCGACAACCAGACCGGCGTGGCGCCCGGTGCCCGCTGGATCGCCGCCAAGGGCTGCGAGGTGGACACCTGCTCCGACGCGTCGCTGCTGGCCGCCGGCCAGTGGGTGCTCGCCCCGACCGACACCTCGGGCGCGAACCCCCGGCCGGAACTGCGCGCCGACGTGGTCAACAACTCGTGGGGCGGCGGGCAGGACGACCCGTGGTACCGGCAGACCGTCGACGCCTGGATCGCCGCCGGCATCTTCCCAGCCTTCGCCATCGGCAACGAGGGACCGGGCTGCGGCACCGCCAGCTCCCCCGGCGACTACCCGCAGGCGTACGCGACCGGCAACTACGACGCCGACCACCGGATCGCCGCCCGGTCCAGCCGGGGTGCCTCGCTGGTCGACGGATCGGTCAAGCCGAACATCGCCGCGCCCGGCACCGCGGTCCGCTCCAGCATCCCCGGTGGCGGGTACGCGGCGTTCAACGGCACCTCGATGGCCTCCCCGCACGTGGCCGCCACCGTCGCGCTGGCCTGGTCGGCGGCACCGACCCTGCACGGCGACATCGCCGCCACCCGGGCCCTGCTGGACGGCACCGCGATCGACACCGACGACACCAGTTGCGGCGGCACCGCCGCCAACAACAACAACTTCGGTGAGGGACGGCTCGACGCGTACGCCGCCGTCGAGGCCGCCCCGCGCGGACCCGCCGGCCGGGTGACCGGCGTGGTCACCGGCGACGGCGAGCCGCTGCCCGGCGCCACCGTCTCCACCGGCGACCGCAGCGTCACCACCGGCACCGACGGCGGCTACGCGCTGACCCTGCCGACCGGCGAGCACACCATCACCGCCAGCGCGTTCGGTTACCAGTCGACGAGCGCCACGGTCACCGTCGCCGAGGACGGCACCGTCGAGCAGGACTTCGACCTGGCCGCCACCACCCTGGTCACGCTCAGCGGTCGGGTCACCGACGCGGCCGGCCACGGCTGGCCGCTCTACGCCCGGGTCGAGGTCGACGGGCGGCCCGAGACGGCCACCTACACCGATCCGGCATCCGGCCGCTACACCCTGACCGTGCCCGGCGGCACCGCCGTCACGCTGGTCGCCACGGCGACGCTCGCCGGATACCAGCCGGCCCGGGTGGAGGTGCCGGTTGGGGACACCGACCGCACCGTGCACCTGGCGGTGCCGGTCACCGCCGAGTGCGTCACCCCCGGGTACGTGGCCAGCTTCGGCGACCCGGTACTCGCCGAGAGCTTCCCGACCGCCGACACCCCGGACGGCTGGTCGGTGGTGAACCGCACCGACGGCGGCGGTTGGGAGTTCTCCGACATCGGCTCGCGGGGCAACCTGACCGGTGGTGACGGCGGCTTCGCCAACATCGACAGTGACGCGCTCGGCGTCGGTGCGGTCCAGGACACCGACCTGGTCACCCCGACGCTGGACCTGTCCGGAGCGGACGCGCCGTACCTGCGGTTCGCCAGCGACTGGCGGGCGGTCGGGCTCAGCGACAGCGCCGAGATCGGGGTCTCGGTCGACGGCGGCGCCAGCTGGACCAACGTGTGGCGGTACACCACCAGCCGGCGCGGACCGCGCACCGAGGAGATCCCGCTGACCTCGGTGGCCGGTGCCGAAGAGGTGCTGATCCGGTTCCGCTTCCAGGGCAGCTACGCCTGGTGGTGGCAGATCGACGACGTCGAGGTGGTCGACCGCAGCTGCACTCCGCTGCCCGGCGGACTGCTGGTCGGCAACACCACCGACCACAACACCGGGGCCGCGCTGAACGGGGTCACGGTGGCCAGCGCCACCGACCCGACGGTACGGGCGGTCTCCGCCGCCACGCCGGACGACCCGGCCCTGCCCGACGGCTTCTACCAGCTCTTCTCGCCGCTGGTCGGGGAGCAGGAGTTCACCGCGACGCGGGCGCCGTACCAGGTGCGGAGCCGGACGGTGACGGTGGTCGCCGACCGGGCCCGCCGGGCCGACTTCTCGGTCAAGGCCGGCCGGCTGGCGATCAGCCCGACCAACCCGGTCGTGTCCCACCAGCCGTACGGCAGCACCCGCAAGGCCAAGGTGACGGTGACCAACACCGGCAGCGCGCCGGCCGAGGTCGAGATGCTGGCCGGCGACGGTGGCTTCAGCCTGCTGGCCGACAACGGTGCACCGCTGGCCGAACACAAGGTGAAGGGGATCAGCAAGGCCTGGCAGGGTCCGGCGTACGGTGCCCCGGCCGGCGCCGCGCCGACCCGGATCACCGCCGCCTCTCGGGTGGGCGGGGCAGTCGCGGCCGGAGCCGGGGCTCGGGCCGCCGGGACGGCCGCCGACGCCTGGACGCGGGCCCCGGACCATCCGACGGACATCTTCGACAACGCGGCCGCCACGCTCGACGGCAAGGTCTACTCGGTCGGCGGTGGCAGCGCCACCGGCACCGAGCAGGACGCCTGGGTCTACGACCCGGTCACCGACGCCTGGAGCGCCCTGCCCGACCTGCCGGTGGCCCGCAGCAAGCCGGTGCTCGCGGCGGCCGGCGGCAAGCTGTACCTGTTCGGCGGATGGGGTGCCGGTGGGACTCCGGTGGCGAGCGTCGACGTGTTCGACCCGGCGACCGAAACGTGGGCCACGCTGTCCGGGGTGACCAGCCCCGCGCCCCGGGCCGCGGCCGGGTCCGCCGTCATCGGCGGCACGATCTACCTGATCGGTGGCTGCATCGACGGCACCTGCACCGACTCGCGTACGGTGTTGGCGTTCGACACCACCACCGACACGTTCCGGGCACGGGCCGACTACCCGGTCGCCGCCTCCTGGCTGGCCTGTGGCGGCATCGGTGAGCTGGCGTACTGCGCCGGCGGCGCCGGCACCGTGGAATACCGGTCGACGTACGCCTACGATCCGGCCACCGACGCCTGGAGCCCGTTGCCGGACCTGCCGCTCGACCTGTGGGGCGGCCAGTACGCGGCGGCCGGCGGTCTGCTGGTGATCGCCGGCGGCGTGACCGGGGCGTCCACCACGGTGACGAACCGGACGGTCGGTTTCGACCCGGCCGCCGGGGTCTGGCGCGACCTGCCGAACACCGAGTTCGCCCGGTACCGGGGCGCCGGTGCCTGCGGAGCGTACAAGGTCGGCGGATCGCCGAGCTCGTTCGTCGGTTCGGCGCAGGTGGAGGTGCTCGCCGGGCTGGAGCTGTGCGACGCCGCGGCCGACCTGCCGTGGCTGGTCACCGACCCGGGCAGTTTCGCCCTGGCCCCCGGTGCCTCCCGGACGGTCACCGTCACGCTGGCGGCGACCGCCGAGGCCGGCGTGGATCAGCCCGGCCGGTACGCCGCGACCCTCGGGTTGCGGTCCGACACCCCGTACCCGGTGGGCCAGGTCGACGTGCAGATGAACGTCTCGCCGCCGGCGTCCTGGGCGAAGGTGCAGGGCACGGTCACCGGGGTCAGCTGCGCTGGGGTCGAGGTCGGGGTGGCCGGGGCGACGATCCGGCTGAACTCGCTGACCGATCCGGGCACCGGCTACACGCTGCGCACCGGCGCCGACGGCGGGTACGCGTACTGGCCGCCACGCGGGCAGTACGAGATCATCACCGCGAAGGACGGCTGGGTGCCGCAGGCCCGGCAGGAACGGCTGCCGGCCGGGATCGTCACCACGGTCGACAGCGTGCTCGAACCGGTCGATCCCTGCCCGGCCCGCCTCGGCGGGATCTGACCGGGTGACCGGTCCGACCGCCGGCGCGGCTGACCGACGGTGAGAACGGGTGCCGGGCCAGCCCAGCTCTGGCCCGGCACCCGCCGGCGGTCAACCCGGAATCGTCACGGGTTGACCGGGCATCGCACCCAGTCCCGGCCCTTCACGTACGACCAGGAGCAGGTGTGCAGAGCGTAGCCTTTACGGTGCCGCAGGAATGCTTTGTCGCCGTCGACGTCCCACACGAAACCGCTGGTGTTCCAGTAGACGGTTCGTGCGGTGTCGTCACCGGCGCCGGAACGCAGCCAGACTCGGCCGCCTTTTCCGGGAATGACGACGTCGCCGAACCGGTAGGTTCGGCCGTTCTTGTTGTGCACCGTGTAGCCGCGCAGGTTGATCGCCGTCTTGCCTCGGTTGACCAGTTGCAGCCATTCCCGGTTGGCCAGCGCACCGCTGCCGTCGTCGACGCCGTTCGGGTGGTACTGCACGCTGTGCACCCGCAGGCTGGATGCGGCGCTCGCGGGCACGGCGATGGTCAGTGAGGTGACCAGCCCAAGCATCGCCGCAGTCAGGGCACCGACAGTCTTTCGCATGATTCCCCCCATGGGATGAGCAATTTTCGCAGGCGTCGGAAAAATCGAATCCCGATTCGCCGTACGCCCGCTACCGCCACGAAAAATTGTGTACGACAGGCCGCCCAATTCACCAGAGAGTGACGTCATCAAGTCAGTTCGTCCTGCCGCACCGTCATGTCGGGCGCCGGTGACTTGTCGGCGTGGCCACCGGCCGGAGCGACCAGGGTGACGCCGTCGGTCGGCCGTTTCCGCTGTCCACAGGGCGACAGCGGGGACCAACGGCGAGCGATCCGCCGCCAATGTCGGGTCACGAAGCCGACAGGCCGCCGCCCCGGAAGGACTTCCGGGGCGGCGGCCTGTCGTCGGGTCGGGCCGGGTGTCAGCTGCCGACAGTCACCGAGACCTCGTTGACTCCCTGGGCGGCGGTCACCGGGGTGTCGCCGTTGCCGTGCCGGGACAGGGCCCGCAGCGTCCAGCTGCCCGGTGCGGCGAAGAACCGGAACTGGCCGGCCGGCGAGGTGACCACCTCGGCGGTGAACTCGCCGGTGGCGTCCAGCAGCCGCACGTACGCGCCGGCCACGGCCTCGCCGTCGGCGGACCGCACGGTCCCGGTGATCACGGTCTCCTTGGCCAGGTCGACGCTGGCCGGCAGCGGTGCCGCCTGGTCCGGGGCGGCGCAGCCCGCCGCGATCGGAGCGTTCGGTGTGGTCGCAGCGGTCATCGTCACGCCTTCCCGGGCTCGTCGCCGAGCACCACCGGCACGCCGATCAGCGAGCCGTACTCGGTCCAGGACCCGTCGTAGTTCTTCACGTTGGAGTGCCCGAGCAGCTCCTTGAGCACGAACCAGGTGTGCGAGGAACGCTCGCCGATCCGGCAGTACGCGATGGTGTCCTTGCCGTCCTCGAGGCCGGCCTCGGCGTAGAGGGCGCGCAGCTCGTCGTCGGACTTGAAGGTGCCGTCCTCGTTGGCGGCCTTGGACCACGGCACGTTGACCGCGGTCGGGATGTGCCCGGCCCGCTGCGCCTGCTCCTGCGGCAGGTGGGCGGGGGCGAGCAGCCGGCCGGCGAACTCGTCGGGCGAGCGGACGTCGACCAGGTTCTGGGTGCCGATCGCGGCCACCACCTCGTCGCGGAACGCCCGGATGGAGCTGTCCGGCTCCTGGGCGACGTACTGGGTGGCCGGGCGGGCGACCACCTCGGTGGTCAGCGGGCGGGCGTCGAGCTCCCACTTCTTGCGGCCGCCGTCGAGCAGCTTGACGTCGCGGTGGCCGTACAGCTTGAAGTACCAGTACGCGTACGCGGCGAACCAGTTGTTGTTGCCGCCGTAGAGCACCACGACGTCGTCGTTGCCGATGCCCCGCTCGGACAGCAACGCCTCGAACTGCGACTTGTTGATGAAGTCGCGGCGAACCGGGTCCTGCAGGTCGGTCTTCCAGTCGATCTTGACAGCGCCGGCGATGTGCCCGCCGTCGTACGCGGAGGTGTCCTCGTCGACCTCGACGAAGACGACGCCCGGGGCGTCGAGGTTCTTCTCGGCCCAGTCGGCCGAAACGAGTGCGGTGTCGCGACTCATCAGATCACTCCCTGGTTGGTCTCCCCCTTGCCCGGCGGGCCGCCGGTGCGGAGGAAGCGGATCGGTGGCAAGTCCACGCCGCAGGTTGTCGCACCTGTGCGGGACCCTGGAGGACGGATCACGGACGTGCGACGGCGCCGCTGCCGGGCGATGGTGAGAATTCTTCGGCGCTGGTCACCGACCACAGAAAGGGTCGACGACAGCCCGCCGGGTCAGCCCGCCGTCAGAGGACCGGGCGACACAGGCAGGTGGCCACACGGCACAGGTCGACCGCGCGCCGCTTGGTGAGGAACTTCCCCATGGGGCCGAAGCTTACCAGCCTGTTTCCGGACGGTCACCGATCCGACCACGCAATGGGACATCCGAACGTTGAGACCTGCGCCACGCTGCCGGAGATGGTCAGCCAAGCGCCGGTCAGCCAAGCGCGCCGGTCAACCGAGTGCGCTCAGCGGCACGTCGGTGGCGGTGGCGGTGACGGCGAGGCCGGCCGGCGTCACGGCGACCTCCTGCAGGTCGAGCTGGAACGGCAGGGCGGGCAGCGGCACCGCGATGGACAGCTGCTGGGCGTAGGCCTCGACGAACCCGCGGGCCGCCTCGTCGCCGGGCAGCCCTTCGGCGGCGAGTTCCTCGAAGCGCAGCAGCACCTCGCCCGGGGCGACCTCCAGGTCCGCGGTACCGGTCAGGGTGACCTGCTGACCGAGGATGTCCACCGGGGCGGTGACGCCGAGCTGTCCATCCTGTTCGGACAACTCCACGCCGGGCTGGTCGATCAGCTGCACGATGCTGTCGTAGGAGACCGTGGCGGTGCCCTGCACGGTTTCCGCGGTGACCTCACCCTGCCCGGTGCGCAGCGTCTCCAACGGCGCCTGTACGCCCCGCGCGTCGACGTCGAGGGTGGGCAGCCGCACGCTGTTGCCGTTGACCGCCGCCGACACGTCGCGCAGCACGATCGAGACCGACTGGTAGCGGCCGGTCGCGACCTGGCTGAGGAACGGGAAGCCGCCGATCGAGACCTCCGGCTCGGAGGATTCGATGTTCTGCCCGGCCACCTGCTGGCGGATCTGGTCGGCGACCGCGCGTTCGGCGTACGCGACGGCGACCCGGTCGGCGACGACCAGGACGAGTGCCAGGACGAGCAGCAGCACCGCGACGACGGCCAGCGACCGGCGGGCTCGTCGGCCCGGTTGCCGCCGGGGACGCGACCGGCGGACCGGTTCCTCCTGGTACGCCGGATAGGTCGACACGGTGCCTCCTCGGCTGCGGACGGATGCGCCGACCGTATCTACCCAACCTGAGTACGGCTCACCCGGCACCGGCCCGACCGGTCAGGTCACCTCACCGAGACCGACCGGGGCACCTCACCCCCCGACCGCCCCGGCACCTCAGTGAAGAACCGCCCCGCCTCAGTTGAAGATCAGCACACCGAGGGCGTAGGACAGCGGCGCGGCGAGGGCGAACCCGCCGAGCGGTCCCTGCATGTGCCGGGCCACCCACATGGTCGGCGGATCCCCGGCCATCTGCCGGCTGGCCTCGGCGTAGCCGGTGGCGAGGTCGACCAGGACCGCCGCGCTGGCGGCGACCAGACCGACCAGGGCCGCGGTGACCGGGGTGAAGCCGACCACGTAGATGCCGAGCACCGCACTGGCCAGCGTGCCGACCATGGCGCCGAGCACCACTCCGGTGGCGCCTCGGGGCACCTGCGGGGCGAGCCGCGGCCGGGCCACCACCGCGTCGGTGAGCCGGGCGGTCATCAGGGCGATGCCGGTGCCGGCCAGTGCCACCACGATGGTCTGGGTGCCACCGAGCTGCAGCCGGCTGAGCACGATCAGGGTGGCGAAGGCGACCACTCCGACGACGATCTGCAACGTGGCACCGAGTGACTCGGTGACCCTGGTGCGGTCGGCCGGCCGGATCAGTTGGGCGAGGACCGCGATGACGAAGCCACCTGCCGCCGCGTACCCGACCGGGGCCAGCGACGCGACGGTCGGCAGCAACGCTCCGATGTCGGCGGCGGCAGCGGCGAGCAGGCTCACCCCGCCGATGACCGGCATCGCCGGTGGCCGGATCGCCAACGTCCAGGAGATCACGAAGAGCAGTTGTACGCCGAAGACGACAATCGTGAACGGGGTCCGGGCCAGCCCTGGACCGGCGGTCTGCGCACCGAAGATCAGCCCCAGGGCCAGCAGCACGGAGAACCCGGCCACGGTGAGCGAGATGGTCCGGCTGACCGGCACCGGCGCCGATGTGGACCGGCTGCTGACGGTTTCCTGCTCCCCGGTGCGGTCCGGCCGGTCCGCCGGCCGGCTGTCCGCCGCACCCGACGGACCGGTGGCCTCGCCGGCCGCAGCGGCCGCACCACCGGGAACGGGCGGGTGGCCCGGGGCAGGCGCTGGAGCCCGACCCGGGGCCGGGCCGGGAGCGGGCGCCCGACCAGGCACCGGCGCGGCAGCCCGACCCGGACCGGGAGCGGGTGGCCGGCCGGGAGCGGGCGCCCGGCCAGGCGTCGGTGGACCGGGGGCCGGCGGTCCCGGGACGACGGCGCGACCGGGGCCGCCCCGCATGCCGCCGGGCCGCCCGCCGGGCGGTGGCCCAGCCGGCGACTCCCGGCTACCGTCAGGCCACTGTCCGCGACCGGTCTCGGATGGCGTGGAGGGATGCACGCCCTGATGGTGCCAGACGGGGCGGGTGGCCCGCTGGCGACGGCGCGGGGCCGTTATGGCCGACTGCACAGATGAACAGCTCACCGCCCCGCTGTTTCCGGCACCTAATCGGTTAAGCTCATGACTTAACCACCCGTCAGCGAAGCCGGGGTTCGACGCCACTGTCTGCGGTGACGGCCACGTGGCCGGCGTCCGCGGTCACCACGCGCGGCCGGGACAGGCCGCGAGGACGGAGGTGATGTGTGGAAATCCTGCTGCTGGTAACGGCCCGTGCGGGCGAGCCGTCGGCCGTACTGCCCGCACTCGACCTGCTCCCCCACTCGGTGCGGACCGCGCCCCGCGACGTCCGCACCCTGGTTTCCGGGCCGAGCCCGGACGCGGTCCTGGTCGACGCCCGGTCGGAGCTGTCCGAGGCCCGTGCGACCTGCCGGATGCTGCATGCCACTGGTCTGGGCGTCCCGCTGGTCGCGGTGGTCACCGAGGCCGGCCTGATCGCGCTGAACGCCGACTGGGGCGTCGACGACGTCATTTTGGCCAGCGCCGGCCCGGCCGAGGTGGAGGCGCGGCTGCGGTTGGCGGTAGGTCGGCTGACCAACGCCACGTCCGGCGCGGGCGGGCTGATCCGGGCCGGCGAGCTGACCATCGACCCGGACACCTACGCGGCGAAGCTCAAGGGCCGTCCGCTCGACCTGACCTACAAGGAGTTCGAGCTGCTCAAGTTCCTCGCCCAGCACCCGGGGCGGGTCTTCACCCGCGACCAGCTGCTGCGCGAGGTCTGGGGCTACGACTACTTCGGCGGCACGCGTACGGTCGACGTGCACGTGCGGCGGCTGCGGGCCAAGCTCGGCTCGGAGTACGAGTCGATGATCGGCACGGTGCGCCAGGTCGGCTACAAGTTCGTGGTGCCGCCGAGCCGCTCGTCGCTGCCGGACACCGAGCCGGCACCGCTGCCGGTCTAACGGCAGGTTTAGCCGGACCGGCTGTCGGTCTAGCGGATCTTGCCACCTACCGTGGCGCAACACCGAAACATCAACTGAGGCGCCATCCGGATCTGCCCGGATGGCGCCTCAGTTTTTCGTCCGAATAGATCGTTTAAATCGGTTATCTACCGTTTCACCTAACCAGCCAACTGCAGTCTCCTAGCGTCGGGCCGACAACCGACCGACGGCGGGAGGACTGCAGTGACGGTGCTGGCGGGTCTACGCGGGCTGACCATCGCCGCAGTAGCTGTGACAGCCGTCCTGACCAGCGCGTACCTCCTCGGTTCCAGCAGTGCGCCGGCCGACCGGGCCGCCCCCGACCCCACGCCCGCACCGGCACCGGGCCCCCCGACCCGCAGCGGACCCGACCCCGACCTGGTGCCGCCACCGGCCCGGTCCACGGCGGCGCCGTCGTCACCCGCCGGGGCACCGGACCCGGACCAGTTGGATCCCGAGCAGCCGGACCCCGAGCAGCCGGCGGCCCGGCTGCCGGCGTACGCCCCACTGGCCCCCGACCGCAGCGGACCGCACGGCACCCGGCGGACCAGCGGCAGCGCCGCAGTCGCCCTCACCTTCGACGACGGCCCGCACCCCGTGCACACCCAGCAGACCCTCGACGTGCTCCGCCAGTTCGAGGTGAAGGCGACCTTCTGCCTGGTCGGCCGGAACGTGGTCGCTCATCCCGAGCTGGTCCGGGCCATCGCAGCCGATGGGCACACCCTGTGCAACCACTCGTGGAGCCATGACTTCGACCTCGGCGGCTACCCCACCGCCGCGATCCGCGCCGATCTGATTCGCACCTCCGAGGCGATCCGGGCCGCCGCCCCCGGCCACCCCGTCTCCTACTATCGCCAACCCGGTGGCTTCTGGACTCCCGCCGTGGTCGAGGTGGCGCGGGAACTGGGCATGACCTCGATCCACTGGACCATCGACCCGGCCGACTACTTCCAGCCCGGTGCGGGCAGCATCACCGCGACGGTGACCGCGCAGGCCGTACCCGGGTCGGTCGTGCTGCTGCACGACGCCGGCGGCAACCGGACCGGCACGGTGCTGGCGCTGCGCTCGATCCTGCCGAACCTGCGGCAGCGCTTCCTGGTCGACGCGCTGCCGCCGATGGCCGAACCGGCCGACCAGCGCAGCCGCCGGCTACACCTGCGCACCGGCCAAATCTGACCCGCAACCCCGCCGGCCCGCTGATCCGCCGGCACCCCGACCCGCCACGCCGCGACGGGTGGACCAGACGGGAGATACGGTGGGGCACGTGGCTGAGCCGGTGACCCAGACGACCGTGACCGCCGAATCGTCCGACCGGCTCGACCCTGCCCAGGTCGACCAGGTGCTGAAGCTGGCTACGGCCGCCGCCGACACCGACGGCGCCGACCCGCTGCCGGAGCAGGTCGTCATCGGCCTGCGGGACGCGGCGTCCGCCCGGCACCTCACGCTGACCGACCCGACCGGCGAGATGATCGGGTACGCGCACCTCGACCCGACCGATCCGGCCGGCCCGGTCGCCGAACTGGTGGTCCATCCAGCGTACCGGCGACGCGGGTACGGTCGTCGGCTGCTGGCCGGGCTGCTCGACGCCGTCGAGCCCGCCGCCCCGCTGCGTGTCTGGGCGCACGGCGACCACCCGTCGGCCGCTGCCCTCGCCCTCGACCACGACTTCGGCAGAGACCGGGTGCTGCTGCAGCTACGCCGCAAGCTGGCCGACCCGTTGCCCGAGCCGGCCCTGCCGACCGGGGTACGGATGCGATCGTTTGTGCCGGGTCAGGACGACGCCGCCTGGGTGGCGCTCAACGCGAAGGCGTTCGCCGACCATCCCGAGCAGGGCCGCTGGGGGTTGCCGCAGCTGCACGCCCGGATCGCGCAGCCGTGGTTCGACCCGGCCGGTTTCCTGCTCGCCGAGGATCCGGCCGGCCGGCTGCTCGGCTTCCACTGGACCAAGGTGCACACCGGGCCGGCGGTCGGCGAGGTCTACGTACTCGGTGTCGACCCGGACGCGCACGGCGGCGGTCTCGGCCGCGCGCTGACCCTGGCCGGACTACGGCACCTGGCCGCTACCGGGCTGCACCGGGCGATGCTCTACGTCGACGAGTCGAACACCGCCGCGGTACGGCTCTACACCCGGCTCGGCTTCCTGCGCTGGTCGGCCGACGTGACCTACCGCCGGCGCTGACCGGCCGGCCTCGGCCGACCGGTTGATGCCCGCGCGGGTCAGCCGAACCGGCCGGTGATGTAGTCCTCGGTCGCCTTGACCTTCGGGTTGCTGAAGATCCGCTGCGTGTCGTCCATCTCGATCAGCTTGCCGGGCTGCCCGGTGCCGGCGATGTTGAAGAAGCCGGTGCGGTCGCTGACCCGGGCCGCCTGCTGCATGTTGTGCGTGACGATGACGATGGTGAACTCGGCCTTCAGCTGGTGCATCAGGTCCTCGATGGCGAGAGTGGAGATCGGGTCCAGCGCGGAGCACGGCTCGTCCATCAGCAGCACCGCCGGCTTGACTGCGATCGCCCGGGCGATGCACAGCCGCTGCTGCTGCCCACCGGAGAGGCTGGAGCCGGGCCGGCCCAGCCGGTCCTTGACCTCCTCCCACAGGTTGGCGCCGCGCAGCGTCTGCTCGACCAGTTCGTCGAGGTCGGCCTTGCGCATCCGACCGCCGTTGAGCTTCACCCCGGCCGCCACGTTGTCGTAGATCGACATCGTCGGGAACGGGTTGGGACGCTGGAACACCATGCCGACCTGCCGCCGTACCGCGACCGGGTCGACGCCGACGCCGTACAGGTCGTCGCCGTCCATCGCGACCTTGCCGGTCACCCGGCCGCCGGGCACCACCTCGTGCATCCGGTTCAACGAGCGGAGGAAGGTCGACTTGCCGCAGCCGGACGGGCCGATCAGCGCCGTCACGGAACGCGGCTCGATGGTCATGTCGACCTGCTCCACGGCCTTGAAGTTGCCGTAGAAGATGTCGAGGTCGGAGACTTCGATGCGCTTGGCCACTTGAGGGGTCCTTTCCGCGGTCAGCGGCTGGTCGGCAGGGAGAAGAAGCGGGAGATCAGCCGGGCCACCAGGTTGAGGCCCATGACGATGACGAACAGGGTGAGCGCCGCCGCCCACGCGCGTTCCACACCGAACTCCGGCCGGGCACCGGGGATGCTGTACGAGTAGTAGGTGAAGATCGGCAGCGAGGACATCCGGCCGTCGAACAGGTTCCAGTTGGTTGCCGTGGTGCTGCCGGTGATGATCAGCAGCGGGGCGGTTTCGCCGATCACCCGGGCGATGGCGATGGTCACGCCGGTGGCGATGCCCGGAGCGGCGGTCCGTAGCACCACCCGCAGCACGGTGCGCCACTTCGGCACGCCGAGCGCGTACGACGCCTCGCGCAGCTCGTTCGGCACCAGCTTGAGCATCTCCTCGACCGAACGGACCACCACCGGCACCATCAGCACCGACAGGGCGACGGCACCGCCGAGGCCGAACCGGATGCTCGGGCCGAAGAAGATCGCGAAGAAGGCGAACGCGAACAGACCTGCCACGATGGACGGGATACCGGTCATCACGTCGACCAGCAGGGTGACCCACCGGGCCAGCCGGCCTTTGCCGTACTCGACCAGGTAGACGGCGCACATCACGCCGACCGGCACCGAGATGAGGGTGGCCGCGCCAGTGATCATCAGGGTGCCGACGATGGCGTGCAGCGCCCCGCCGCCCTCACCCAGCACGCCCCGCATGTCGCTGCTGAGGAAGGTCCCGTCGAACCGGTGGATGCCGTTCTGCGTGACGGTGATCATCAACGACAGCAACGGCAGCATCGCGAGGGTGAAGGCGAGGCTGACCAGCACGGTGACGAACCGGTCCTTGGCCCGACGACCGCCTTCGACCTGCCAGGAGACAGCCGGCAGGGCCACCATCACGAGCAGTACGCCGATGGCCAGCGAGAGCGGGATGGCAAGCCCGAGGCTGAGGCCGCCGACCAGGCCGACCGACAGGCTGCCGCTGACCACCGCCCATGGTGCCCACTTCGGCAGTACGCCGCTGGTCAGCGGGCTGGTGACGGGTGCCCGGGGCGGGGTGATGGTGGTCATGCGTTCGCTCCCGAGAAGTCGCGCCGACGGGCGACGACGGCCCGGGCGGCGAAGTTGACGACGAAGGTCAGCGCGAACAGCACCAGGCCGGTGGCGATCAGCGCGTTCACCGCCAGCCCGCTGGACTCGGGGAAGTCCAACGCGATGTTGGCGGCGATGGTGCTGCTGTTGACCGAGTCGATCAGGTTGATGGTGATCACGTCGGAGGCGGAGAGCACCATCGCGACCGCGAGGGTCTCGCCGAGCGCCCGGCCCAGCCCGAGCATGCTGCCGCTGATGATTCCGGAGCGGCCGAACGGCAGCACGGTCATCCGGATCATCTCCCAGCGGGTGGCGCCGAGCGCCAGGGAGGCTTCCTCCTGCAGCCGGGGCGTCTGCAGGAAGACCTCCCGGTTGACCGCGGTCATGATCGGCAGGATCATCACCGCGAGCACCAGACCGGCGGTCAGCATGGTCCGGCCGGTGGCCGAGGCGGGGCCGGCGAAGAACGGGATGAAGCCCAGGTACTCCTCCAGCCAGCGGTAGACCGGAACGATGTTCGGGGCGAGGAAGAAGATGCCCCACAGTCCGTACACGACGCTGGGTACGGCAGCCAGCAGGTCGACCAGGTAGCCCAGACCGGCGGCGATCCGGCGCGGCGCGTAGTGCGAGATGAACAGCGCGATGCCGATCGCGAGTGGGGTGGCGAACACCAGCGCGATCACCGCGGCGAGGACCGTGCCGAACAGCAGCGGGGTGACGTACGCGATGAAGCCTTCACCGCCGGGCAGGTCCTCCGGGTCGGCGACCAGGGCGGGGAGTCCCTCGTAGAGCAGGAAGGCCGCGACCGCGGCGAGGGTGACCAGGATGAGCACGCCGGCGCCGACGGCGGTGCCGGAGAAAATCTGGTCACCGATCCGTTTGCCGGACCGGCCCCGACGACGGGTCTCGGCGTTCGGCGGCTCGCCCGTCGACGTGCCGCGCGGCGAGTCGCCGCCGGGCGGCGGATCACTCGATGGGGTACCGCTCTGCGCGGTGGCGGGCTTTGTCACGGATTACGCCTCCTCAGGCCGTGTCGTGACGGGCGGTGCGGGGATACGCCGCAGGTCCGGACGGCCACCGGGTGACCGTCCGGACCTGGGTCGCAGGGCTGGACGTGGTGCTGGACTCAGCCGGCGACGGTGATCGCGTCGATGGCCTGCTGTGCCTGGCTGCGCAGCGTCGCGGAGATCGGCGCGGAGCCGGCGTTCTCGGCGGCGGCCTGCTGGCCCTCCTCGCTGATCACGTGGTTGAAGAACGCCTTGACCAGGTCGACCTTCTCCTGGCTGTCGTAGTTGACGCAGGCCAGCTGGTAGGAGACCAGCACGATCGGGTAGACGCCGGCCTCGGTGGTGTCCCGGGGCAGGTCGATGGCGAAGCTGAACTCGGGGCGACCGGCGACGGTCTCGGCGGCGTCGACGACGGCGGCGGCCGCCTCGGCCGAGTACTCGACGAACTCCTCGCCGACCTGGACCGCGGCGACGCCGAGGTCGGTGGCCTGGGAGGCGTCGATGTAGCCGATGGTGCCCTCACCGCCGCGCAGCGCGGCAGCGACACCCTGGGTCTGCGCGGCGGCCTCGCCACCGGTGGTCGGCCAGTCGCCGGAGACCTCGTACGGCCAGTCGGCCGGGGCGGCCTTGGCCAGGTAGTCGACGAAGTTCTCGGTGGTGCCGGACTCGTCCGAGCGGTGCACGGCGGTGATCGCCAGGTCGGGCAGTGCGGCGTCCGGGTTGAGCTCGGCGAGCGCCGGGTCGTTCCAGTTGGTGATCTTGTTGTCGAAGATCTGGGCGATCGCCGACGGCGACAGGTTCAGCGTCTCCACGCCCGGCAGGTTGTACGCCACGGCGATCGGGCTGATGTAACCGGGGAACTCGATGAAGCCCTGCTCGCCGCAGGTCTCCAGGGCCGCCGCGACCTCTTCCTCGTCGAGGTACGCGTCAGAGCCGGCGAAGTCGGAACCGCCGCTGGTGAACTGCTCGCGGCCGCCGCCGGAGCCGATCGGGTCGTAGGTGACGGTCGCGTCCGGGGCGACGGAGGTGAATCCGGCGATCCACGCCTCCATCGCGGCACCCTGCGAAGAGGCGCCGGCGCCAGCGAGGTCGCCGCTGACCGAGGTTCCGGAGCCGTTGTCAGGCTCCGAGCCGTCGTCGCCGCACGCGGCCACGCCGAGGGTAAGCATGACGGCGGCCGGCAGTGCGGCCAGCCGGAGGGACTTACGATTCACGGTGCGTTGCCTCTCTGAGGTCGGGTGGCGAGTCGCCGCCCAGGGGTCGCGGGGGGCGAGTTCACCGTCTCGAACGCCGAGGACGGTACGAGCCGTGGCTAAACTGCCGACCGGAGCATGGTGAACAGAAGGTGAACGGGGGTTGTATGGTCGCCGTCCGAGCTGAACCGACGCTCGACTGTGACCGACGTCGCACCTCGGCCGACGGGTTTCGCCGCCTACGTCGGTGATCAGCTTTCGGGCCGATCGCGCCGCACCAGCCGCCACCGGCGGGCCTGCTCGGCCGGAAGCTGGTAGCCGACCGCACCGGAGCGGCCGGAACCGGTCCGGGCCATCCGCTGCAACGGCAGCCCCCACTTCGGATAGTCGTGGTACGCCTTGACGATCCGGGTCAGCCCGCCGAGCGCGCCGATCACCTTGTCGACCGGGCTGCCGAGCCGCGCCGCGAGGTCGCCGACCGACATGGTCTCGCCGGGGTGCTCGGCGAGCAGGTCGAGGATCGCGAACACGGTCTGGTGCGTCCGGGACCGGCCCTGGGCGAACCGGCGCAGCTCCTCGACCGGCCACTCCTTGGCGGCGCGGGCCGTGGACCGGGCCCGGCGGGCTGGCTTCGGGATCGGTCTGGGCCGTTGGTCGAGCTCCTCGATCAGCCGGGCGATGTGCGAGACGTACTCGGCGGGCACGGCAAGATGCACGAGGTCGTCGGTGTCCGTCGGCGCACCTCGCGCGGCTGAGGTCCCTGGTCGTGGAGCCATCTGTCCCGTCCGGTAGCGGTCGCGGGCGAGGACCGCCCGGCACCCTGTCGCGTTTGTGCGCGCCAAAGTATCACCGCTTGGTAACGCAAGATCATCTATCCGGTTCAGGGCTTGACAACCGCGAAGCTGACCGTCCCGTCCGGATCCACGTGCAGCTGAGGGGTCACCGGTACGGCCGGATCCCGGCCAGCGGCGGCCGCGAAGACGGCACCCGGGTCGGCGCAGCCGGCGACCTCGCCGAGCGTCACCCGGGTGGGTGGCAGCAGCTGCCAGTCGCCGCTCTCCGCCCGGTTCAGGGCCAGCCTCGGCCGGACCCACAGCGTCTGATCCGCCTCACCGGACACGTCCCGGGTCGCCTGCCCGACCGGCAGCCGGGCCACGAAGAAGTGGGCGTCGAACCGGCGCGGCTCGAAGTCCGGAGTGATCCACCGGCTCCACGCGGCGAGCAGGTCCGACCGCAGGGTCAGCCGCCGACGGCGCAGCAACTCCGCGAAGCTCAGCGTCCGGGCGAGCAACGCCTGCCGGTCGACCTCCCACTCCGGACCGTCCACCGCGTCGACCACAGTGGTCTCGTCCGGACCGGCCAGCAGCACCCCGGACTCTTCGAACACCTCCCGGGCGGCGGCGCAGACCACTGCCCGCGCCTGGTCCGGTGGACACCCCAGCCGCGCCGCCCAGTGCTCCGGGTCCGGCCCGGCCCAGTCCAGCTCGCCGGCGGCGTCGGAGGGATCCACCCCACCGCCGGGGAACGCGTACACCCCGCCGAAGGCGACGGCCGCCACCCGCCGGATCAGGTAGACCTCGAACCCGGTGCCGCCGGGCTCCCCCGTCGACCCCGGGTCCGTCGTCGGGCCCGGGTCCGTCGTCGGGCGCAGCAGCAGCACGGTCGCGGCGACCCGTGGTCGCACCGGTTCCCGGCCGGCCGCGTAGAACCGGCTGGCCTGCTCGACCATCGCCTCGGGTACGGCGAACAGCATCGGATCGGGTGGCGCGGCGAAAGCCGTGACGTCGTCGTCGGTGGGCACGCGCCGAGCGTAGGTCGTCGCCCGGCAGACCGGCCAGCACGCCCCGCCGTCGCCGCGCACGGACTCGCTGGCTAGCGTGCCTCGCATGACTCGTTGGGGAATCCTCGCCACCGGCGGCATCGCCGCCCGCTTCGTCGAAGACCTGCAACTGCTGCCCGACGCCGAGGTGCTGGCGGTCGGCTCCCGCTCGGCGGCCAGCGCGCAGGCGTTCGCCGACCGCTACGGCATCCCCCGGGCGTACGGAACATGGGACGAGCTCGCCGCAGACGGTGACGTCGACATCGTCTACGTGGCGACGCCGCACTCGGCGCACCACGCCGCGACCATGACCTGCCTGGCCGCCGGCCGGGCGGTGCTGTGTGAGAAGCCGTTCACCCTCGACCTGGCCAGCAGCACCGAGCTGGTGGAGACCGCCCGGGCCCGAGACGTGTTCCTGATGGAGGCCATGTGGATGCGGTGCAACCCGACCGTACGCCGGGTGTGCGAGCTGATCGACGACGGCGCGATCGGTGAGGTCGTCTCGGTGCACGCCGACTTCGGCCTGGCCGGGCCGTTCGCGCCGGAGAGCCGGATGCGCGACCGCGCGCTCGGCGGCGGCGCCCTGCTCGACCTGGGCATCTATCCGGTGAGCCTGGCGCATCTGGTGCTCGGCCGGCCGGACTCGGTGCACTCCTGGGCGAAACTCACCCCGGAGGGCGTGGACCAGAACACCGGCGTGCTGCTGGGCTACGAGTCGGGCGCGGTGGCCGCGTTGACCTGCGGTATCGTCGGGGCCACCCCGGTGACCGCGACGATCACCGGCAGCACCGGCCGGATCGCGCTGCCCGACCCGTTCATCTGCCCGAGCGAGTTCACTCTCCGCCGGGGCACCGGCGACCCCGAGGTGGTGCGGGTGGTCGAGCCGGCCGGCAACGGCTACCAGTACGAGGCGGCCGAGGTACACCGCTGCCTGGCCGCCGGTCTGCGGGAGAGTCCGCTGGTGCCGCACGCGGTGTCCCTCGAGATCATGGAGCTGCTGGACACGATCCGCGGCCAGATCGGCGTCAGCTACGGCTGATCCAGGCCGGGAGTTTGCTTGACTCCGGTGACTTACCTCAGCAATCATTGAGTCAATGAACGCTGAGGTAAGTCACCGTGCCGACGACCGGCCGCCGCCCGCCCGTCCGCTGGAGCGGCGCGCCCAGCTGCCCGCCGGGCAGCTGGAACAGCGCGCCCGAGTGCACGCGGCGCTCGGCGACCCGGCCCGGCTGGCCATGGTCGACCTGCTGCACCTCGGCGACGCCGCCCCCGGCGAGCTTGGCCGGCGGCTCGGGCTGCCGAGCAACCTGGTCGCCCACCACGTCAAGGTCCTGCAGGAAGCGGGCCTGCTGCGCCGCGCCCGGTCCGAGGGCGACCGCCGCCGCAGCTACCTGCAACTGGTGCCGGACGTCCTCGCCGGGCTGGCACCACCGCCGCTGGCCGGCGTCGACCGGGTGGTCTTCGTCTGCACCCACAACTCGGCCCGTTCCCAGCTCGCCGCAGCGCTCTGGCAGCGCACCGGC
Organism: Micromonospora sp. LOL_021; assembly: GCF_048060215.1. NCBI lineage: Bacteria > Bacillati > Actinomycetota > Actinomycetes > Micromonosporales > Micromonosporaceae > Micromonospora > Micromonospora sp. LOL_021. The sequence goes on along the minus strand of NZ_JBHMIN010000041.1, from coordinate 10,280 downwards.
CCGACCCCGGCCGCCTCAGCCGGCACCCGGCCGGCGACCAGGGTGCACCCCCGGGCGGTGGCGCTGGCCCGCCGGCTCGAGCTCGACCTCGACCCGGCCCGCACCGCGCACGTGTCGGCCGTCGTCAGCGACGGCGACCTGGTCGTCGCAGTCTGCGACAACGCCCACGAGGAGCTAACCGGGGCCGGTGCGCCCGACCTGCACTGGTCGGTGCCGGACCCGGTTCGGGTGGACACCGACGCCGCCTTCGAAGCCGCGTACGCCGACCTCGCCGGCCGGGTCCACCGGCTGGCCCCCGCCATCACCAGCCGGGCCACCGCCCCCACGTCCACCGGAGCCCACCATGTCTGACGTCACCGACGCCGTCCGCCCCGACCTGTCCATCGACCAGCAGGTGGCGCTGCGTACCGCAGCGACCCGGCTGGCCCGGGAGTTCGACGGCACCTACAACACCGAGACGATCGAACGGTTCCTGGCATCCAGCTACGACCAGTTCGCCACCGGCAGCACCATCCCCAACTATCTGCCGCTGCTCGCCGAGCGGTTCGCCCGGCAACGGCTGCAGGCCCTGGCCCGGGTCGAGGGCCTGCACTCCGACGGCCGCCCGGTGGTGCTCTTCCTCTGCACCCACAACGCCGGCCGCAGTCAGATGGCGCTCGGATTCCTCACCCACCTGGCCGGTGACACGGTGGTCGCCTGGTCCGGCGGCAGCGAGCCGGGCCACGAGGTCAACCGGGCGGCGATCGCGGCGATGGCCGAACGCGGTATCGACATCTCCGGCGAGTACCCCAAGCCGTGGACCGACGAGGTGGTCCGCGCCGCCGACGTGGTGGTCACCATGGGCTGCGGTGACGCCTGCCCGGTCTTTCCCGGCACCCGGTACGAGAACTGGGAGCTGGACGACCCGGCGGGGCAGGACGTCGACGGCGTACGGCCGATTCGCGACGAGATCGAGCGCCGGGTCCGCCGGCTGCTGGACGACCTACAGAAAGTGGAGAACGCGTGAACCCGATCGCACTCTGGCGACGGCTGCTGGCCGAGTTCGCCGGCACCGCCCTGCTGGTCACCTCGGTGGTCGGTTCCGGGGTGATGGCTCAGACGTTGTCGCCGGACGACGTCGGGCTGCAACTGCTGCAGAATTCGATCGCCACCGCCTTCGCGCTCGGCGCGCTGATCCTCATCTTCGGCCCGGTCTCCGGCGGGCACTTCAACCCGGTCGTCTCGGCCGCCGACTGGTTCCTCGGGCGACGCAGCCGCACCGGTCTGACCCTGCCGGATCTGACCGGCTACGTCGCCGCGCAGGTGACCGGCGGCGTCGCCGGAGCGATCCTGGCCAACCTGATGTTCGCCCTGCCGGCGGTGACCTGGTCGGCCAAGGAGCGGTCGGCGGGCAACCTGTGGCTCGGCGAGGTGGTCGCCACCGCCGGTCTGGTCCTGCTGGTCTTCGCGCTGGCCAGGTCGGGCCGGGCCGGCGCGGCACCGGCCGCGGTCGGTGCCTACATCGGTGCCGCCTACTGGTTCACCTCATCGACGTCGTTCGCCAACCCGGCGGTGACGATCGGCCGGGGCTTCACCGACACCTTCGCCGGCATCCAGCCTGCCTCGATCCCGGCGTTCCTGGTCGCCCAGGTCGTCGGGCTCGCCGTCGGAGTCGCCCTGCTGCTGGCGCTCTACCCGGGGGTGGGACGCGCCGCCGACCAGGTCGTGGTGCCGGCCGAGCCGGCCCAGCCGGCAGGTCCTGCCCAGCCGGGCGGATCGGCGACCGACGAGGCCGACGACCTGGCGACCGCCCGACGCTGATCTGCCGATCCACACCCCTCGAAGGAGACACCGTGAGCAAGCCCAGTGTGCTGTTCGTCTGCGTACACAACGCGGGCCGGTCCCAGATGGCCGCCGGCTGGCTGCGTCACCTCGGCGGCGACGCGGTCGAGGTCCGCTCGGCCGGCTCCGCGCCGGCCGAGTCGGTCAACCCGGCGGCGGTCGAGGCGATGCGCGAGGTCGGCATCGACATCACCGACCAGATCCCGAAGCGGCTGGAGTGGTCCACGGCCGAGTCCTCGGACGTGATCGTCACGATGGGCTGCGGTGACGCCTGCCCGGTCTTTCCCGGCAAGCGGTACGAGGACTGGCAGTTGACCGACCCGGCCGGCAAGGGCGTCGAGGCGGTCCGGCCGATCCGGGACGAGATCCGCCGCCGGGTCGAGGCACTGCTCGCCGACCTGGTCCCAGCGACGCGGGTCAGCTGAACAGCGGGCGGACGACGAAGTACATCACCGCGCCGATGCCGCCGGCCGCTGGGAAGGTCAGGATCCAGGCACCGACGATGTTGCCGGCGACGTTCCACCGTACGGCCGACAGCCGCTTGGTCACTCCGACGCCCATGATCGCCGAGGTGATGGTGTGCGTGGTGGAGATCGGCGCGCCGAGTACCAGTGCGTTGAAGTAGAGCACCGAGCTGGCGACGGTCTCGGCGGCGAACCCCTCCGGCGGCCGCAGGTCGATGATCTTGCGACCGAGGGTACGGATGATCCGCCAGCCACCGGCGTAGGTGCCCAGCGCCAGCACGGTCGCCGAGGTCCAGAAGACCCATTCCGGGATGGTCTCGGCGTCCGACTGGAAGCCGCCGACGAACAGGGCAAGCACCACGATGCCGATGGTCTTCGCGGCGTCCTGCATGCCGTGCCCGACCGACATCGCCGCCGCCGAGATGGACTGGGCGATCCGGAAGCCCCGGTTGAGCTTGCCCGGCTGGCCGTTGCGGAAGATCCACTGCACGGCGAGCATGACCAGGAAGCCGAGGGCGAAGCCGACCAGCGGGGAGAGCACCATCGGCGCCACCACGTCGCTGGCGATGCCGCCCCACAGCACCGTGCCGGAGGCGGCGATGGTGGCGCCGACCAGGCCGCCGATCAGCGCGTGGGACGACGACGACGGCAGCCCGAAGTACCAGGTGATCAGGTTCCAGGTGATCGCGCCGACCACACCGGCGAAGACGATGCCGAGGCTGGAGACGCCAGCCGGCAACTCGACCAGGCCGCTACCGACGGTCTTGGCCACCTCGGCACCAAAGTGGGCGCCGATGAAGTTACCGACCGCGGCCATGATCAGGGCGACCCGTGGGGTGAGTGCCCGGGTGGAGATGCTGGTGGCGATGGCGTTTGCCGCGTCGTGGAACCCGTTGGTGTAGTCGAAGACCATGGCAACGGTGATCACCGCGAGGACGGCGATGAGTTCGGCGCTCACCCGGCTCAGGACTCCTTGACCGCGATGGTCTCGACGGTGTTGGCCACGTGCTCGAAGGCGTCGCAGGCGGCCTCCAGCTCGTCGGCGACCTCCTTCATCTTCAGCACGGTGAGCGCGTCGTACTCGCCGGAGAAGAGCCGGACCAGCAGCATCCGGTACGACCGGTCGCCCTCGTTCTCCAGCCGGTTGCACTCGATCCAGTAGTCGTCGAGGTTCTTCATCGCCCGCAGCCGGGGCATCGCGTCTGCGGTCACCCGGGCCTGCTGGTCGAGCACCGCGATCAGCTCGTGCATCTCCCGGGGCAGCGACGGCAGCTGGGTCAGCCCGTAGAGGTAGAGCAGGTTGCCGACCGCCTCCAGGTGGTCCATCACGTCGTCGAGCTGGCTGCCCAGCCGGTAGATGTCCTCCCGGTCGAACGGGGTGATGAACGCCGAGTTGATCTTCTTGTAGAGGTCGTGGGTGATCTGGTCGCTGTCGTGCTCGACCTCGGTGAGCCGCTCGCTGACCGACTGGACGTCGACCCCGGGCAGGGCGAGTTCGTTGAGCAGCTCGGTGCCCCGCATGAGGTTCTGCGCGGCCTTGGTGAACAGTTCATAGAAGGCGCCCTCGACCGGGCGGAAGGAGAACTTCACAGCGCAGACCTCGTCGCAGACGATGGGGAACAGGGGCTGGCCACGGGAAACGCCCGCGCGCTCTGCAGGGAATGCTAGGGAACAGCGAATCGCGTCTGCTCGCGGCCCACCCCTGTACACCTACGAGTCAGGCTCTGTTCATCCGCCGTTCACTCTCGGTCCGTCCCCGGCGAGCAGCCGGGCGTGCTCCTTGCGCAGGTCGAACCGAGCTGGCGGGTAGCTCAGGTCCAGATCCGCGAAGTGCTCCCGGAGCAGGTGCGCCAGCGCCCAGTCCCGGTACCACTTGCGGTCGGCCGGCACCACGAACCAGGGCGCGGCGTCCGTGGCGCACCGGCTCAACGCCTCCGTGTACGCGGCCTGGTAGTCCGGCCACTTGCTGCGCGCGTCCACGTCCCCCGGGTGGTACTTCCAGTGCTTGGTCGGATCGGTCAACCGGGACAACAGCCGCTCCCGCTGCTCCGCGTACGAGATGTGCAGGAACACCTTGATCAGCACGAAACCCTCGTCGACCAGCCCGGCCTCGAATTCGTTGATCTCGTCGTACCGGGCCCGCCAGGTCTCCTCCGGCACCAGCGACTCGACCCGTACCACCAACACGTCCTCGTAGTGTGACCGATCGAACACCCCGACCTGGCCGGCGGCCGGCAACGCCTGGCGGATCCGCCACAGGAAGTGGTGCCCCAACTCCTCCTCGGTAGGTGGCCCTAACGCCCGGATCTGCAGGCCGAGCGGGTTCATCGCGCCGGCCACCCGCTTCACCGCGCCGCCCTTGCCGCCGCAGTCCATCGCCTGCAGCACCAGCAGCACCCGCCGACCGGCCGCGTCGCCGGCAACCGCCTGGGCGTGCAGCATCTCCTGCTGCTCGGCCAACTCGTCGCCGATGCGGCGGACCTCGGCGCGGGCCCACGACTTGCGGTCCGGCCCGGTCACCGACAACGCCGGCAGCCCTGGCGTCGACCTCGGGTCGATCGCGGACAGGTCGAGCGGCCGGCCGGCGCCGACCCGAAGCAGTTCCCGGACAGGTGGCTCGTACAGGTCAGCAGTCATCAGCCGATCATCGCCCAGCCGACCGCCGACCGCCCAGCCGGTCCGGTCAGCAGACCAGCGCCAGCCACTTCCGGTAGGCCGAGGCGAACGGCTCGGTGCCGTCGCCGAGCGCGTCCTGCAACCAGCGGGCGGCGGCCCAGGCCGACTCCACCACGTCCTCCGGGTAGCCGTATCGCACCCGGTGCTCGGCGAACTCGTCCTCGTCGCGCAGTTCCACCAGACCGGTCGCCCGGCGCCGCACCACATCAAGATCAAGATCTATGAGGTGTACGGTGGACTCGTCCTCCCAGCGGGCCGGGCTGGCGATGTCGCAGTAGACCTCGCTGGTGCGCGGTGGCGGGTTGAACATGCAGGTCCACCACTGCTCACGCGGCACCAGCAGGACGAACGGGATCTGCTCCACCGACGGGCGACCGTGGTAGATCGACTCGGTGCCCCGGGGCACGCCGAGCCACACGCCGACCTCGTCCTCAGTCAACCGGCGTGCCGGATAGTCGCGGTGGGCCGAACCGTCGTACTTGCGATAGACCACCCGTACGACATCGCTCGACATGTGTCGCACCTTAACCGATGGCCGGCCGCCGGAAGGCAACGTGCAGGTGACGCCCGGGTACCGGCGACGGACCCGACGGCACGCTGTGGATGACCGCCGAGGACGACGCTGGTGATCGGTACTGTCACCGGGTGACCCCTGCGACGACCACCAGCACCGCGTCCGCTCCGGCGGCCCCGCCGCGCCCGGCCGGCCGGTCCGGCACCGGACGGCCCAGCGCCGCCCAGTTGCTCGCCGCCGCGGTCGGCGCGGTCCCCGGCGGCTCGGCCCGGCCCGGCCAGCAGGAGATGGCGTCGGCGATCGCCGACGCCATCCGCAGCCGGCACCACCTGCTCGTGCAGGCCGGCACCGGCACCGGCAAGTCGCTGGCCTACCTGGCGCCCGCGCTGACCGTCGACGGTCCGGTGGTGGTCTCCACCGCCACCCTGGCGCTGCAGTCCCAGCTGGTCGAGCACGACCTGCCCCGGCTCGCCGACGCGGTCGAGCCGATCCTGCGCCGCCGGCCCACCTTCGCCGTCCTCAAGGGCCGGCACCACTACCTGTGCCTGGCCCGGCTGGAGGACTCGGCCGAGGAGGAGCCGACGGACCTGTTCGACGCCGCCGGCGACAACGCCGACAGCGGCGGCAGCAACGGTGGTGGCACCCGTTGGCTGGGTGCCGCCGGCCGGCTCGGCAAGCAGGTGCAACGGTTACGCGACTGGGCGATGGAGACCGACACCGGCGACCGCGACGAGCTGGACCCCGGCGTCGACGACCAGGTGTGGCGGCAGGTGTCGATGCCGGCCCGGGAGTGCGTCGGGGCGGCCCGCTGCCCGTACGGCGAGGAGTGCTTCGCCGAGGCGTCCCGGTTCCGGGCCCGCGAGGCCGACGTGGTGGTCACCAACCACAGCCTGCTCGCCGTCGACATGCTCGCCGGCCGGCACATCGTGCCGCCGCACAAACTGCTGATCGTCGACGAGGCCCACGAGCTGGCCGACCGGGTCTCCTCGGCCGCCCAGGCCGAGCTCACCCCGGACGTGATCGACCGGGCCGCCCGGCGGGCCCGGCCGCTGCTGCCGCCGGAGACCGCCGAGCAGCTCACCGAGGCCGGTGACGCCCTCGCCGTCGGGCTGGGCGAGTCGCCGGCCGGGCGGCTGACCAGCGGTCTGCCGCCAGCACTGCACGAGGCGTGCACCCTGCTGGAGTCGGCGACCCGGGCCGCGCTGGACAAGATCGGCGACATCAAGGCCGACGACCCGGACCCGGTGCGCAAACAGCAGGCCAAGTCGGTGCTCGACGAGCTCTCCACCACCGCCCAACGGCTGCTCGACGAGGCCGAACACGACGTCGCCTGGGTGGAGAAGCCGGACGGCCCGGCCGCCAACCGCCGGGCGCTGGTGGTGGCACCGCTGTCGGTGGCCGGCACCCTGTCCAGCCACCTCTACGAGGAGCGGACCGTGGTGGCCACCTCCGCCACCCTGACCCTGGGCGGCCGGTTCGACACGGTGGCCCGGTCGTTGGGTCTGGAGACCGCCGCCCCGGCCACCGAGCAGACCGAGGCGGTCACGGCCGACGATCTCAGCTGGCGGTCACTCGACGTCGGTTCCCCGTTCGACTACCCCAAGCAGGGAATCCTGTACGTCGCCGCGCACCTGCCCCGGCCGACCGTCTCCGGGCTGCCCGCCCAGGCCGGCGAGGAGCTGCTGTCGCTGATCGGCACACTCGGTGGCCGTACCCTCGGATTGTTTTCGTCCCGGCGGGCCGCGCAGCAGGCGGCGGAGCTGGTCCGGGCGCGGACCGGGCTGACCGTGCACGTGCAGGGCGAGCAGGCGTTGCCGCTGCTGGTCCGCCGGTTCCGGGAGGACCGGGCGAGTTGCCTGTTCGGTGTGATGTCGCTGTGGCAGGGGGTGGACGTGCCCGGCGACGCCTGCCAGCTGGTGGTGATCGACCGGCTGCCGTTCCCCCGGCCGGACGAGCCGCTGGCCGCCGCCCGCGCCGCCGCCGTGGACGCCGCCGGCGGCTCCGGGTTCGCGGCGGTCAGCGTGCCGATCGCGGCGGTACGCCTGGCGCAGGGCGCCGGTCGGCTGATCCGGTCGACCGGTGACCGGGGTGTCGTGGCGGTGCTGGACTCCCGGTTGGAGACGGCCCGTGGCTACGGCGCGTTCCTGCGCCGCTCGTTGCCGCCGTTCTGGTACACCACCCGGCCGGAGGTGGTGCAGGGCGCGCTGCGCCGGCTGGCCGCCAGCTGACCCGCCGCGAGTCGGGCGGTTCGGCCGCCGGTCGGCTGCGGTCGGGTCACGGCGGGCTGGTGCCGACCACCACGGAAGCCGGCGTCGGCGGTGGCGGGACGTGCCGGCGGCGGGCCAGCCGGCGTACCGCCGTGTTCAGCACCGCGATCAGCGGTACGGCGACCAGCGCGCCGACGATGCCGGCCAGCACCACACCGGAGGTCACCGCAAGCACCACGGCCAGCGGGTGGATCGCAACCGCCCGCCCCATGATCAACGGCTGCAGGACGTTGCCCTCCAGCTGCTGAACCGCGATCACCGCACCCAGGATGATCAACGCGGTGACCCAGCCGCTGTCCACCAAGGCCACCAGGATGGCCACCGCGCCGGACAGGGTCGCGCCGACGATCGGGATGAACGCCCCCAGGAACACCAGCGCGGCCAGCGCGAACGCGAACGGGATGTCGAACAGCACCAGGAAGATCCCGATGCCCACGGCATCGATGAACGCCACCAGCACGGTCGCCCGGACATAGGCGACCAGGGTCGTCCAGGCCGCGCTACCGGCGTCGTCGACCCGCCAGCGCGCCGCGACCGGGAACATGCCGACGATGAACCGCCAGATCCGCTGCCCGTCCCGGAGGAAGAAGAACGTCGAGAACAGCACCAGCAGCGCACCGGTGAACAGCTCCACGACCGTACCGGCGGTGGAGACCGCGCCGCTGGTCAACGTCTGGGTGTTCTCGGTGATCCAGTTCTGCCCGGCCTCGACGTACTCGTCGAGCTGGCCGTCGTCGAGCTTGAGCGGCCCGGTCCGCAGCCACTGCTGGATTTCCCCGATGCCGCTGGCCGCCTTCTCGCTCAGGTCGGGCAGGCCGGTGATGAACTCGTTGACCACCAGGGTCAGCGTGCCGACCACCCCGGCCAGCCCGGTGATCAGCACCACCGCCGTGGCCAGGGTACGGGGCACGTGAGCCCGCAGCAGCCAGCCGACCGCCGGGGCGAGCAGCGCGGCGAGCAGCAACGCCACCAGCACCGGGATGATGACGATCCGGACGTTGCCGATGACCCGCAGCAACGCCCATCCGACGATGCCGATCACGATCAGCCGCCACGACCAGGCGGCGGCGATCCGTAGCGCGTGCGGCACGTCCGCGTCGTCGCGGCTCGTGGTCGACAGGTGCCCGTCGCCCGGCGGCGGGGTCTCCGCGCCCGGGTCTGCACCCGCGCCGGTCAGCTCGTCGGCGGCACCGGCCGCGGCGGCCCGGCGGGACCGTTCCCGCTCCCGGGCGGCCCGCACCGACTCCCGCCCGGCCTCGTACGCCTGGCGTAGCCGCCCTCTCATTTGTTGCAGCCGGCTCAAGCGAAACCCCCGGAGTCAAGTGTCGGTCCGTACACGGTAACGGGCACATGTGCGTCGTTGCTGCCGCTGCCTCCCTGAACTCTCCCCGAAGTGCCCCGTACGGGCATCGGGCAACCATCCCGCCGACCCACCCGCGACCGGCCGGCACACCCACGCGGTACGGTTCGGTCGTGACCGCCGACCCACCACACGACAACGGTTTGCCGATCCGCCTGCTGCATGACCGGGTGCTGGTCAAACTCGAAGGCGGCGAGGGTGAGCGCCGCTCCACCGCCGGCATCGTGATCCCGGCCACCGCGTCGGTGGGCCGGCGACTGTCCTGGGCGACCACGGTCGGGGTCGGACCGAACGTACGCTCGATCGTCACCGGTGACCGGGTGCTGTTCGACCCCGAGGACCGCTCCGAGGTCGAGCTGCACGGTCGCGGCTACGTCCTGCTCCGCGAACGCGACGTGCACGCGGTGGCCGCCCAGCGGGTCGAGGAAGACTCCACCGGCCTCTACCTGTAGCTCAACGGCCCCACGCCGGTGCGGTCATTGTGACTCACCAGCCACCCTCGCTCGAATCGCCACCAGCTACGCACCCGTCACCGCACCGGGCTGCTGTTGCGATGCTCGGCTTCCGCACCGCCGCTCAGATCGCCGGCAACGCCCAGCCCCGACCTACGCTGACCAAAGCCGACGTCACCGACTTGGCCACCGTTAGCGCCCGTTTCTGCGCTGCCCTTGATGCCGCCCTTCGCGCAACAGTCAACATTGCCCATCACACGAAGGACTCCCTTGACCACATCAGCGCCATACCGCTTCCCAGTCGACGTTCTCGTGTTCCTTTAGCGCGAGGACGGCCGAGGAAGCATTGGTTTGCGGTGGCAATTTGCACGATTGCCCTCCAGGCGGATTATAGCCAACGGCACCCTTGTCGCATCGGATCATTTCGTGTTAGCGGCTAAAACCCACGTCCGCCAGGCGTCTTGCCAGGTCCTGCTGGTAGCGGCGTGGGAAGTCACCTCCCCGTAATTTCCCGGCAGCGAGCCGACGTGAAGGTTGCGCCACGCGCGCTGTGCCCGACTGCTGGCCACTTCCGTGTCGAGTTGAGTCCAGTACAGGAGCGTCTCCGACGTAGCCCTCTCACGCAGTCGCGGATCGTCCCGGAACCATTCGGCATTGTGATAAAGGAGGTCTATTCACAGGCGATCCTGTAGAAGTGCAGCCCGATGACACAGGAGATCGTTTCCG
>NZ_JBHMIN010000040.1:0-57551 GCF_048060215.1 Micromonospora sp. LOL_021 | reverse complement strand
ATCAACGCCGCCATCAACATCAAGGCCGCCGGACAGGCGGACTTCAACGACCGTCGAGCGCACGTAAGACCGGGACTTGTCCCGGCGGCGCGCAGTGAAGCGGTAACCCACCCGGACGCCGCGTGTTCCACGCGCAGCGTGGAGGGAATCTCCGTTCTTCAAGGCGGAGAGGATGTCAACTGCTGATGTACGGCACCCCGGTGCCGGGGTACCACGCACCCGATGAAATCACCGGGATCGCCGCCGAGATCATGGCGGTCCTGCTCGATGCCAGCGCCGCGGTCCCGTCCGACGGTATGGCGACTCCGCTGGAGGCCCATCTGGCCGACCATCGGCAGTGGGCCGGCGAGCATCCGGCTCCACCAGCTGCGATGCGGCGAGCATTGGCGTTCTGGACCCGGCTACACGGGGTGCTCTCGCTGGAACTCGCCGGCCACTTCGACGGGATGGGCATTGACCCGGCGCAACTTTTCGCCGCCGAGGTGGACGAAGTTCTGGCGCTGTGACGGCGCACCATCCGGAGGCAGTGACGTAACCAGCGGTGTTGCGATGGGCTGGCATAGTGGTCGCACGATGGTAGTCGACGACTCTCGATGGGAAACTGGTGGACGTAGATCCGTTCCTCGAACGCGTATCATGGATCTCCGCAGCCATCGGCGTCGTCCCGGTCGGGATTCTGGTGACCTCGCTGATTCGGAAACGGACGCGATCGTCGGCTAGAGAGCTCGTCGAGCCCGGACCGGACTGGGCCGCGTCGCCGGGTGCCTCGCTGGCGGCACCGATCGGCAGTTTGCCTGTCAGGGTGCGCGGCCGTAGCGAAGTGCTGCGGTCGTTGCGTAGTTGGCTACGGCGGCCGCCGGGTCGGGTGCAGGTCCTGGCCGGACCAGGGGGTGTGGGTAAATCGACAGTCGCGCTGGAAACGTTCCGGTGGGCGACTGAGAACCAACGCAATAATTCGGCATGGTGGGTGCGGGCACATGATGCACGGAGCCTCAGCGATGGATTAGTCAGCCTGGCCCGGGTTCTCGGGGCGAACGATGTTGACGTGGCGGCGATTCGAGCCGGCACAGGGGCTGCAAAGGATCGGCTATGGGATCTTCTGGAACGGGCTGATCCGGGTTGGCTGCTCGTGTTCGACAATGTCGACGACCCGTGCCTGCTATTAGGCGGCGTTGCCGATGAGCCGGGGTGGTTGCGATCCAGCAAGAGAGGGTTGGTGCTGGTAACCAGCAGATGTCGCAGTCGGCGCCGATGGGGCCGAATCGTAGATGTGCGGCAGATCGATCTGTTGACTGCATCCGACGCGGTTGACGTGCTGATCGACGCGGCACCTGATGCGGGTTCGAGGGAAGACGCTGACCTGCTGGCCGACAGGCTCGGGCACCTGCCGCTGGCCTTGCGCCTGGCTGGCGCGAACATCAGTTCCAGGTTCGCCCGATGGCAATCTTTCAAGGCCTTCACCCGAGAACTTGACAGGACGGGTGCCGTGGGTGCACTCGACCGGGACAAGCTTTACGGTGATTACGAACGGGTGGTCGTAGCGCGGACCTGGGAGTTGTCACTGGATCTGCTGACCGATGAGGGCGTGCCGCAGGCTCGGGACATGTTGCGGCTTCTGTCCCGGTATGCAGCTGGAGTGCCGATACCAGTTGACCTGCTCCGGCTGCGGCCGATCGAGTCTCTGCGGGTCGGCAGGCCGATGCGCGTCGCTGAAGTGAATGCCGTCGAGGTGAGCCAGACGCTCCGAGGGCTCGCTGAGCTCTGCCTTGTAGACGAGTGTTCAACAGGTGTCGGCGGTGATCCGGAGTCGAGTCAGGCGCTGGTGGTGCACCCGGTCGTCGCAGAGACGAACCGTACGCTTCTCGACGAGGTCGGCCAGGAATCGCCGGGATCCGGGACTGACGAGATTCGGCGAACCGCAGTGAACTTGATTCATTCCGGGGTTAATTCTCTGCGGTTTGATGACAACCGGGAATGGTCGTGGTTCGAGCAATTGGCTCCGCACGTGCGGGAGTTACTTGCAACCACAGCGCGGCATCTTGACGATGAGTACCTGAGGCGGCTATTAGAGGCCGCCGCACATGTTGCTGCCTTCCTCGTCTGGAGCGGTCACGAAACAAAGGGTGAAAAACTCGCGGACGAGGCACTCTCCTTTGCGGCCCGGCTGAGTGCGGACGATGAGGCCTGTCTGCGGTTGCGCCATGAACGTGCCTGGGCCATCGGTAGGAATGGGCGGTGGGACGAAGCGGCCGAGGAGTTGAGACCGGTGTTGATTGCTCGAAATCGAACACTGGGGGTCGACCACCCGGATACTCTCGATACCCGGCACAAGCTCGCCTGGGCACGCGGCAAGCTGGGTGACTGGCCGGCCGCAGAAGCCGAGTTGCGTGCCGTCCGCGAGGTTCGCATCCGGGTTCTCGGTGACGAGCATCCCGATACGCTGCATACGCTCTGCTGTCTCGCGTGGGCGATCGCCAGCCAGGCTCGGTTGGCGGAGGCCGAGGCCGCGTACCACCACGTCATCGAGGTGCGTGCGCGAGTACTGGGTGAAGGTCACGTCGAGACATGGGACGCGCGCCATTCACTGGCTGAAGCGTTCGTGCTGCATGGGCGATACGCCGATGCGGAGTTCCTGCTCCGCGAGCTCATCGCAGCCCGTACCCGGATGCTTAACCTGGAGCACCCAGAGACCCTGGACGTCCGGCCACGCTACTGGCTTGCTCTCGCGCTGCGGGGACAGGGTAAGCGCCGGGCAGCCAAAAAGGAGTTGGAACGGCTCCTTGACGACCAGTCGCGAGCGCTCGGCGTCAGTCATCCGGCTACCCAGGACACTCTCCGACAACTGTCACCAAGCTTCTTTCGGTGAGGAACTCCGCCGCAGCACGCAGTGCGCTGTCGTGCGTGGGGTACTGCGCTCGATGCCGGGATGCTGGCCGAGGCGTCGGGTGTCCAGCGCGCCGGAGCGGCGGTCGCCGCCGGCGTGAGTGACGTCGCGGTACGACGGGGCGGAGCGCTGATCATCGGCGGAAACAGGGGGATGCTGCATCTATCGCTCTGCCGACATCTGTGCCAGGATTGGATCCAATGCACGCTGGATCGGATGCCTAGCTGGGAGGGGTGCCATGCTGCGGCGCGAGGAGAACGAGCTGATCACCCGCTCCGGGCCGGGCACGCCGCTCGGTCGGCTGATGCGCGCGTACTGGCAACCGGCGGCGCTGGTGTCGGAGCTGGACCCGCAGCGGCCGGTCAAACCCGTCCGGTTGCTCGGCGAGGACCTGGTGCTGTTCCAGCAGGCCGACGGTGGCTGGGCGCTGGTCGGGCGGTTCTGTGCGCACCGGGGCGTCGACCTGGCGTACGGCCGGCACGAGGACGGCGGGCTGCGCTGCCTCTACCACGGCTGGCTGTACGGGCCGGACGGGCGCTGCCTGGAGCAGCCGGCCGAGCCGCCGCACAGCACCTTCGCCAGCAAGGTGCGCATCCCCAGCTACCCGTGCGTCGAGCGCAACGGGATCATCTTCGCCTACCTCGGCGAGGGCGACCCGCCGCCGATGCCGCACTATGACTGCTTCCAGGCCCCCGACGAGTACACCTTCGCCTTCAAAGGACTGTGGGAGTGCAACTGGCTGCAGGGCGTCGAGGGCGGCATCGACCCCAGCCACGTCTCGTTCCTGCACCGGTTCATCGACGAGGATCCGCGCGACGTCTACGGCCAGCAGTTCAGCGAGGAGGTCGCCGGCACCGGGCAGAAGCTGTCCAAGCTGGTCGGCGACGCCTACCGGCCGGACATCGAGGTTGAGCAGGCCGAGCACGGCCTGCGGGTGTACGCGCTGCGCCAGCTCACCGACGAGATCCGCCACGTACGCATCACGAACCTGGTCTTCCCCAACGCGTTCGTGGTCCCGTTCGGCAACGACAAGGTCTTCTGCCAGTGGCACGTGCCGATCGACGACTACCACCACTACTGGTACATGATCTTCTACGACTTCGCCGAGCCGACCGACAAGCAGACCCTGCTCGCCCAGCGGCTCGACGAGGTCTCCCTGCCGGACTACCGGCCGCTGCGCAACCGGGCCAACAACTGGGGCTTCGACCCGGCCGAGCAGCGGGACCTGACCTACACCGGGATGGGCCTGGACATCAACGTCCACGACCAGTGGGCAGTGGAGAGCATGGGCCCGATCCAGGACCGCACCGTGGAGCGCCTCGGCGTCTCCGACCGGGCGGTCACCGCGAACCGCCGGCTGCTGCTGCGCGCCATTGACGCCTTTGAGGCCGGCAGCCCGGTCCCGGCCCGCCCGGCCGACGAGGCCGCAGCTGCCGAGCTGACCGGTCCGCTCGCCGTCGACACCGTGGCCCCGACCGACGGCTGGGAGCAGACCTGGCGCGAACGCGAGGCGCAGCGGCGGGCCGGCTCACCGTGGGCCGGCGCCCCGGCGCGGTCGGCGGCCGGCGATGCGTAGCCTCGACGAACGGCCCGTCGCCGACGGTGGGGACGGCCGCCGCGCCGTGCCGATGCTCGCCGCCGACCGGGGCGGCTTCATCGACCGTCATCAACTGTGGACCGACGCCCAGTACGCCGCCGCCGGCCAGCTGCGCCGGGTCGTCGACGAGCTCGGGATCGAGCTGATCCGGTTCACCTTCGCCGACCAGCACGGCGTGCTGCGCGGCAAGACGTTGACCCGCGAAGCGGCTGCCACGGCACTGCGGTCCGGCGTGACCGCGCCGTCGTCGCTGCTGCTCAAGGACCCGTCCGGCGCGTCGGTCTTTCCGGTCTTCGCCGCCGACACCGGCGTCGGGGTGAGCGGGTTCGCCGGTGCCGGGGACATCGTGCTGGTGCCCGACCCGACCACGTTCCGGGTGCTGCCGTGGGCGCCACGGACCGGCTGGGTGCTGTGCGACCTGCGGTTCCCCGACGGTGCCGCGGTGCCGTTCTGCACCCGTGGCCTGCTGCGCGGGCAGCTCGACCGGCTGGCCGCCGCCGGGTACGCGTTGACCGTCGGCGCCGAGCTGGAGTTCCACGTCTTCGCCGCCGACGGTCCCACCGACGGCGGCTTCGACGACGACCAGGTGGGTCGGCCGGGTGCGCCCGGTCAGCCCAGCGGCACCCGGCCGCTGAGCCGGGGCGCGCAACTGCTGCACGAGGACGGGCTGGACCGCGCCGACGAGGTGGTCCAACTGCTGCACCACGGGCTGACCCGGCTCGACCTGCCGCTGCGTTCCCTGGAGCTGGAGTTCGGGCCGAGCCAGTTCGAGATCACCATGACCGCCGGGGACGCGGCGGTCGCCGCCGACCAGGTGCTGCTGGCCCGCTCGGCGATCCGCCAGCTCTGCCGCCGGCACGGCTACCATGCCACGTTCATGTCCCGTCCGGCCGGTGCCCAGACCGCGTCCACCGGCTGGCACCTGCACCAGTCGCTGCGTGAGCTGGCCACCGGCGCGGCGGCGTTCGACCCGGTCACGCCGGGGGAGGCGCTCTCCTCGGTCGCCGGGCACTACCTCGCCGGTCTGCTGGAGCACGCCGGTGCGGCGGCCGCGTTCGCCACCCCGACGGTCAACGGCTACAAGCGTTACCTGCCGTTCTCGCTCGCCCCGGACCGGGTGGCCTGGGGGGTCGACAACAAAGGGGCCATGGTCCGAGCCGTCGGTGCCGGCTCCGACACCGGCGTACGGCTGGAGAACCGGTGCGGCGAGCCGGCCGCCAACCCGTACCTCTACATCGCGTCACAGCTGGTCAGCGGCCTGGACGGGATCGACCGGCGGCTCGCACCGCCGCCGGCGGTGCAGGACCCGTACGCCGCCGACGCGCCCCGGCTGCCGGCCTCGCTCGCCGAGGCGCTGACCGCGCTGGAGGCCGATCCGGCGTTCACCGCCGCGCTCGGCGCCCCGGTGATCTCCTGGTACGCGACGCTCAAGCGCCGCGAGTTCGCCCGCTACCTCGCGCACGTCTCCGACTGGGAGCAGCGCGAGTACTTCGACCTGATCTGAGGGAGCTGCCCGATGACGTCGTCTGTCGCCTCACTGGCCGACCTGGAGCCGTTCCACGTCGACGGCGAGTGGATCGCCCCGGGCGGGCGCGCGCTGATCGAGGTGCGTGACCCGTCCACCGGTGCGGTGATCAGCCGGGTCGCCCAGGCCACCGCCGACGACGTGGACGCGGCGGTGGCCGCCGCCACCCGGGCCTACGCCGACCGGCGGTGGAGCGGACTGGCCCCGCTGGAGCGCACCCGGGTGCTGCACCGGCTCGCCGACCTGATCGAGGCGCACCTCGAGGAGTTGGCGGTGCTGGAGACCCGGGACAACGGCAAGCCGATCGAACGCTCCCGAGCCGACACCGGCGCCGCCGCCCGGGCCTTCCGGCACTTCGCCGGGGCGACCAGCCGGCTGACCGGCACCGTGGTGCCGATCGACGGCGGTAGCCACCACGTCTACACGGTGCTGGAACCGGCCGGCGTCGCGGCGCTGATCCTGCCGTGGAACTTTCCGATCATGACCGGCTGCTTCAAGATCGCCCCGGCGTTGGCCGCCGGCTGCCCGGTGGTGGTCAAGCCGGCCGAGCAGACCCCGCTGACCATGTTGCGGGTGGCCGCGCTGGCCGCCGAGGCCGGCGTACCACCGGGGGTGTTCAACGTGCTCACCGGCGACGGCGAGGTCGGCGCGGCGCTGGTCGCCCACCCCCAGGTGGCGAAGGTGTCGTTCACCGGCTCCACCGAGGTGGGCCGGCTGGTGATGGCCGGTGCGGCGGCGACGACGAAGCGGCTCACGTTGGAACTGGGTGGCAAGAGCCCGAACATCGTCTTCGCCGACGCCGACCTGGACGCCGCAGTGCTGACCGCGATGCGGGCGTCGTTCGGCCATTCCGGGCAGATGTGCACCGCCGGCAGCCGGTTGCTGGTGCAGCGGTCGATCCTGGACGAGATGACCGAGCGGCTGGCCGCGGCGACCCGCCGGGTGCCGCTGGGCAACGGACTGGACGGCGGGGTGACCGTCGGTCCGTTGGTCTCCGAGGAGCAGCGCCAGCAGGTGCTGTCGTACATCGAGACCGGCATCCGGGAGGGCGCCACGGTCGCGGTCGGCGGCGGGGTGCCGGACCGGCCGGGCTACTTCGTCGAGCCGACCCTGTTCACCGGGGTACGCAACGACATGGTGATCGCCCGGGAGGAGATCTTCGGTCCGGTTACCGGGGTGATCGCCTTCGACGACGAGGACGAGGCGGTCGAGATCGGCAACGACACGTCGTACGGGCTGGCCGCCGGGGTGTGGACCCGGGACCTGTCCCGGGCCCACCGGATGGCCGCCGCGCTGCGGGTCGGCACGGTCTGGGTTAACACGTACAACATCTTCGACCCGGCGCTGTCCTTCGGCGGAGTCGGGGACTCCGGTCTGGGCCGGG
Source organism: Micromonospora sp. LOL_021 (assembly GCF_048060215.1). Lineage (NCBI taxonomy): Bacteria > Bacillati > Actinomycetota > Actinomycetes > Micromonosporales > Micromonosporaceae > Micromonospora > Micromonospora sp. LOL_021. Next base: position 50,161 of record NZ_JBHMIN010000040.1, on the reverse strand, counting down.
ACCTGGGCGACGACGCCCTGCATTCGTACTGCGAGCGCAAGGGCGTCGTCGTCGCGCTTTGACCGGCGGTGCCCGGTCCGGTCGGTGGCACCTCGCCGGACCGGGCACCGCCCCGATCACCGATGGGATCCACCTTGACAGACTCTGCATCCCAGAACGGGCCGGCGGGCGCGGGCGCGGAGCCCGCCGACCCGTCGCCCGTGCCGCTGGACTCGGTGGCACTGCGGGCCGCCACTCCCGGCGCGACCCTGGCCCACCACCTCAACGCCGCCGGCGCCGCACTGCCCAGCCTCGCCGTCCTCGACACGGTCATCGACCACCTGCGGCTCGAATCGCGGCTCGGCGGCTACGAGGCGGCCGAGGCCGCAGCCGAGCGGACCGCCGACGTGTACCACCTGGCCGGCCGGCTGATCGGCGCGACCGGGGAGGACGTGGCTCTGGTGGAGAGTGCCACCGTCGCATGGCACCGGGCGATCGACGCGCTGCGTCTCGGCCCCGGCGACCGGATCCTCGCCTCCGCGTCCAGCTACGTCAGCTCCGCACTGCACCTGCTCGAGCTGCGCCGCACCCGGGGCATCAGCGTCGAGGTGCTGCCCACCGACGGCTCGGGCGGCGTCGACCTGGACCAGTTGGAGCAGGCACTGCGGCAGCCGGCCGCGCTGGTCACCGTCGCCCACGTACCGACCTCGTCGGCGCTGATCGAACCGGTCGCGCAGATCGGCGCCCGGGTCGCCGCGGCCGGCGTGCCGCTGCTGGTCGACGCCACCCAGTCGGTCGGCCAACTGCCCGTCGACGTCGGCGTGATGCACGCCGACATCCTGGTCGCCACCGGCCGCAAGTTCCTGCGTGGACCGCGCGGCACCGGGCTGCTCTACCTGGGTCCGGCGCTGCGCGAGCGTGCCCGGCCGTTGACCCCGGACGTCCGGGGTGCCCGGTGGACCGGCGACGAGGAGTACGATCTGCTGCCCGGCGCCCGGCGGTACGAAACCTGGGAGGCGTCGCACGCATTGCGGCTCGGCCTGGGCACCGCGCTGACCGAGGCGCTCGCCCTCGGCGTCGACGCCATCTCGGCGTACGTCAGCGGGCTGGCCGCCCGGCTGCGGACCGGGCTGGCCGAGCTTCCCGGAGTGACCGTGGTCGACCCGCCGGCGGCCGGCGGCGGCATCGTCACCTTCGTCCGCGACGGCGAGGAGCCGACCACGACGGTACGCACGCTGCGCGCCGCCGGCCTGCACCTGGTCGCCGTACCGGCCAGCCACGGCCAGTGGGACCTGGGCCGACGCGGCCTGCCGGCGGTGGTCCGCGCCTCCGTGCACGTTTACAACGACGACACCGAGGTGGACGCGCTGCTGGCCCGACTGGCCCGCCCGACGGCCACCGGCGTACCGACCCCACCACCCGTGCCGACCCCACCGTCCGTACCGGCTGTTTCGGAGGCTGCGCCTCCGCCGTCGGCTGTGCCCCCGGCGACGACTGCCGCGCCGGCCCCGGCTCCCACGTTGCTGACCGGTGCCGAACGCCGAGCCGAGGTGATCGTCGTCGGTGCCGGCGTCCACGGTCGCAGCGCTGCCTGGGCACTCGCCGCGCGCGGCGTCCGGGTGATCCAGCTCGACCGGCTGCCGGCCGGGCACACCGAAGGGTCGTCCCACGGTCGGACCCGGATGATCCGCCGCGCCTACCCGTCGCCGGTCTGGGACGACCTGGTAAACCGCGCGTACACCGGTTGGCGCGAGCTGGAGCAGGCGGCCGGCCGCCGGCTGGTCAGCACCGTCGGCGGCCTGTACGCGCGACCGGCCCGGACCAGCAGCACCCTGCGCGGGCCGGACTGTGTCCTGGTCGACGCCAATCAGGCCGCCGGCATCGCGCCGGGGCTGGTGCTCGGCGCTGACATGGTGGCCGTACACGATCCGGCGGCCGGCGTGATCGACGCCGCCGCCGCGATGGACGCGCTGGCCGCGCTCGGCCGGGCCGCCGGAGTGGACCGCCGCGACGGCTGCCGGGTGACCGGCTGGCATCCGGACGGTGCCGGGGTCCGGGTGCACACCGACTCCGGTGACGTTCTCGCCGACCGGCTGGTCATCTGTGCCGGGCCGTGGACCGCCGACCTGGTGCCGGAGCTCGCCGGCCGGCTGACCACCGTGCGGATCGTCAACATCCACATCGGCTCGTCCACCCCGGCGCTGCTGGCCCCGCCGGCGCTCGGCCCGTTCTCGGTCGAGGTCCCCGGCGTCGGTCTGCTCTACGGCATCCCGGCGCACGGTCCGGACGCCGTCAAGGTGGGGTTCGACCACGGCCCGGTCGACGACCTGAACCGACCGCCCGGGCCGGTGACCGCCGCCGAGCGCGCCGAGCTGCTCTCCGTCGCCCGTCGTTTCCTGCCGGCCGCCGACGGCCCGGTCACCGCCGAGCTGGCCTGCCGTTACACCATGGCGCCGGGCAACCGGTTCGCGGTCGGGGCGCTGCCGGCGCATCCGCAGGCGTTGATCGCGGCGGCCTGTTCCGGTCACGGGTTCAAGTTCGGCCCGGCGATCGGCGCCGCGCTGGCCGACCTGGCGACCGGGGTGCCCCGGCCGGATCTGGAGTTTCTGGCTCCGGCGGCGATGGGGGTCGACGGGGTGCCACCCGGGGACTGGGCCGCCGACCGGGTCAACCCCGAAACACCGTCGCCGATCGCCGCTCGTACCAGCGAGCCAACTGCTCACCGGCGCTGATCACATGGGCCTGCATCTCACGCCGAGCACGTTCGCCGTCCTCTGCGGTGAGCGCGGCGATGATCCGTTCGTGCTCGTGGAAGTTGTCGTCGCGGTGCCGCGGATTGTCCTGCAGCACCAGCGCCGAGACGTTGCGCGGGAACGCCTCATTGATCTCCTTGATCACCCTGGCCAGCCAGTCGTTGCCGGCCACCTGGTGGATGAGGGTGTGGAACCGGTCGTTGGCGGCGTTGGTGGAGCCGGCCAGGGCCACCCGGGCGCGGGCCACCCCCGGGTCGTCCTCGACCCGTCGCTGCGGGATGCTGCCCCGGGCGGCCTGCTCGGTACGCCGCAGCAGCGAGTTGGCCTCCCGCAGTTCGTGCAGGACGTCGTCGGTGATCCGGCTGACCGCCCGTTCGCAGGCCAGCGCCTCCAGCTCCGCACGGACCTCGTAGGCTTCCCGGACCTCCCACGGCGCCGGCACCCGGACCACCGCGCCCCGGTGCGGCACCACCTCGATCAGCCCGCCGGTCTGCAGTTGCCGCAGCGCCTCCCGGACCGGGGTGCGGCTGACTCCGAGCAGCTTGGCCAGCTCGGCCTGGCGCAGTTGGGCGCCGATCGGGATCTCCCCAGACATGATCTTGGCGCGGATCTTGGCCGCGGTGGCGTCGACGAGGGCACTGCTGGTGGTTTCCGTCGAGCTGGCTGGCATGCCCGGTGCCCCTGTCTGTTCGGTGTGCGGCGCAGCCGGCCGGGTGCCGGCCCGGCCGCCATCGTTTCCACAGTGGTGCGATGTGGGTGTCACGATAGCAAGCCGGTCGGCGACCCTGCGGGTCCCGTACATTTCGCTTTGGATCCCGGTTTTGGATCCAAAGATCCTGCGGTAGTATCCGAGACTACCTTGGCCAGGGAGTTCTTAGGAAGCACCGGCCCGCCGCAGCCACCACGACGCGACGCAGACCGACCCCAGACGAGCCGGACCGCATCGGAACGACTCCCGCGACGGCGACAGGAGCAATCGTGAGCGCGTGCCACCCCAGCCCGGACGGGCGCAACCACCGCAACCATCCGCTCGACCCACCCAGCCCGGCGGAGATCGCCCGGGCCGTCGCCGCCGCCCGCGCCGCCGGTCGGCTCGGCGAGCGGACCCGGTTCTGGGGGGCCACGCTGGACGAGGCACACGCCCGGGCCGTCCTGGCCGGCACGGCCGCGGCCGGGGAGGTCCGACTCGGACTGGTGGCCATGGACCACGCCGCCGGCACCGCCTGGGAGATCGACGTCGCGCTGGCCGCCGGGAGCCGGGACGACGGCGCGGCGGCAAACCACGCTGAAGGCGAGGACACCACGGACCGCTGCCTGGACTGGCGTCCACTCGACCCGCGTCGGCCCGGCATCACCTCGGAGGAGGCTCGCGCGGCCGCCCAGGCCTGTCGGCAGAGCCCGCTGTTCCGCGAAGTGCTCGCCAAGCGGGGCATCCACGACGTCTCCCTGGTGATGGTCGACGCCGAGTCGATGGGCGGCTTCGAGCCGAAGCGGTACGCCGACCGGCGGCTCACCTGGGGCACCGTCTGGCACCGCGTCGACGAGGGCGACAACGGCTACGTGCGCCCGGTGCAGGGCGTGGTGCCGATCATCGATATGGCGACCATGGAGGTCCTGGAGGTCGAGGACCACGGCGTGGTGCCGATCTCGGACGAGGCCGGCCCACTGGAGGCCGATGCCTGGCCGACCCGGCCCGGGCTGCGGCCGTTGGACGTCGTGCAGCCCGACGGTCCGAGTTTCGACGTCGACGGCTGGCAGGTCAGCTGGCAAGGCTGGCAGCTGCGGGTCGGCTTCACCCACCGCGAGGGCCTGGTCCTGTACGACCTGGAGTTCCAGGGTCGCCCGGTGGTCAAGCGGGCTGCCTGCAACGAGATGTACGTGCCGTACCTCGACCCCAACTCCACCCAGTACCGCAAGAACTTCTTCGACTGGGGCGAGTACGGTGCCGGGCCGTTGACCAACTCGCTCGCCCTCGGCTGCGACTGCCTGGGCGTCATCTACTACTTCGACACCGCCTATCTGGGTGGCGACGGTGACCCGGTGACCATCCCGAACGCGATCTGCATGCACGAGGAGGACCACAGCATCCTCTGGAAGCACAACGATCTGCGGCGTGGAGTCAGCCAGGTGCGCCGCTCGCGTCGGCTGGTGATCTCCAACTTCCAGACCGTGGCCAACTACGACTACGGCTTCTACTGGTCGCTCTACCAGGACGGCCGGATCGAGCTGGAGGTGAAGCTGACCGGGATGCTCTCCGCCTCCGGCATCGCCGACGGCGACGAGGTGCGCTACGGCCGGGTCGTCGCACCGAACGTGCAGACGCCGACCCACCAGCACTACTTCGGGCTACGCCTGGACATGGCGGTGGACGGACCGCGCAACCGGCTGGTCGAGGAGCACGCCGAGGGCGAGACCGACCCGGCGCTCGACCCGTACGGCAACGCGGTACGCAACGTGCGTACCCCGCTGCTGCGTGAGTCGCAGGCGGCGCGCCGCACCGATCCGTCGTCGGCCCGCCGCTGGCGGGTGGAGAGCACCACCCGGACCAACCGGTACGGTGAACCGACGGCCTACCGGCTGCTGCTGCCGAACACCACCCGGTCGTTCGCCCGGCCGGACTCGGTGATGGCCCGCCGGGCACCGTTCATCCACCAGCACCTGTGGGCCACCCCGTACGATCCGCAGGAGCAGTTCCTCGGTGGCCGTTACCCCAACCACGCCGAGCCGGGCGACGACGGTGTGCAGGTCTGGCAGCGCCAGGACCGGTCGATCGACGGTGCGGAGCTGGTGCTGTGGCCGGTGCTCGGCACCCACCATTTCCCGCGCCCCGAGCAGTGGCCGGTGATGCCGGTGGACGCGATCCACATGATCCTCGAACCGGACGGCTTTTTCGACCGCAATCCGGCGATGGACGTGCCGGATCCGGCCGCCGCCCGTGGTGCGGGCAGTGCCTGCTGCTCCACCGGAACAGACATGGTGCCGGCCGACTGACCCGGCCGGTACGTCGGCCACCGCGCCGGCCACGGGGGACCCTGTCCATTTTCGACATCCCGACACCAGACGTTCACAATCGCGATACGGACCCGAATTGGGTACCGCAGATGATGGTTTTGGATCCAATCCAAATGAAATTTCATCCATCTTCGTCCCATACCCTGCCGAGGAGCGCACTATGTCGGACGATCCCCGCAACCTCCCGCAGCACCTGATAACCCGTCGCGCGATGCTGCGTGGCACCGGTCTGCTCGGCCTCGGCTTCGGCGCCAGCAGCCTGCTCGCCGCCTGTGGCGTCGCCTCCGACGGCAGCGAAGACGGCGACGACGGCACCAGCAGCGGCGGCACCCTCACGCTCGGCATCGACGCCACCAGCGCCGTCCACGACCCGGCCTTCTACACCTCACTCGGTGACTGGATGGCGGTCGACTGCATCTGCCGTGGGCTGACCTTCATCTCCTTCGAGACCAACGAGCCGCAGGCCGACCTGGCTGAGAGCTGGGAAATCTCCGACGACGGGCTGACCTACACCTTCACCCTCCGCCAGGGCGTCACCTTCCACGACGGCACCACCTTCACCTCTGCGGACGTGCTGGCCAGCCTCGGTCGGCAGTTCAACGAGGACGACCCGACCCTGCCCGAGGGGTCGTCCCGGCCGCTGCGCAGCCTCGGTGCCAACGTCGCCTCGCTGGACGCGCCGGACGAGTACACCGTGGTGATGGTGCTGAACAGTCCGGACGCCACCGTGCTCAACCGGCTCTCCGACATCGGTGGCCGGATCATCTCCTCCGCCGCACTCGCCGAGTACGGCGCCGACATCGGCAAGAACCTGATCGGCACCGGCCCGTTCCAGTTCTCCTCGGCCACCGCCGGGCAGCAGGTGGTGCTGACCGCGTTCGAGGACTACCGCACCGGCCGGCCCAAGGTCGACCGGCTGGTGATGCAACAGGTCCAGGACCCCTCGACCATCGTCAGCTCGCTGCTCAGCGGCGACCTGTCCGCCACCCAGTTCACCCCGTACTCGGCGGTTGAGCAGCTCAAGGCCGACGACGCGGTGACCTTCCACGAGACGCCGTACAGCTTCGACGCGATGATGATGATCGACGCCCGGCGGATCCCGGAGCTGGAGGTGCGCCAGGCGATCAACCTGGCGATCGACCGCGAGGCGATCATCGCCCAGGCGTTCTTCGGAATCGGCGCGCCACCCGACGGCTACACGATCCCACCGTCGCAGGACGGCTACGACCCGAGCCTGGCCGACCTGAGCCGGTTCGATCCGGACGAGGCCCGGCAGCTGATCGAGTCGGCCGGCGCCAGCGGCCGGCAGGTGGCGCTGATGGCGGCCAGCGACTCCTGGCACCCGCGGGCGGCGCAGATCGTCGCGCAGAACCTCACCGACATCGGGCTGACCGTCGTCACCGACTCGGTCGACCCGGCGACCTACTTCAGCCGGCTGCTCGACCCGGACGACGAGTTCCACGAGCTGATGATCTGGGAGCGCAACTCCTACATCCCGGACCCGGACAACATGATCGGGGCGATGGGCCTGCCCTCCGGGGTGTACGGCGACTTCACCTCCGGGTTCAACACGCTGCCCGGCTCCGAGGCGTTCGCTGACGACCTGGCCGCCGCGAAGAACCTGCCCAACGGTCCCGAGCGCACCGCCGCGTACACCGACATCCAACGCCGGTTCGCCGAGCAGTACATGGTGCTGTCCATGCTCTGCTACTCGGCGAACCCGGTGGTGACCGGCGCCAACGTCGAGGGCGCCAACGTCGCCGCGCTCGGCAACCACCGCTGCTTCATGGAGAACGCCAGTGTCTGATCCGATCCGCACGGCCCGTCCGGGGGACCGGTGACGGTCGCCGGGGCGCGGCCGGTCGGGCGATGGAGAGCCGCCTACGCGCGGCGCTCCATCGCCCGGTCCTGGCTGGCCACCGTCTCCTGGCTGGTGGTCGTCGGTTTCGTGCTGATGGCGACCATCGGGCCGCTGATGATCGGCGCCGACCCGGAGCGGCAGTCCAACGTCACCCTCGCCGGGTTCGGCACCGCCGGGCACCCGCTCGGCACCGACGATCTCGGCCGTGACTTCCTGGCCCGGCTGGTGTACGGCGCCCAACCGCTGCTGCTGGTCGCGTTCCTCGCCACTGTCCTCGCCGCAGTCATCGGCACCACCGTCGGGATGCTCGCCGGCTATCTCGGCGGCTGGGGTGAGCAGATCCTGATGCGGGTCACCGACATCGGGCTGGCCTTCCCGTCGATGCTGTTGATCATCCTGGTGGTGGCGGCCAGCGGGCCCGGCGTACGCAGTCTGGTGGTCGGGGTCGGGGTCGCGCTGTCACCCGGCCTGGCCCGGCTGGCCCGGGCGTTGACCGCCCGGGAGGCCGCCCGCGACTACGTGCTCGCCGCCCGGCTCGGCGGCACCCGGTCGCCCCGGATCATGATCCAGGAAATCCTGCCGAACATCGCCGGCCCGCTGCTCGCCCAGGTCGTGATGACCCTGTCGGTGGCCGCCGGATTCGCCGCCGGCCTGTCCTACCTGGGCCTGGGCATTCAGCCGCCCACCCCGGACTGGGGCTACATGGTGCAGGCCGGGCAGGAGTTCATCTACTCGGCACCTCGCATGGCGGTGCTGCCCGCGGCGTTGACGCTGATCTTCGTGGTCGCCAGCAACTTCGTCGGTGACGACCTGCGTGACGCGCTGGACCCGAGGAGCCGTCGATGATCCGGCTGCTGCGCGGCAGGTCGCTGCCGATGCTCACGGTACGCCGGCTGGCCAGCGTGCCGGTGGTGCTGTTCGTCCTGGCATCCCTGGTGTTCCTCGCCATCAGGCAACTGCCCGGCTCGCCGTCGTCCACCCTCGCGGCCACCGGCACCCAAGGGCTCAGCGCTGAGCAGATCTCGGACAACGAGGCCCGGATCAACGAAGCACTCGGCCTGGACCGGCCGATCTGGGAGCAGTACCTGCGCTACCTCGGCGATCTGTTCGGGCTGGATCTCGGGCGTTCCTTCTACGGCGGCAACAGCGTGCTGGACCTGCTCGGCGGCGCGCTGCCGGCGACGATCGAACTGACCGTCGCGGCGATGCTGATCGCCATCCTGATCGGGGTCGTCACCGGGGTGATCGCCGCGCTGCGCAAGGACACCTGGGTGGACACCGCCACCCGGTCCATCGCCACGGTCAGTTTCTCGCTGCCCTGGTTCGCCCTCGGCGTACTGAGCATCGTGGTCTTCGGCGTGTGGCTGCGCTGGATGCCGGTGATCGGTCGGCTGCCCAGCCAGCTCGACTACCAGCCCACCACCAACTTCGTACTGCTCGACGCGATCCTGCAGGACCGGCCCGAACTGGTCGGGCCGTGGCTGCAGTACCTGATCCTGCCGGCGACCACCCTCGCGTTGGCGATGGCCGGCTTCATCACCCGGATCGTGCGGGCCTCGGTGCTGGAGGTGCTCAGCGACGACTTCGTGCGGACCGCCCGGATGAAAGGGCTGCGGGAGCGGACCATCCTGCGCCGGCACGTGCTGCGCAACGCCGGCCTGCCCATCGTGACCGTGCTCGGTCTGCAGTTCGGTTCGCTGCTCGGCGGCTCGGTGATCACCGAGACCGTCTTCTCGTACCCCGGCGTCGGCAACCTGCTGGTCAGCTCGGTGCTGCAACGCGACTATCCGGTGGTGCAGGGCGCCGCGCTGGCGATCGCGCTGCTCTTCGTGCTGGTCAACGCCGCAGTCGATCTGTTCTACCTGGTCCTGGACCCGCGCCTACGGAAAGGATGAGTCCATCATGGATATCGTGCTGGTGCACGGTGCCGGCGGCACCCCGAGCACCTGGGCCCAGGTGGCACCGTTGCTGCGCGCCGCCGGACACCGGGTACACCTGGTCACCAATCCGATGAACTCGCTCGTCGAGGACGTCGCCAACACCACCGCCGTGCTTGCCGACTGCACCGCCCCGGTGCTGCTGGTCGGCCACTCCTACGGCGGTGTAGTGATCACCAACGTCGGTCGGGACGAGCGGGTCGCCGGGCTCGTCTACATCTGTGCCTTCGCCCCCGACGAGGGCGAGTCGATCCAGGACATCATCGGCCGCTACCCGCCCGCCGAGGTCAGCCGGCACATGCGACGTGGTCCGAACGGTGAGTGGGCCTCGGAGCACAGCCCCGAGTACTGGGCGGAGATCGGCTGGGACGTGCCGGAAGCCGAGCGGGACAACTTCGACGCCGACTCGCGCCCCAGCGCCGACGCGATCTTCGCGCAGCCCACCGGGGTGCCGGCCTGGCGCGACAAGCCGTCCTGGTACCTGGTCGCCGCCGAGGACAAGACGCTGCGACCGGACACCCAACGGGACATGGCCACCCGGGCCGGCGCCACCGTTTCCGAGGTCGGCGGCAGCCACTTCACCCCCCGTGTGCGGCCCCGCGCCGTCGTCGACCTGATCGAGCAGGCCGTCGCCAGCATCACCGGAGCGCCCCGGTGACCTCCGCCCCGGTGACCGACCACCAGCCCGTGCTCACTGTCCGGCGGCTGCGGGTCGAGTTCGACGTGCCGGCCGGCCGGTTGCCGGCCGTCGCCGGTGTCGACCTCGACCTGCACACCGGTGAGATCCTCGCCCTGGTCGGCGAGTCCGGCTCCGGCAAGTCCGCCCTGGCGATGAGCCTGGTCGGGCTCAACCGGGCACCCGGCACCCACATCACCGGCCGGGTGGAGTTCGACGGGCGGGACCTGACCACCGCCAGCGAGGCCGACCTGCGCCGGGTCCGGGGCCGGGACATCTCGGTGGTCTTCCAGGACGCGCTGGCCGCGCTCAACCCGTTGCAGCGGGCCGGGGCCCAGGTCGCCGAGATGATCCGTACCCATCAACGGATCAGCCGGGCGCGGGCCTGGCAGCGGGCCGAGGAGCTGCTCGCCGACGTCGGCATCGCCAATCCGGCCCGCAACGCCCGCGCCTACCCGCACCAGCTCTCCGGCGGCATGCGGCAACGCGTCATGATCGCGATCGGGCTGGCGAACGACCCGACCGTGCTGATCGCCGACGAGCCCACCACCGCCCTGGACGTCACCATCCAGGCCCAGGTGCTGGCCACCCTCAAACGGCTACAGGCCGAGCACGGCACCTCCATCGTCCTGATCACCCACGACCTCGGGGTGGTCGCCGAGGTCGCCGACCGGGTCGCCGTCATGTACGGCGGCCGCATCGTCGAGCAGGGCACCCGCGACCAGGTGCTCTACTCGCCGCAGCACCCGTACACGATGGGGCTGCTGGACTCGGTGCCCCGGGTCGACGGGCCGGTCGCCGACCGGCTGCCGGCCATCCCCGGCAGCCCGCTTACCGGGGTCGACCGACCGCCCGGCTGCGGCTTCGCCCCGCGCTGCGCGTTCGCCCACGCCGACTGCGACACGTCGCCGCCCGGGCTTGTCAACCGGTACGGCGGACCCGGCCACGTCGACGCGTGCCTGCTCGACGCGTCGGCCCGGCACACCGCCCGCACCCCGGCAGCGGTCGGAGGTCGACCGTGACCAGCGTGCCACTGATCCAACTGACCGGCCTGCGGGTGGAGTACCCGGGGCGCGGCGGTGATCCGGTCCGTGCCGTGCGCGACGTCGATCTGGAGATCAGCGAGGGTGAGACCCTCGGCTTGGTCGGCGAGTCCGGGTGCGGCAAGTCGACCCTCGGCCGGGCCATCCTGCGGATCACCGAACCCACCGCCGGCAGCATCCGACTGCTCGGCCGGGAGATCACCGGCCTGCGCGGGACCGTGTTCCGGCAGATCCGCGCCGACCTGCAGATGGTCTTCCAGGACCCGTTCAGCTCGCTCAACCCGCGGCGGCGGATCGCCGACAGCGTCGCCGAGCCGCTGCTGCGCGGCCGGGGGGCCAGCCGGGCCGACGCCAGCCGGGCCGTCGACGAACTGCTCGACCTCGTCGGGCTCGGCCGCGACGCCGGCCGACGTCGGCCGCACGAGTTCTCCGGCGGCCAGCGGCAGCGCATCGGCATCGCCCGAGCGCTCGCACCGTCCCCCCGGTTCATCGTCGCCGACGAGCCGGTCTCCGCGCTCGACGTCTCCATCCAGGCCCAGGTGGTGAACCTGCTCGCCGACCTGACCCGGGAACGCGGGCTGACCATGCTGTTCATCTCGCACGACCTGGGCGTGGTGCGGCACATCGCCGACCGGATCGCCGTCATGTACCTCGGCCAGATCATTGAGGTCGCCGACCGGGACACCTTCTTCGGCGGGCCGGCACACCCGTACAGCGAGGCGCTGCTGTCCGCCGTGCCCACCTTGGACCGGGAGTCCGACCGGGAACGGATCGTGCTCGCCGGCGAACTGCCCGACCCCGCCCACCCACCGGCCGGATGTCAGTTCCACACCCGCTGCCGGTACGCCGTCGACCGCTGCCGCGCCGAAGCGCCGGCGCTGCGACCGATCCAACCGGGCCGCACGGTCCGTTGCCACCTGCCCCTGGTGCCGCAGGACATCCCGGCACCATCGACCGTCACCACCGGAGGCACAGCACAGTGATCATCGACGCGTACAACACCACCCAGGACGTGCGGGGCCGGTCCGACTACCTCACCGGCGCCCGTCCCGGCCAGGCACCGCCGCCGTACACGCCGTTCGACCCGCGGCGGATCCTGGACCGGATGGACGCCGCCGGGGTCGACATGGCGATGGTCTGCTCCCTGGCCCAGCGGATCGAGAACGACTTCATCATCGGCCTGGCCAAAGCCCACCCGGACCGGCTGTTCGGCTTCGGGCAGGTCCGCCCGGCCGACGACGACGCGCTCGACGAGATCGCCCGGATCGCCGACGCCGGCCTCAAAGGGCTCAAACTGCACCCCAGCCTGCACGGCTACCACGTCGCCGACCACGGACTGCTCGACCCGGTCTTCGCCGCCTGCGCCGAACACGGCCTGATGGTGCTGATCAACGCCCTCGACGACGCGTTCTGCGCGCCGCTGGCGATCGAGGAGATCGCCAAGGGCCACCCGCAGGTGCCGACGATCATCGCCCACATGGGAGCGGTCTGGAACGTCCCCGAGGCGATCATCGTCGCCGAACGGAACCCGCACATCTACCTGGAGACCTCAGCCACCCTGATCAGCGACGTCAAGCGGGCGTACGCCCGGCTCGGTCCGGAGCAGATCCTGCTGGGCAGCGAGTGGCCCGGATCCGACTTCGACCTGGAACGGATGAAGATCGCCAAGGCGATCCCGGACGCCGCGGACCGGGCACTCGTCGAGGGCGGCAACATGGCCAGGCTGCTCGGGATCACCGCATGATCACCGAGGATGTCGCTCCGGTGCCGGCACCGGCCGGGATGACTCCGGGCGAGGTCGAGCTGCTCGACGTCGCCCAGCGGCTGCTGTCGAAGGTCTGGGTCGCCGGCCGACACGAGGTCGCCACCGCGCTGCGCACCCCGGACGGCGCCGTCCACACCGGCGTACACCTGGAAGGGTCCTGCCGGCGCAGCTCGATCTGTGCCGAAGGTGTCGCCCTCGGCGCGGCCCGCGCCGCGTTGCCCGCCGAAACACCGCTCACCGTCGACAGCGTGGTCTCGGTGCAGATCAAGCCGGCCGGCCGGTTCCGGGTCATCGCCCCATGTGGGGTGTGCCGCGAGCTGATCAGCGACTACAGCCCGCAGGCCCGGGTCTGGATCACCACCGTCGACGGCGCCGTCACCGCGATGGAGGCCATCGACCTGCTGCCGGAGAAGACCCGCCGGGCCTGGTGACCCGGCCCCGTCCACGTGCCGCGCCGCGCCCGACTCAGTCCATGTACCGAGAGAGGAACACCGTGTCCGAACCGTCCCGCACCGACCTTGACCGGGCGGCACTCGCCGCCGAGCTCGGCGGCCCCGGCACGCCGGTCGCCTGGGCCGAGCTGACCTGGCCGGAGGCCGGCCACACGGCGACCACCGTCGACGCGGTGATCATTCCGGTCGGCGCCACCGAACAGCATGGCCCGCACCTGCCGCTCGCCGTCGACACGCTGATCTGCGACGCGGTCGCCCGCGACGTCTCCGCACTCACCGGCGTGCCGGTGGTGCCCCCCATCGGGTACGGCGTCTCCGCCTCGCACGGTGACTTCGCCGGCACCATCGCGCTGCGCCCGGAGACCCTGATCGCCGTCGTCGAGGACGTCATCGACTCGCTGCACGCCAGCGGCGTCCGGCAGTTCATCCTGCTCAACGGGCACATCTGGAACAACGGCTCGCTCGACGTCTCCGCCGAGAAGCTACGGGTACGCCACCGCGACTCACGGGTACGGGCGTTGGCCTACGTGACCATGTACCCCGGACCGGAGGTCGACGGCCACGTCTACCACGGGCGCGGGCTGATGCACGCCAACTACTTCGAGACCTCGGTGATGCTGCACCTGCACCCGGACCTGGTCCGGATGGACAAGGCCACCTCGCACCGCGACGTCGACTCGTTCTGGGACTACCGGATGGATCAGGTCAGCGACACCGGCGTGTGGGGCCGCGACGTCGCCGACGCCACCGCCGAGCACGGCCGGGCCGAGTTCGACCGCTGTGTGGCCACCACCGCCCGGGCTGTCGCCGCCGCCGTGCGCGAACCCTGGCCCGACCCCACCCACCGGCCCTGACCGTCCCGCCCACCGGCCCCGACCGGCGCCGCGAAGGAGCACTCCGCGTGAAGATCTACGACATCACCCTGCCGATCCACCCGAAGATGCTGCACTGGGGCCGCAAACCCGAGGTGGAGATCGTCGAGTCGCTGGCCAACGGGGACGCCTCCAACGTCACCCGGTGGCGGCTCGGCGCGCACACCGGCACCCACGTCGACGCACCGGCGCACTTCGTCGACGGCGCCACCCCGATCGACGAGGTGGCGCTGGAGACCCTGGTCGGACCAGCCGTGGTCGCCGACCTGACCGCCGTCGACGGGGACGTGACCATCGCCGACCTGGTCGCCGCCGGCGTCGCCGGTGCCACCCGGGTACTGCTCAAGACCAGCAACTCGGCCGGCCCGTTGCGCGAGACCGAACGCGCCGAATCCTGGGTCGGGCTCTCCCCGGAGGCCGCCCGCTGGCTGATCGACCAGCAGGTCGCGCTGATCGGCATCGACTATCTGACCATCGAGAGCCATCGGCGTACCGACACCTGGGACGCCCACCACGCGCTGCTCGGCTCCGGCGTGATCATCCTGGAGAACGCCGACCTGGACGCCGTACCACCGGGGGAGTACGAACTGATCTGCCTGCCGACGAAACTGGTCGGCGCCGACGGGGCGTTCGCCCGTACCATTCTGATTCAGCGCGACTGACCCGGCGAGACTGATCCGCATGTCGATCGAGATCGCGTTCGCCGCACCGCATCCGTCCGCGTTGGACGCCGCCGCCGACGTGGTGGCGGCCGGCGGTGGCGTCGTTGACGCCGCCCTCGCCGCCGCCGCCGCGCTCACCGTCGCCTACCCGCACCAGTGCTCGGCCGGCGGTGACCTGATCGCCCTGGTCCGCACTCCCGACGACCGGATCCGGGCGGTGCTGTCGGTCGGCGCGGCGGCCGCCGACGTCGACGTCGCCGCGCTGCGCGCAGCCGCCGACCGGATGCCACCCGGCGGTCCGCTGACGGTCACCGTGCCCGGTGTCGTCGCCGGCTGGGCCGCGCTCGCCGACCTCGGCGGCCGGCTGCCGCTGGCCCGGGTGCTGGCACCCGCCGTCGAGTTGGCCGCCGGCGGCGTGCCGGTCAGCCCTGGGCTGGCCGCGGCGATCCTGCGCAGGCTCGACGTGGTCCGCGCCGATCCCGGCCTGGCCGCGCTGCTGCTCGACGGCGACGGTACGCCGCTGCCGGCCGGGGCGGTGCTGCGCCAGCCGGCGCTGGCCCGCACCCTCGGCACCATCGGTGCCGACTGGCGCGACTACTACCAGGGTGAACTCGCCGAGGCGCTGGCTGCCGGGCTGGCCGCCCTCGGCAGCCCGCTGACCACCGCCGACCTTGCCGGGCACGCCGCCGAGATCACCGATCCACTGCGGTACGCCGCCGCCGGCTTCGAGGTGACCTGGTCGGTCGCGCCGCCGCCCAGCCAGGGCGCCACCCTGCTGGCCATGCTCGCCAACGCCAACGCCAACGCCGCTGCCGCGCTGGCCACCGCCCGGACTGCCGAACAGCGCCGCGACACCCTGCTCGGTGATCCCCGGACCGGTCCGATCGACCTCGACGGCCTGCTGCTGCGTACCGGCGTCGCGACCAGGCCGACCCTGCCAGCCGGCCCGAAACCGGCCGGCGACACCGTCGCGGTCACCGCTGTCGGCCGCGACGGCACCGCCGTCACCCTGATCCAGAGCGTCTTCCAGACGTTCGGCGCCGGCATCTGCGAACCCGGCACCGGCCTGGTGCTGCACAACCGGGGGTCGGTGTTCAGCCTCGACCCGGCCCACCCCGGCCGGCTGCGCCCCGGTGCCCGCCCACCGCACACCCTCTGCCCGGCGATCGCCACCGGCCCGGACCGGGTCGTCGCGCTCGGCTGCCAGGGCGGCCGGGCCCAGCCGTGGATCCTGGCCCAGGTCGCCGCCGACGCGCTGACCATCGCCGACCCGGCCGGCCTGCTGGCCCGCTCCCGCTGGGTGATCGGTGCCCGCGACGTGGGACAGGACCGGCCCAGCCTGCTGCTCGAACCCGACACCCCGGCCGCCGACGCGCTGCGGGCCGCCGCCACCGATCTCAACCTGCGGGTGGTGCAGTTGCCGCAGCGCCATGACGACGCCGGGCACGTCCAACTGGCCCGGCTCACCCCGGCCGGCCTCGACGCGGCCAGCGACCCCCGCGCCGACGGCGCCGCCCGGGTGCTGCGGGGCCACTGATGGACCCCGCCGAGGCGGCCGCACTGCTCGCCGACCCGTACCGGCTCGGGCCGGTCACGCTGCGCTCCCGGATCGTCAAGGGGCCAACCTCGACCGGTGCGGCCGACGCCGGCGGCTACGCCCAGCCGTGGCACCGGGACCACTATGCGCGGGTCGGCCGGGGAAGCGCGTTGACCATCGTCGAGTTCACCGCGATCGACGACGGGGCCGCCCTTGGCTTCCCCGGCCATCTCGGCATCGCCAGCGATGACCACGCCGCCGCGTTGGCCACGGTCGCCGAGCGGATCCGGGCCGACGGTCGCGCGGCCGGGCTGCAGATCGCCCACGCCGGGCGGCAGCGCACCCTGCCGGGGGAGGCGCTTGCCGCGTCGGCGGTGCCCTGGCCCGCCATCGAACGCCGACTCGGGCTGCGGCCCCGCGCCATCACCGTCGACGAGATCGCCGTGGTCGTCGACGGGTTCGGCCGGGCCGCCCGCCGCGCGGCCCAGGCCGGCTTCCAGGTGGTGGAGATCCAGGCGGCCAACGGCTACCTGCTCGCCGGGTTCCTCTCCCCACACACCAACCGGCGCGACGACGACTACGGTGGCGATCCGGCCCGGCGACGTCGCGTCCTGCTGGAGGTCGTCGCCCGCTGCCGGGCCGCGCTGCCGGCCGAGGTGGCGCTCACCGTACGGCTGTCCGACCGCGACCACGAACCTGGTGGGCAGGATCTGGCCGAGACCACCGGGCTGGTCGCGGCCCTGGCCGCCACCGGCCAGGTCGACGCGGTACACGTGTCGTCCGGCAACCACGCCACGCGGGTACGCCAGGTGCCGCCGGCCGCCGTGCCACCGGGCGCCGTCTGGCGATCGGCCCGGACCCTGCGGACCGCAGGGCTGCCCACCATCGCCTGCGGCGGGATCACCGAACCGGCGCAGGCCGCCACGCTGCTCCGCGACGGCACCGCCGACCTGGTCGCGCTCGGCCGGGCGTTCCTCGCCGACCCGGACTGGGCGGAGAAGGCGCTCGCCGGCGCCGCCGAGCGGATCCGCCCCTGCGTACGCGGCAACGACGGCTGCCACGCCCGTGCCGCCCTGGTTGGCCGGCCGGTCGCCTGCACCGTCAACCCATCGCTGAGCCTGCCGTCGGCCTCAGCGCCGTCCGGCCCGGTGCCGTCGGCCCGAGCATCGTCCGGCCTTGCGCCGTCGGCCGCCGTCCCGTCCGGTCAGGTGCGACCGGACGCGCCGGTGCTCGTCGCCGGGGCCGGTCCCGCCGGACTGGAAGCCGCACACCGGCTCGCCGGGCACGGACACCGGGTCCGGCTGTACACCGGCGGCCGGCCCGGCGGTGCCCTGCGGGACGCGGTGGACAGCGGGGTGCACGACAGCTTCACCCCGTACCTGCGCTGGTTGACCGACCGGCTCGCGGCCAGCGCCGTCGAGGTGGTCGACGCCCCGCTGCACCCGACGGACCTGGGCGGAGGTTGGACCGGGCTGCTGGTCGCCACCGGCGGCGTGGCGCGGTCGCTGCCCGGCGCGGTGCCCGCACTCGACGTGCTGCGCGGCCTGGTGCCGCTGCCCGCCGACGGCCCGGTGCTGGTGATCGGCGCCGGCCGAACGGGCACCAGCACGGCCGCCGCGCTGGCTCGCCGGGGTGCTGACGTCACGCTGCTCGGCGACACCACCCGGGTGCTCGACGACGAACCCCCCGACGACCCACCGACCTGGACCGACCTGCTCGCCTCGGTCGGGGTGCGGACCGTGCTCGGTCACCGGGCCAGGGTCATCGACGACCAGGAGGTACAGGTGGACGGGACGGTGCTGCGGGCCGGGCTGATCGTCGCGGCGGTCGGTCGCGAACCCCACCATGACCTGTACGAGGCTGCCGCTGAAGTGGCCGCCGGCCGGCCGGTGCTGCGCTGCGGCGACGCGTTGCGCCCGGGGCGGCTGCACGACGCGGTGCACGCTGGGGCACGGGCCGCCCGTACCCTGCACGAGGCCCTCGCTTTCCGGCAGGTGGCCCGGTGACCGGCGGTGACCTGCTCGTCATCGGCGACGTGCAGACGATGGACCCGGCCGGCCCACGGGCCGAGGCGGTGGCCGTGCGCGACGGTCGGATCGTCGCCGTCGGGGACCTGCGCCTCGCCCGCGCCGCCGTCCCCACCGGTACGCCGGAGTTCGCCCCGCCCGGCGGGGTGGTGCTGCCCGGCTTCGTCGACAGCCACGTCCATCTGATCTGGGCCGGCCGGGCTGCCGCCCGGGTCGGGCTGGACGACGCGGTCAGCGTCCGCGACATCTGCGACCGGATCAGCGGGTACGCCCGCCGGCATCCCACCCGCCGGTGGATCGAGGCCGACGCCGGGTTCGACCCCGGTGACCTGGCCGAACGCCGGCTACCCAGCGCCGCCGAGTTGGAGGCCGCCGCCCCTGGTCGGCCGGTATTGCTGGACCGCAAGGGCCACGACGGCATCGCCAACCTGACCGCGCTGCGGCTGGCTGGGATCACCGCCGCCACCCCGGACCCGCCCGGCGGGCGGATCGACCGGTACGCCGACGGCACCCCGACCGGGCTGCTCGTCGAACATCCGGCGGTCGCCCTGGTCCGCGCGGTGGTTCCGAAGCCGGACCAGCAGACGAGGATCGACTGGATCACCGCCGGGCAGGCGGAGTTGCTCGCCCATGGCATCACCACCGCCGTCGACCCGGCGGTGCCGGCCGCAGAACTGGCCGCGTACGCGTCGGCCGGGCGGGCAGGTGCGCTGCGGCTGCGTACCGTCGCGATGCCGTTGGGCGGTGACGACGTCGACGACGCGCAGCTTCGACGTACCCTCGATGATTGTGATCTTGACCGGGCCGCGCCCGGCCTGCTGCGCGCCGGGCCGACGAAGCTGTTCCTCGACGGCGGCGGCTCGCTCGGCACCGCGCTGCTGTCGGCACCGTGGCCGGGCAGCGACGGCTACCACGGCAACCAGAGCCTGCGCACCGACACGGTGCGGGCGCACTGCGCGTCGGCGGCGGCGTACGGGCGGGGCGTCGGCGTGCACGCCGTCGGCGACGCCGCGATCGACCTCACCCTGTCGGTCTTCGCCGAGGTCGTGGCCGGTACGCCGATCGCTGGACTGGGTTTCCACCTGATCCACGCCTACCTCGGCCCTGGGCCGCAGGCGATGGCGACCGCCCGTCGGCTCGGTGTGCCGGTGTCGGCGCATCCGGCGCTGCAGTGGGCGTTCGGGCTCAACCTGATCGACCGGCTCGGTGAGCCGGCGGCTGCCGCCGCGAACCCGCTTCGGTCCTGGTTGGACGCCGGGGTGACGGTCGGTGGGGGCTCGGACGGGCCGGGGCCGCCGATGTCGGTGCTGCACGGCATCTGGCAGGCCCGCACCCGCCGGGTCCGGGGCCGCGACGAGCCGCTCGGGCCGGACCAGGCGGTCACCGCGTCTGAGGCGCTGGCGCTGTTCACCACCGGCGCTGCCGAGGTGGCCGGCAATCGGCGGGCCGGCTGGGGCAGCGGGGTGCTGCGGGTCGGCGAGCCGGCGGACCTGACCGTGCTCGACGTCGATCCACTCACCCCGGACACCGACGCGCTGCTCGCCGGTACCGTACTGGCCACTGTGGTGGCCGGCGAGGTCCGGTACGCCGAGGTATGAATCGACGGTCACGCCGCGCCATAGAGCCACCGGACGAGATTACGCATCTGCTCAGTGCTGATCTCGCCGCCAGTCCACCGCTCCATGACAGTCTCGACGTGGGCGCTCGCCGTCAACCCTTCAGCCCTTACCGAGGCTGCTGCCTGCATAAACGACCGGGTACGCTCGGCAGCCATCTCGCGGGTAGTTGCTCACGGGTTCGCGAACCGACAACGTCTCAACCAGCACTTCCCGAGTGTGCCCGATTGTTTACACACTTACCGTCGGTAAGGCCGCGCCGACCTGGACCGCCGCTGACCATGTCCCGGCGGCTGTCACGCCGCCGTGGTGCTGGCGGCGGCGACGGCCATGTCGACCACCGCCGCGACGCCGACCGCGATCTCGTAGCAGACGGCATCGCCCTGGCGATTGTGTGGCGTACCTTCCTGGACGCTGCCGGAACGCATTCAGCGTCTGCGGCGGGAATTTCGGGGGCTTCTGACGCTCTCCATCGGGAACATCGCCGCGCTGTCGTGGCCGCACCAGCCGGTCCAGCAGCGTCCGACGGTTGGCGTCGCCCGGTGAGCTGACCTGGTAGCCAAGCCGTTCGAGTTCCTCAACAGCGCATGTGGGATCGCGCCGGACCGCGGCGGCTGCTTGTTTGCGACGGTACCGGTCCCGGCTCTGGTTGAGGGTAGTCTCCCAGGCGTTCCTCGGTGCCACGAGATCTTCGACGATAAGACACTCAAGAAGGTCTTCCAGGGCGGGGCGGAACCGGCGTCCACCAACTGGGAGGTGAATCTTATTCAGCCCGTTTATCCCCTTTTTTCGGGTCTCGGCAAGGTGGCGTTCGAATGCCTCGTGGCGTGCGTTGACCTGGATATGTGCTTCCGTGTAACGGGCCTTGTTTCGTTCGTAGTCGTAGTGTAGCAACTCGATTTTCTCGTCGCCTACCAGCAGGCTGCATACCGAGGCCTGGACGGTCAGAAACGTGCTTTCGTCCTCGTCGAGATTGAGTCGGCACATAACGTCGAGCCAGATGGGGGACGCTGCGGCCGACCTCATCCTGACCGGTTGGGTGGTGATGCCGGTTAGTTGGGTGCCGACGATCGCATGGTGTTGATCGGGTGCGATCCTGGCTGCGATCGTCGCTGAGTCGCAGACTGTGTTGTTGAGAAGTATCCGCAGGTTCTCGGCAAACTGTCGGGACTGCTCGATGAGCGCCTTATTTGTCGAATTCGCCAATGGAGATCCACAGCTTTTGTGCTTCCAGCGAATCGAACTGCCGTGCCCTCGCCATCTCGGCGAGTTGTTGGTATGTGATATGCAGTTTATCCAACGCCTCCTGGACTGCTTGCTTCCACTCGGAGGCATTGAGTTCGGTGACAGTTGGCCCGGGAAGGTTGGCGGCAGTCATTGTGACCTCCCAGAGTTGATCATCGTCTGGTTGGGCATGGCTCATCTTAGATGCATCCACCCATCTGCGCTACCCGTCGTAACCTACCTGACACGCCAGATGAAACGATCTGAGTTGATGTGCGGTACGGCAACAGAAATGATCATGTCGTGACCAGCGCTGACTCCTCCGACTGGGCTATCCAAGCCGGTCGGTTCGGTGTCTTTCCAGAGTCGTCCGCTGCTTGGCGGCTATCGTGAGAATGCTTCCGAATTCACTACTTATCTGATCAACGTTTTTGCTGGTGGTGAGCACGAATCCTTCGTGCGGGTGGCTCCAGGGCCGAGCCTGGGCGGCTAAGGGCCGGACGCTGCGAGGAAGGTTGCAATGTCGGCGGCGATCCGGTCCGGGTACTCGCCGTTGATTGCGTGCGAGGCGTCCGGGTAGACGATCACCGTCGCCTCGGGTAGTGCCCGCTCGGCGACCTCGGCCGCTTCGGCCGTGTCGTGCATCCGGGATTCGCCGGCGAGCAGCGCCAGCGTCGGTGTCCCTACCCCGGACAGATCCTCAGGCGTGACCCGGTGCGGTGCGGAGAGCTTCAGCGCGTACGTCTGCATGCCGGCCTCGATCATCCGGGCGACCGGTACGTCCTCGACGGGCGCGTCGTTGGCGGTCCAACTGGCGAAGTCGTCGCGCCAGGACCTGGGAAACCAGCGGACGCTGGCCGGAATCGATCGGAGGATCGCCTGCCAGGACAGGTCGGCGAAGACCAGGACCGGATCGAGCAGGGTGACACTGGTGATCTTCTCCGGTCGGTGCACCGCCAGGTTCATCGCGGTCCAACCGCCGATTGAGAGTCCGACCAGGTGGATGGCCGGCTCCGGCAACTCGATCAGCACCTCGTGCAGCCACTGGGCGTGGTCGGTGGGGGTCTCGATTGGCCGCTGCTGGATGCTCATCCCCGGCTCGCCGAGCAGGTCGATGGTGTAGACGCTGCGCAGTCGCAGCAGTGCGGGCAGGTTGTCGGCCCAGACCGGCGAGGCCGCGGCTCGACCCGGCAACAGCAGCAGCGGATCGGCGTCCGGCTCGGCGCCGGCGAAGTGGTAGAGCCGCACCACGCCGTAGCTGGTCCGTACGTCCAAGGTCCGGTCGGCGCTCGGCAGGTCCGCCATGGCCCGGTCGTACGCGGCGAGAAAGCGGTCTGCGGCGGCGGCCGAGGTGAAGTGGCCGACCGGCGCGGGGGTGCGGACAGCGAGGCAGCCGGTCAGTAGCGCGATGGTGGTGATCAGGGCGGCGATGCCGACGACAAGCCAGCGTCGGCGGCGCAGGCGGGGGAGTAGGCGGCGCATCTGGGCTCCTTTCCGGGCGTGCGCTCCGCGCTGTCGTCGATCTACCATACGGTCAGAAGTCTAACCACGCAGTAGAATTTCTTCCCGACAGGTAGGCTCGGACTCATGTCATCGACCGGCCCGGACCTGGCAGGCAAGCCGCTGACGATCACCGAGCGGGCGCGGCGGGCGCAGTTCGTCCAGGTGACCATCGATCTCGTTGCCGAGCACGGGTACCGAGGGGCCTCGCTGGCCCGGATCGCCGAGGCCGCCGAGGTCTCCAAGGCGGCCGTGCTCTACCACTTCCCGACCAAGGACGCCGTGCTCCGGGCCGCCTACCAGACGGTGATCGACGCGCTCACCACTGCGGTCGGCGCGGCCGTCGCCGACCAGTCGGGTGCTGCCGCGCTGTACGCGTACATCCGGGCGCTGGTCGGCCACCTCGACGCCCGTCCTGATCACGCTCGCATGATCATCGAGGCGATCACCGCCGACGCCGGGATCACCGACAGCCCGGACGACGAGGGTCGCCGGGCGGCGGTCGCGGGGTTGATCGACGCGGCGATGGCGGCCGGCGACTACCGCGCCGACGTCGATTCCCGTGGTACGGCCGTCATCGTCAACGGGGCGATCGACGCGATCGTGGCGCAGCGCCTCGCCGACCCCGGCTTCGACGCGGCCGGGGCCGCCGACACGCTTGTCAACCTGCTCGACCGAGCGCTCCGTTAGTCGGTACCCCTACCGAGAGCCCCCGAGAATGATCGTATTGCGAGACGGCGTCTCTGTTGACGGTCGACTTGTGCTGGCCTAGGCTGGCGGACACGACCACCCAGCCGCAGGAGAACGCCATGATCCGAGTTCCGCAAGGCTCTGGATTGCTGGTGCGCGGTTACGAGGAGCCGCTGCGGGTCCACCCGCCGCGCGAGGGCATGCGCCCCGGGACCGCTGCCGGGGACCCGCAGACCCCGTTCTGATTTTCGAGTACGCCCGTCTGTCGCACCCCGGCACCTGACACGCCGGGCGACACGGCGGGCACGGCACCCCTGTCCTGACCGAACCGGTCCGCGCACGCCGCCACGCGTCGCACCCGGGACACCGGCCGACTCTTCCATCAGAACCGACGACCCTCGGAGCGCATCATCATGACGACCGCAATCGACCTGGCCCCGATCTCCGGCCCGTCCGCCTGGCGCGGCGACGAGCTGAGCAAGTCCACCGAATGGATCTACCACCTCAGTGACGCCGAGCGGACCGAGCTGGAGACCGTCGGGCGCAAGTTCGTCGCCGACGACCCCGACCTGCGTACGGTCACCGCCGCCGACTACCCGCTGCCGGTCTGCGCCGGCCTCAACGCCGAATGCGCCCAGCAGATGGACTCGGGCCGCGGCTTCATCCTGGTGCGCGGGCTGCGCACCGAGGAGTACGGCGACACCCTCGCCGGTGCGATCTTCTTCCTGATGGGGCTGCACCTCGGCGTACCGATGGGGCAGAACCAGATGGGTGACGTGCTCGACCACGTCATCGCCACCTCCAACAAGACCCTCGACGACCCGTCGGCGCTGCCGTCGCGGGTGCGTGACCGGCTGCCGTTCCACTCCGACAGCTCCGACGTCGTCGCGCTGATGTGCCTGCGGGCGGCCAAGGACGGCGGGTCGAGCAGCCTGGTCAGCGGCACCACCATCTACAACGAGATCCTGCGCCGCCGGCCGGACCTGGCGCCGCTGCTGTTCGAGCCGTGGCACTGGGACTGGTACAAGCAGGACCACGACGCCCCGGCGAAGACCTACCTGTCGCCGATCTGCAGCTACGTCGACGGCGTCTTCAGCACCTACGCCGGCAGTTCGATGATCTTCTCGGCGCAGGACTACCCGGAGGTGCCCCGGCTCACCGAGGCCCAGATCGAGCTGCTGCACCTTTACGACGAGATTGCCCAGGAGCCGGGCCTGGCGCTGGACATGGACTTCCAGCCCGGCGACGTGCAGTGGCTGCTGAACTACGCCGCCCTGCACTCGCGGACCGGCTACGTCGACTACCCGGAGCCGGAGCGTCGCCGCCACCTGCTGCGGCTGTGGCTCAAGCGCGACGTCGGCCGCCCGCTGGTCGACGGCTTCGGCAAGAACGTCGTCACCGACCGCAGCGCGGTGGCCGTGGTGCCAGGTGGCCGGTTCAAGATCGCCGAGGCGGCCGAGGTGAACATCGAGTGGGGTAACTGACCTCACTTGCTGGTACGTGGACGGCCCGCCGCGCTCCAAAGTCGTAGCGCAGCGGGCCGCCCGCATTTCACCTGAACATGCGGCAACACAGCGCGAAGGGCGGGACCGGGGATCCGGTCCCGCCCTTCGTCGTACGGTCGGGTCAGAGGTCGAGCACCAGGCGGTCGGAGCTGCACCGGCCGACGCAGATCATCATGCTGCGGCCGGCGGCCCGTTCGTCCTCGGTGAGCAGCGAGTCGCGGTGTTCCGGCGTACCGGCCAGCACCCGGGTCTCACACGCCCCGCAGTAGCCCTTCTCACAGTCGTAGGTCAGGCCGGGCACGGCCTCGCGCAGCACCTCGATCATCCGCTTGTCCTTCGGTACCCGCAGGGTGACCCCGGTGCGGGCCAACTGGACGTCGAACTCGGTGTTGGCCGCCGGGTCGAACGCCACCTCAAGGTCGTCGCCGGCGGCGAAGCGCTCCACGTGCAGCTGCCCGGTGCGGCCGGCGTCGGCGCACACCTGCTCCACTGCGTTGATCATAGCGCCGGGTCCGCAGCAGTAGACGGCCGCGCCGTCGCCGACGCCACCGATCAGCCCGG
Source organism: Micromonospora sp. LOL_021 (assembly GCF_048060215.1). NCBI lineage: Bacteria > Bacillati > Actinomycetota > Actinomycetes > Micromonosporales > Micromonosporaceae > Micromonospora > Micromonospora sp. LOL_021. The sequence continues at coordinate 24,489 of NZ_JBHMIN010000040.1, read as the reverse complement.
CCAGGTCGGGCAGCCCTGCCTCGTCCTGTGGCAGCAGAACGGCCCGGTCCCCGGCGAGGGCGGCCAGTTCGTCGGCGAAGGCCATCGAGGCGCGGCTGCGGCCGCCGTAGACCACCCGGTACGGCGTATCGCGTCGGACGGCCTCCCGGACCATGGCGAGGATCGGGGTGATCCCGATGCCGCCGGCCAGGAACAGGTATTCGTCGGCGTCGACCAGCGGGAAGTGGTTACGCGGGCCGCGTACCGTCAGGGTCGCGCCGGCGGCGGCGACGGTGTGCAGCTCGACAGAGCCGCCGCGCCCGGAGGTCTCCCGCAGCACACCGATCCGGTAGCCGCCGGCGTCGGCCGGGTCGCCGCAGAGCGAGTACTGCCGGACCCGGCCGGACGGCAGCCGTACCTCCAGGTGGGCGCCGGGCGCCCAGGCCGGCAGCGGTGCGCCGTCGGCGGCGGCCAGCCGTACCTCCAGCACCTCGTCGGCGGCCCGGGTGACCGCCGCGACGACCAGCTCCCGGTCCCCGCCCGGGCGGGTGAGCGCCGGGGCACCCCCGGTCGGCGCGTCGGCGGCGCGGCGACCGGGGGTGAACACGGCCGGGATGGCGTCCCAGCCGGTTTGGTTCCCCTTGGTGGGGTAGCCGACGAGACCGTCTTCGATGACCCGGTAGTCCGGCAGCCGGGTCAGCACCTGGGTGATCATTTCGCGGAACATCAGTCGGGCCAGGTGGGCGCCGGCACACCGGTGGCTGCCGATGCCGAAGCTGAGGTGCCGGGTGGCGTCGCGGTCCAGCCGGACCTGCTCCGGCTCGGGGAAGACCGCCGGGTCGTGGTTGGCGGCGACCCAGGGGATCAAGATCCGTTCGCCGGCGCTGACCGGGCAGCCGCCGACCTCGGCGTCGGCGCGCGCGGTACGGGCCATCGACTGGGACGGCGCGAAGACCCGCAGGAACTCCTCGGTGGCGCCGTCGAGCAGGTCGGGTGAGTCGATCAGCCGTTGCCGCTGCTCCGGGTTGCGGCTCAGGTGCACTAGGGTGGAGCCGGTCAACGAGGTGGTGGTGTCCACCCCGCCGGCGATCAGCAAACCGATGACGGAGACCAGCTCGTCGACGCCGAACAGTTCGCCGTCGGGTCGGCGCTGGGCGACCAGGTAGCTGACCGCGTCGTCGGCCGGCTCGGCGCGCCGCGCGTGGATCAGCTCCCGGATCCGTTCGTCCATGTACGCCAGGCCCTGGCCGCCCCGGATGGCACGTTCGCTGCCGGGCAGGGCGGCGAAGATGTCGTGGATCGGCTTGGCCAGCTTGGGCCATTCCGCCTCGGGGAAGCCGAGCCAGTCCAGGGTGACGGCGGCCGGCAGCGGGTTGGTCAGGTCGCGGACGAAGTCGACCGAGCCTTCGGTGACGAAGTCGTCGATGATCCGGGTGGTGTGCCGGGCGATCATCGGGGCGAGTTTCGCGACCGCGTCCTGGGTGAGCAGCGGGTTGATCAGGTCGCGGTAGTCGCCGGCGGCCGGCGGGTCCAGCTCGATCGGGTACTGCTCCAGGCCGGGTCCGCGGGGGATGACGATGGCGGTGCCGTCGCCGCCGGCGGTGGCGCGGGCCGAGGAGAAGGTGTCGTCGTCGCGGGCGACGCGGACCACGTCGGCGTACCGGGTTGTGTAGACGAAGCCGCCGTGTGCGTCGGTCCGGCCGACCGGGCATTTGTCGCGGTACGCCCGGTAGTAGCCGACCGGGTCGGCGTTGCACTCGGCGGAGTGGTGGTCGAACGGTGCCGCGGACTGCGGGTCGGACGGACCCGCGATACGAGATTCAGTCATGGCGGGCGAGCTCCACATGTGCTGACTGCCGCGCGGTGTTTCCCAGCCGCGCCACTGGGTGTCTGGAGCCGAGGGTAATCCCACTCACATGGCGAGACAACGTTTCGCAGTGGGACACGGTCGGGTCAGAGCGTCAGGACGGCCTTGCCGACGGTGCCGGAGCGTACCGCCGCCACCGCCTCTTTGATCTGCTCGAACGGGTAGTAGCTGAGCAGCCGGTCCACCGGGAACCGGCCGGCGGTGTGCAGGTCCAGCAGCTTCGGCAGGAACACCTGGGGCAGGCTGTCGCCGCCGATGATCCCGGTGACGGTGCGCCCGTTGAGGATGCTGCGCCAGTCGAAGCTCATCCGTTCGCTGGGGCCGACCCCGACGACGCCGCACCGACCCAGCGGGCCGAGTGACTCGACCGCGGTCCGCAGCACCTCCTCGCGTCCGGTGGCGTCGATCGCGAAGTCGAAGCCGTACGGGGCGATCGCGGCGAGCAGTTCCTTCGCGTCCCCGGTGCGCGAGTCGACGCCGTGGGTGGCGCCGAGCAGGCGGGCGGTGTCCAGCTTGTCGGCGTTGACGTCGACCGCGGCGATCGTGGTGCAGCCGGCGATCCGGGCGGCCAGGATCGCCGCCACGCCGACCGAGCCGGCACCGAAGACGACGATCGACGACCCGACCGGTGGGCGGAGCACGTTGAGCACCGCGCCGGCTCCGGTGCCGAAGCCGCAGCCGAACGGCCCGACCAGCCGCAGGTCGATCTCCTTGCTGATCGGCACCACGGCGCGGGCCGGGGCGACCACGTGGCTGGCGAACGACGACTGGCCGAGAAAGTGTCCGTTGACCGGCTCGCCGTCGCGGGACAGCGCGCTGCTGCCGTCCGGGCGGCGGCCGGCGAAGTTGACCGCGTCGAAGCTGCGGCAGTACGCCGGGCTGCCGGTCAGACAGAGCGGGCAGTTGCCGCACGAGGTGAAGCTCATCGCCACGTGATCGCCGGCCGAGACCCCAGTGACCCGCTCGCCGACCTGCTCGACCACGCCGGCACCCTCGTGGCCGAGCACCGCCGGGGTGGGGAAGAAGTTGGCGAACTCCAGGTCGGTGCCGCAGATACCGACGCTGTGTACGCGTACCAGCACCTCGTCCGGGCCGGGTTCGGCCAGGTCGAGCTCCTGCAGGGTGAACGGTGCACCCGCGTTGTCCAGTACCGCCGCCGTGACCCGCACGCAAATCCTCCCGGTGTACTCACAAAGCGAGACTGCATCTTGACATGCGGAACATGGAGGGTCAAGGATTCCACCATGGCTGACCTGGACATTCCCGCTGCCCGCCAGCTGATCGACGGTGCCTGGGAGGCGGCCGCCGACGGTGGCGAACTTCCGGTGCTCGACCCGGCGACCCGGCGGAGCATCCAGCCGGTCGCCCTGGCCCGCGCCGTCGACGTGGACCGCGCGGTCGCCGCCGCCCGTCGGGCCGCCCCCGACTGGGCCGCGACCTCGCCGAGCGAACGCGGCGCCGCGCTGCGCCGGTGGGCCGACCTGATCGCCGCCCACGTCGAGGAGCTTGCCGCCCATGAGGCCCGTGACGTGGGCAAACCCCGTTCCGGCGGGCGGCTCAACATCTACATCGCGCAGGGCATCGTCGACTACTTCGCCGGCGCGGCCGACAAGCTGACCGGGGTCACCCTGCCCACCCGTACCCCTGACTACTTCGGTTACACCCGCCCGGAGCCGTACGGCGTCTGCGCGGTGGTGATCCCGTGGAACGTGCCGGCCGTGCTCACCGCCGCGAACGTCGCCCCGGCGCTGGCCGCCGGCAACACCGTGGTGCTCAAACCGTCCGAGATCGCCCCGCTCGCCCCGTTCGCCCTGGCTGAGCTGGCCCGCCGGGCCGGCCTGCCGCCCGGGGTGCTCAACGTGGTGACCGGGCTCGGCCCGGAGGCCGGCGTGGCGCTCACCGGCCATCCGGATGTCGACCACATCAGCTTCGTCGGCTCGACCGTCACCGGCCGGGCGGTGATGCGCGCCGCCGCCGAGCACCTCGTCCCGGTGAAGCTCGAACTCGGCGGCAAGTCGCCGAACGTGGTCTTCGCCGACGCGGATCTGGACACCGCCGTCCCGGCGATCGTCGCCTCGATCACCGAGAACGCCGGCCAGAACTGCTACGCCGGCTCCCGGCTGGTGGTCGAGGAGTCGATCCGGGCCGAGGTGGTCGAGCGGGTGGCCGCCGCGATGGCCGAGATCCGGGTCGGGTCGTGGGAGCAGGACCTGGACATGGGCCCGCTGGTCAGCCAGGCCCAGTACGAACGGGTCCGGGGGTTCCTGGCCGAGGCGCCGGGCGCCGGGGCGCGGCTGGTCACCGGCGGGGAGTCGGCCACGGCCGCGTTCGGCGACGGCTGGTACGTGGCCCCGACCGTGTTCGACGGCGTCGACGAGACGATGCGGCTGGCCCGCGAGGAGATCTTCGGCCCGGTCCTGGCCGTGCAGGGGTTCCGGACCACCGAGGAAGCGGTGTCGATCATGAACGGCACCGACTTCGGCCTGCTCAGCTGCGTCTGGACCTCCGACGTGTCCCGGGCGTTGCGGGTGGCTGGCCAGGCCCGCAGCGGCCAGGTGGCGGTCAACCAGTTCCACGACGCCGGGGTGATCGGGTTCCCGTTCAACATGCAGAAGGAGAGCGGGTTCAGCCGGGGCGGCGGGTACGCGGCACTGCGCGAGTACACCCAGGAGAAGGCCGTCGCGGTCCGGCTGCTCGATCGATCGCCGACGTGACCGGGGCGGCCGACCGTCCGGTGCCGGCCGCCCGGCCCCGGCTGGCCGTGGCCGCCGAACCGACGCCGGCCCAGTTCGCCCAGTGGCTGACCGACCTCGCGTTCGGCGGTGCCGGCTGGCCGGTGCTGCTGGCCCGGCTGGCCGAGGCCACCGGGTGTGCCTGCCGGCTGGTCGCCGAGACCGGCGAACTGCTGGCCACCAGCGACACCACCAGCGACAGCGTCGTCGTCGACCCGGGCGCGCTGCGTGGCGACCGGGTGCGCTGCGCCGACGGCTGGCTCGGCCGGTCGGTGCCGGTCGGGTCCGGCAGCCGCCGGCTCGGTGTCCTGCTGCTGGCCGAGCCGGTCGGGACCGGCCAGCTCGACTACGCCCGGGCCGCGGTCACCGCGTTGCTCATCGAGGCGGTACGCCGGGAGCCGCCGCACCCGCCGGCACCGGTGGGTGCCGACGGGCTGCTGCGGGCGCTGCGCGACGGCACCGGTGACCGGTCACCGGCCGGTCAGGCGGACCTGGTGCGGGCCGCTGCGGCGTACCGGTGGCGGCTGGACCAGCCGCATGCGGCGGTGGCGCTCGGCTACACCGGCACCCAGCGCCGCCGGTGGGCCTCCGCGTTGACCTGGCTGGACCGGCCGGTGCTGGCCGACGGGCGGCTGGGCTGGACCCTGCTGCAGGGCGACGCCGAGCGGGAGGTGGCCCGGCTGCGCGGCCGGTTGGAACAGATCGTCGGTGCCGGCCAGGTCCGGGTGGCCGGCGGCCGGTCGGTGACCGGCCCGACCGCGACCCCGGACTCGTTCCGGGACGCCCGGCTGCTGCTGCGGCTGCAGCTGCGCAACAGTCCCGCGGCGGCGGAGCCGGCCGAGCTGCCGTTCGAGCGGGCCGGTCTGGCGCAACTGCTGCTGGCCGTGCCGCCAGACCGGCTGCGCTGGTACGTGGACCGGCACCTGGGGCCCATCGCGCAGCGCGACGACCTGCTCCGCACCCTGGACCACTGGTTGGCGACCGGGGGAAGCAGGCAAGCTGTGAGTGAACAACTGCATCTGCACCGTAACTCCGTCGGCTACCGGGTGGGGCTGATCAAGCGGCTGCTGGGCGTGGATCCGTTGCATCCGTCGGCCGCTGCGGTGCTGCGTACCGCGCTGGTCGCGCGGGAGCTGCTGATCGTCGCCGCCGACGGCGGATAACCGCAGGTCGATGGCGACTTCCGCCCGATTGCGCCGGCCTGGATCACGGGCACGTTACGTAGCTGAGCCAGTTTCGGTCGAGGCGTTGACAGGCCGCCGGAGCGCAGGCAAAGTACGTCGCTAAGCAGCGCTAATCACAATGCAAGACGGCATATTGTTTTGTAGACCAGTGGAGGCCAGGGTGCGAGCGATGGTTCAGACCGACTTCGGTGGCCCCGAAGTCGTACGGCCGCGCGCCCTGCCGGACCCCGAGCCCGGCCCGGCCGACGTCGTCGTCGCCGTCCGCGCCGCCGCGCTGAACCGTCTCGACCTGCTCCAGCTGCGCGGGCCCGGCCTGCTCCCCGGCTTCACGCTGCCGCACGTCGCCGGCATGGACGTCGCCGGACAGGTGGTCGCCACCGGCGCCGAGGTCGGCACGCTGCGCACCGGCGACCGGGTGGTGCTCGACCCCACCATCGGCTGCGGGCACTGCCCCGCCTGCGTCGGCGGCAACCCCGGCTACTGCGCCACGCTGCGCGTCGTCGGCGGCAACCGTCCCGGCGGCTTCGCCGAGTACGTCGCCGTACCGGCCGCCGTCGCCCACCGGGTCCCCGACCACGTCGACCTCGCCGACGCCGCCGCACTGCCCACCGCCTGGAGCGTCGCCTGGCACGCCCTGCACCGGGTCGGCACCCTGCGCTCCGGCGAATCCGTGGTGATCCAGGCAGCCACCAGCGCGGTCAGCATCGCCGCCATCCAGCTCGCCCGCGCCAGCGGCGCCTGGGTGATCGCGGTGGCCCGCAGCGCGGCCAAACGGGCCGCCGCCACCGAACTCGGCGCCGACGTGGTGCTCGACCTGGACGACCGGACCGCCGCCGGGGTCCGGGAACACACCGGCGGGCACGGCGCCGACCTGGTCCTGGACCACGTCGGTGCGGCCACCTGGGACAGCTCCCTGGCCAGCCTGCGCACCGGCGGCCGGCTGGTGCTGCTCGGCAACACCAGCGGCGACCAGGTCAGCCTGTCGCTGGCCCAGGTCTACCACCAGGGCCTGCGGCTGCTCGGCGCCGGCGCGTACGCCCCGACCGACTTCGCCGCGATGCTCGACGCCTACTTCGCCGGCGGGCTGCGGGTGGTCCGGGGCGCCGAGTACCCGCTCGCCGACCTGCCCGCGGCGTACGCCCGGCTGGAGTCCGGCGACCTCGTCGGCAAGATCCTGATCCGGCCATGACCACGCCGACGCCCGCGGCCCCGACCGCCGCCTCCGGACCCGGCCCCGCCCGCGCCGACCTGCTAGTCGTCGACGCCGACATCGTCACCATGGCCCCCGGCCGGGAGGTGGTCACCGGCGGCGCGATCGCGGTGGTCGACGGCCGGATCGCCGACATCGGCCCGACCGGTGCGCTGCGGGTCGCGTACCCGCAGACCCCGGAGCTCGACGCGGCCGGCTGCCTGGTCGTCCCCGGCCTGGTCAACGCCCACCAGCACACCACCGCCGATCCACTGATCCGCAGCGGCATCCCCGACGACGTCCCCGCCCAGCAGGCGATCTTCGACTGGATCGTGCCGCTGCACGCCGCCGTCACCGGCGACGACGACGAACTGTCCGCCACCCTGACCGCCGTCGAGGCGCTCAGCTACGGCGTGACCACCCTGCTCGAGCCGGGCACCGTGGCGCATCCGCTGCGGGTCGCCGCCGGGCTGCGCGCCGCCGGCATCCGGGGCCGGGTCGGCCGCTGGGGCTGGGACGCCGTCGACGCCCCGTACGCGATGCCGGCCGCCGACACCCTCGCCGCGCAGGCCGAGACGGTCACCGCGCTGGCCGGTGACCGGCTGGTCACCGGATGGGTAACCCTGGTCGGCCACGACCTGGTCAGCGACGAACTGTTCACCGGTGCGGCCGAGCTGGCCGAGCGGCTTGACGTACCGATGACCTGGCACCTGTCGCCCAGCGCCGAGGACCCGGCCGGGTACGCCGTCGCCGGCCGCCCCCGTCCGGTGCTGCACCTGCGTGACCTCGGCGTGCTCGCCCCCCGCCTGCTGCTCGGCCACGCCGTCTGGCTCGACGACGACGAACTCGACGTGCTCGCCGGCAGCGGGGCGGCCGTCGCCTCCTGCCCCGGTGCCTACCTGCGGCTCGGCCAGGGCTTCACCCGGGCAGGCCGGCACACCGAGCTGCGGCGTGCTGGCGGCCGACTGGCATTGGGCTGCGACTCGCACAACGCCGGTGACACCCCGGACGTGTGGCGGGCCGCCCGGCTGTTCGCCGGGCTGGACCGCGACCGCGGCGCGGCCGAGCCGTTGCCCGCCGACGAGATCTTCGCCCTGGCCACCGTCGACGGCGCCGACGCCGTCGGGCTGGGGCAGCTGACCGGTTCGATCGAGGTCGGCAAAGCCGCCGACCTGGTCGTACTGGACACCCGCACCATCGCGTGGACCCCGCGCGGGGACCTGGCCACCCAGCTTGTCTGGGGCGCGGCCAGCCACACCGTGCGGGACGTACTGGTCGACGGCCGGCCGGTGGTCCGGGACCGTCGGATCACCACCGTCGATGTCGACGCCCTGCGGGTCGAGGTCGCGTCGCGCGGCGCGGACCTGCTCCGCCGGGCCGGCATCGACATCCCCCATCGCTGGCCTGCCGTGCCGGCGACCGAGTACCGCGCGCACCGGACCGGACCGGCCGGCGCGACGCCCCCAAGGTGAAAGGAACAGCTGTGACAATAAGGATGCGAAAGGGTGCGGCGGCGCTGCTCGCCGGCGCCGTCAGCCTCGCGCTGGTCGGCTGCGCGGACAACGACGCCACCGCGCCGGACCCCGCCGGCTCCGAGGGCGGCGGCACCGTCATCGCCGGCCAGCCGGACGTCAACGGCGACGGCAAGGTGCTGATCGGGGTGCTCAGCCCCGGCGACATCAACGACAACGGCTACTACGAGAGCTTCGTCGCCGAAGCCGAGCGGTTCGCCAACGAGCAGGGCTGGGAGGTCATCAAGCGGGGCTCAGTGCCACCGACCGAGGCGCTCAGCTCGGCCCGGGCGCTGTGCCAGCAGGGCGTCGACATGGTGGCGCTGGGCGCCTCCGAGCTCAAGGACGCCATCCCGGCCTCCGAGGAGCCGGCCTGCGAGAACGTCGCCTGGTACGTGCCGTCGTCGGAGAACATCCCGCAGACCCCGGAGATCGTCATCTCCAGCGACGATCCGAACCAGAGCATGCTCGCCGCCGGGTACGCCACCGGTCTGCTGATGGAGGAGAACGGCGACACCAAGGCCGGCTTCGTCACCGGCATGGAGGTCGACTTCGCGATCAACGCCGCCCGGGCCTTCAAGGCCGGTATCCGGATGGTGGTCCCCGAGGCCGAGCTGGTGATCACCTACACCGGTGACTTCAACGATTCCGCCAAGGCCCGGGAGGCCGTACAGGCGCAGATCGACCAGGGCGTCGGCGTGGTGTACCCGTACCTCGGTGGGGCCACCGACGCCGCCACCGAGCTGGCCAACGAGGGCAACGCGATCACCCTGACCCCGGGCACCGACCGGTGCGACTCGACCGAGCCGGAGTTCGACATCTCGGTCATCTTCGACCCGGGTGCCTACTTCGCCGCCGCGCTGACCCTGTTCGCCGAGGGCGAGCTGGAGATGGGCACCACCAAGGTGTGGCAGATCGGGGTCGACCCGTACCCGGCGATCAAGATCTGCGACCCGACGGCGGAGCAGACCGAGCGGATGGACGCCTTCGTCACCGACGTGGCCGAGGGCAACATCGACACCGCCGCCGAGGTGGAGCGGCTCGGCGGCTGACCCGCCACCGCCCCGTACTTCGGAATCCGCTGCCTGACCCGACTATCGAGGTGGAACGGACTGTGCACACCGACGGCCACACGGCGCCGGCGCTCACCCTGCGCGGAGTGAGCAAGCGCTACGGTCCGGTCGTCGCCTGCGACGCCGTGGATCTCGCCGTACGACCCGGCGAGATCCACGGCCTCCTCGGCGAGAACGGGGCCGGCAAGTCGACTCTGATGAAGATCCTGCTCGGGCTGGTGCACCGGGACGCCGGCAACATCCTGCGCGACGGCGAGCTGGTGGAGATCGACACCCCGCAGCGAGCGGCCGATCTGGGGCTGGGCATGGTGCACCAGCACTTCAGCCTGATCGACCCGCTCACCGTCTGGGAGAACGTGATCATGGGCGACAGCGGCCGGGTCGACAAAGGCGCGGCCTGCGCCCAGGTCGAGCAGGTCGCCGAGCGGTACGGCCTGCCGATCGACCCGATGGCCCGGGTGGACCGGCTCTCCGCCGGGGAACGGCAACGGGTCGAGTTGATCAAGTGTCTGCGCCGCGACCCGTCGGTGCTGATCCTCGACGAACCGACGTCGGTGCTCACCCAGGCCGAGTCGGCTGAGCTGTTCACCGTGCTGCGCCGCGTGGTGCAGGCGGAGAACCGGGCGGTCATCCTGATCAGTCACAAGCTGGCCGAGATCATCGCGGCCACCGACCAGGTCACCGTACTGCGCCGGGGCGCGGTGGTGTTCCACGGGCCGACCGCGCGGACCACCCCCCAGTTGCTGGCCCGGCAGATGGTCGGCCGGGAGGTGTCGCTGCGAGCGGAGAGCGCCGCGCTGGGCATGCTGCCGGTCGAACGCACCGGCGACCAACCGGCAGGGGACCAGCCAGCAGATGACCGGCCGGCGGGGCAACCCGCCGACAGACCTGCCGAGCCGGCGACGGCAGGTTCCCCGCCGGTGCTGCGACTGCGCGACCTCACCGTGCTCCTCGGCGAGCTGCGGATCCTCGACGCGCTCAACCTCGACGTCGCACCGGGGGAGATCGTCGGCCTGTACGGCGTCGAAGGCAACGGTCAGGCCACCCTCGGCGACCTGCTCTCCGGGCTGCTGGTGCCCGACTCCGGCACCGTCGAGATCGGCGGCGAGCCGGTCGACCTCGACCGGGCCGGCGCGCTGCACACCGCCGGACTCGGCATCGTGCCCGAGGACCGGCACCGCTCCGGCGTCGTGCTGGACATGACGATCGCCGAGAACCTGGTGATGAAGTCGCTGGCCCGGGTCTCCGGCTCCGGCGGGGTGCTCAGCCGGCGGCGGATCCAGCAGATCGCCCGGCAGCGGATGACCGAGTTCAACATCATCGCCCCGTCCCCGGACACCCCGGTGCGCAGCCTCTCCGGCGGCAACCAGCAGCGGGTGGTGCTGGCCCGGGAACTGTCCGCCGGACCGAGGGTGCTGATCGCCGCCCAGCCCACCCACGGGCTGGACGTCGGCGCGATCGAAGACATGTACGTGCGGCTGCGGCAGGCCGCCGCGGAAGGGGTGGCGGTTTTGCTGATCTCCACCGAACTCGAAGAGGTGATGGCCCTGTCCGACCGGGTGGCGGTGATCTCCTCGGGCCGGATCGTCGGGGTGCTCGACCCGGCCGAGGCCACCGCGGAACGCCTCGGGATGCTGGTCGGCGGGGTGAGCCAGTGATGGCCACGTTGACCGGTGCGGACCCGGCCGGCCGACGGCTGCTGGCCCGGCTCACCCCCGGCCCCGGCGGCTGGCAGGTCACTGCGGCGACGGTGGTCACGGTCGCCGTCGCCCTCGGCCTGTCCGCGTTGCTGATCGCGGTCACCGGCGGCTCGCCGAGCGCCTCGGTGCAGGCGCTCTACCAGGGCAGCATGGCCAGTCCGCGGGCCTGGAGCAACTCGCTGCTCTACGTCGCGCCGCTGCTGCTGGTCGCGGTCGGCGCCTGCGTCAGCGCCCGGTCCGGCTTCTTCAACATCGGCCAGGAGGGCCAGGTGCTGATCGGGGCGCTGGCCGGTGCCTGGGTCGGCCTGCGACTCGCCCTGCCCGGGCCGCTGCTGCTGGTCGTCGTGCTGCTCGCCGCGCTGCTCGCCGCCGGCGGTTGGGCCGGGCTGAGCGCGTTGATGTACCGCTTCCGCGGGGTCAACGTGGTGGTCAGCACGCTGCTGATGACCTTCCTGGCCCAGCAGCTGGTGGCGTTCGCGGTCAACACCCCGTGGCTGCTGCAGGAGTCGCGGCTGGGCACCGGGGTGGTCTCTCCGCAGTCCAACCCGCTGCCGGAGAACGCCCGGCTCGCCTCCCTCGGTGAGTACCCGAACCTGCAGGTCAACGGAGGGCTGATCCTGGCCGTCCTGATCGCGGTGGCGATCAGCCTGGCGATGACCCGGACCCGGTGGGGGTTCCGGCTCAAGATGCTCGGGCTCAACCCGGTCACCGCCCAGCACGCCGGGGTCCGGGTCGGAGCCCTCGGTGGGATGGCGCTGGCCATCTCGGGAGCCTTCGCCGGTCTGGCCGGCGCGCTGCTGCTGACCAGCCCGATCGGCAGCCACCGGCTGCAGCCGGGGATGTCGTTGAACCTCGGCTGGGACGGCCTGCTGGTCGCCCTGGTCGGCCGGAACAATCCGCTGCTGGCCATCCCGGTGGCGGTGCTGTTCGGCGTGCTGCGCGCCGGTTCCAGCTTCCTGGCCGCCACCGGGGTGCCGTCGTTCCTGGTCGACGTGGTCAAGGCGCTGCTGGTGCTGGCGTTCGTGGCGCCGCCTGCGGTGATCGCCCTGCTGCGCCGGCGGCGGGCCGGCGGTGAACCGGCCGGTACTCCGCAGCCGACCGGTGGCCTGCCGACCCCGACCCCGTCGACGGGGGAGCCGGCGGCACCCGGCACCGAGGTGCCGGCGATCGACGTCCCGGAGGCGACCGGAAGCAGGGAGACCGGAAGCGGCGCGACCGGTAGCGGGCCGACCGGAAGCGAGAAGACCACCATGGAAGGCAGGCCGGCATGAGCGCCGCCGACAACATCGCCACCATTTTGTCCAGTGGGGCGCGGCTGACCATCCCGTTGGCCTTCGCCGCCTGCGGCGAGTACGTGGCGCAACGCGCCGGCACGCTGAACATCTCGGTCGAGGGCATGATGCTCGGCGCGGCGTTCGGCTCGGTCGCGGTGGCCAGCGCCACCGGCAGCGCCACCATCGGTCTGGCCGCCGGCGCACTCGTCGGCGTGCTGGTCGCCGTGCTGCACGCCAACCTGTCGCACCGGGCCCAGATCAACACGTTCGTCGTCGGCCTGGTGCTCAACGCGCTGGTGCTCGGCCTGACCAGCTACCTGATCACCATCAGCAGCTTCACCGGGCATCAGGTGTGGCGGGTGGACATCCCGGTGCTGCGCGACATCCCGATCATCGGGCCGATGCTGTTCGTGCAGCGCTGGCCGGCGTACCTGCTGCTGATCGCGATACCGCTGACCTGGTGGCTGGTAGAACGCAGCCGGTGGGGCCTGGAGCTACGGGCGGTCGGGGAGAACCCGCAGGCCGCCGACGTCAGCGGGATCCGGGTCAACCACCGGCGCCGGCAGGCGCTGCTGTTCTGCGGCCTGCTCGCCGGGCTCGGCGGTGCCTACCTGGCGGTGGGTGAGGTCGGCTCGTTCAACCAGAACATGACCGCTGGCCGTGGCTACCTGGTGATCGCTGCGGTGATCTTCGGCGCCTGGCGGCTCGGTCGGACCATGGTCGGCTGCGCGGTGTTCGGCCTTGCCGACGCGATGCGGCTGGCGCTGCCGGCGCTCGGGGTGACCATCAACTCGCAGTTGCTCATCGCTGCGCCGTACCTGCTGGCGCTGCTGGCCATGCTGGTCTTCGCCACCCAGCATCGAGAACCGAGAGCGCTGGCCAAACCGTTCCAGCGCGGCACCACCTAGTTGGCGACTGACTACCGGCGACCCGGCGTCACCGCCGGGCTCAGCGCACCGCTCCTCGTGTGACGTCGCTCAGAGCGGTACCGTCGCCTATTCGCTCACGCGTGATCACGCTGAACGAACCATCGGTTTCCAGCACCACGGCGGCCACCTGGGCGATGTCCCCGACACCCTGTGCCCGGACCGCCTGCCGGATCTCGTTGTCGGTGATTCGTTGGCGGCGCATCGACGCGGTGAGCAGTTCACCGTCGTGGAGCAGCAGCGTCGGAGTGGACTTCAGTGCGGACCGGAGCGGAGCCCACCGTACGGACAGCCAGGTCGCGGCGAACTGGAGAGCCACCAACAGGACCAGCGCCGCCGCGCCTTCGGCGAACGAGACGTCGCCGGAGAGCAGGATGGTCGCCAGAGTGGAGCCGAGCGCGACCGTGACGACCAGGTCGAAGGCGTTCAGCTTCGCCAGGGTCCGTTTGCCGGACGCTCTGAGTACGCCGACGAGAAGGACGTAGGTCAGGACACCGACAGCGGTGACTCGCCACAGGTCATCTGGGTTGTCGAGTAACATCCTGCTCGGATACCCGCGACGGTTCCCAGCTATCCGGCGACCGGCTGACGAGCGGATGATTCGCCGTGGCGGTGATCGGGTAGCGAGGGCGGTCATGGGACCTGAACGGACGAGGACGGCTCGGCTGTGCCCACCGCCGCCGGATCATCCACGAAGCGGCGACGGTGGGCGGCGGTGACCGGCTCGACCTGGCCGCTGGCACCGAGTATCGCGGCGCTCGCGGTCGCCCTGCTGGTGATCGTCTTCGCCGGCAAGTCGCTGGCGGCGACCGCCGACACCCTCGCCGACCGGACCGGGATGGGCGAGGCCATCGCCGGAGCGCTGCTGCTCGGCGCGGTCACCTCGCTACCCGGGATCGCCACCACCACGATCGGTGCCTGGCAGGGCGACGCACAGTTCGCCATCGCCAACCCGATCGGCGGCATCGCCGTACAGACGGTCTGGCTGGCCATCGCCGATCTGCTCTACCGGCGGTCGAACATCGAACACGCGGCCGCCTCGCTGGAGAACATCATGCAGGCGCTGGTGCTGGTGGCGCTGCTCTGCCTGCCGATCGTCGCCTACGCCACGCCCGGCCTGACCCTCGGCTGGGTGCATCCGGCGAGCCTGCTGATCCCGGTCCTTTACCTGTATGGGCTGCACCTGGTCCGCCGGCTGCGCCAGAACCCGATGTGGCGGGCCGAGCAGACCTCGGACACCCGGCAGGACGTCCCGGACGACCCCGACGGCGACGCCGACGGTGCGCCCAGCACCCGCCGGCTGTGGTGGCGGCTGGCCGCGCTCGCCGCCGTCGTCGGCGGCACCGGCTACCTCATCGGGCAGGGCGGCCTGGGGGTGATCGCGGCGACCGGCCTGCCCAGCGGCTTCGTCGGTTTCACCGTCACCACCGCGATCACGTCGTTGCCGGAGCTGGTCACCCTGATCGCGGCGGTCCGGATTGGGGCGTTGACCCTGGGAATCGGCAACATCCTCGGCGGCAACGCGTTCGACTCACTGATGATCTTCCTCGCCGACGCGGCGTACCGGCCGGGGTCGGTCTATACCGACGCGGCCTCCGCCGGTCTGCTCCTCGCCGGGTCGACCACGCTGCTCACCGTGACGCTCGCCGCCGGTCTGATCCTGCGCGAACGCCGGGGTGTCGGCTTCGAGGGCGTCGCCATTCCGGTGGTCTACCTGGTCACGGTGGTGTTGCTGCTGGTCCGCGCCGCCTGACCGGACTGCCCCGGCGGGCGTCAGCCGCGGCGACGCGACGCCGGGTCGGTGAGTGCCGGCGGCCGGTAGCCGGCGTCGGCCGGGTTGACGTTGTGTCCTGGCGGCACCAGCTCGTCGATGCGGTCCAGCACTGCGGCGGGCAGCCCGGTCAGCTCCCCGGCACCGAGCTGACTGCGCAGCTGGGGCAGGGTGCGCGGGCCGACGATGGCGGTGGTCACCGCCGGGTGGCTCAGCACGAAACCGAGGGCCAGCTCGATCAGGCTCAGCCCGGCCTGCGCGGCCAGCTTCTCCAACTCGCCGACGACGTCGAGTTTGCGCTGCCGGGCGGCGGCGTCGCGGAAGTCGAAGTGGTCGGCGTTGCGTCCGGCCCGTGAGTCGGCGGGGACCTCGGCGGAGCGGTACTTGCCGGTCAGCCAGCCGCCGTTGAGCGGGCTGAAGGCGAGCACCCCGAGTCGGTGCCGCTGGCAGGTCGGCAGGACCCCGGCCTCCACCCCCCGCGCCATGATCGAGTACGGCAGCTGTTCGGTGGTGAACCGCTCCCGCTGCCGTCGCTGGGCGGCCCACTGCGCCTCGACGATCTCCTCGGCGGGGAACGCCGACGAGCCGACCATCAGCACCTTGCCCTCGCGGACCAGGTCGGACAGCGCACCGAGGGTCTCGTCGACGTCGGTGCCCGGGTCCGGCCGGTGCATCTGGTAGAGGTCGATCCGGTCGGTGCCGAGCCGGCGCAGACTCGCTTCGACCGCCTGCCGGATCCACCGCCGCGAGTTGCCGCGTCGGTTGCGGTCGTCCCCCATCGGCTCGTGGAACTTGGTGGCCAGCACGACGTCGTCGCGGCGACCCCGTAGCGCCCGGCCGAGGATCTGCTCGGACTCGCCGTGCGCGTACACGTCGGCGGTGTCCACGACGTTGATTCCGGCGTCGAGTGCCTCGCCGACGATCCGTCGGCATTCCTGCTCGTCGGTGTTGCCCCAGGCACCGAACATCATCGCGCCGAGGCAGAGTGTGCTCACCTCGACGCCGGTGCCGCCGAGTCTGCGGTACTGCATCACGACCTCCCGCCGCCAGCCTGTCACCCGACCGCCGACGGCGGCACCGTTGCCGCGGCTCGAATGCCGATCGCCGGGTTTGTGTCCCCGGCACATGGATCCCGGCTACGGTGCCGAATAGCCTGGTAGACGCGCTGCAACAGACAATTTGGCAACTGGAGGTTCCTGTGGCGACCGGCCTGACCCACGCCCGATGGACGCACGTGGCACTGCCCACCGGCGACCTCGACAAGGCCATCTCGTTCTACACCTCGCTCACCCCGCTGGTGGTGGTCGAACGGTTCGCCGACGCCGACGGCGAGAGCGTCTGGCTGTCGAACGACAAGCAGGTCGAGACACCGTTCGTGCTGGTGCTGGTCTCGTTCAACAAGGACAAGGGCGGCCAACTGGGGCTGCTGCACCCGTTCGCGCACATCGGCATCGAGGTGCCGAACCGGTCCGACGTCGACGAGATCGCCGAGCGGGCCCGGGAGATGGGCTGCCTGCACTGGGAGCCGCGGCAGATGCCGCCGCCGGTCGGCTACATCTGCGCGTTGAAGGACCCGGACGGCAACGTCATCGAGATCTCCCACGACCAGCAGGTGTTCGACACCGTACGGCGGCTGTGGGGGAGCTGACCGGCGGACGCACCCGCGACGCGGTGCAGCGGTACCTGGCCGCGCTCAACGCCCGGGACGCCGACGCGGTCGCCGGCTGCGTCAGTCCCGGGTTCGTCAACGAGCACACTGCGGCGCTGGGCCGCACCGTCACCGGCCGGGCCGCGTACCGCGCCCGGCTGGACGGCTTCCTTGCCGAGTTCGCCGACCTGCACTACGAGGTCGAGGATCTGCTGGTCGAGGGCGACCGGGCGGCGGTGGCGTACCGGATGTCGTTTCGGCTGGTGTCGGCCGGCCGCGCGCCGGTACGCATCCGGGGCATGTTCCGCTTCCAGGTGGACGCCGACGGGCTGATCGCCCGCCGGGTCGACTACTGGGACAGTGCCGAGGTGCACCGGCAGATCGCCGCCGCCGGCTGATCCCCGCCGGCTGGCTGATCCCGCACGTCGGCGGGTGCTCGGTAGAGTGGCGTCGTGGTGGTCACGGGTCGGGCGGCAGGTGAGGCGAGCGAGGTGACCGGCGACGGGCCGGCCATCCAGACGGTGCAGCGCGCCGCGACGATTCTGCGGGCGTTCACCGTGGAACGGCCCCGGCTCACCCTCGCCGAGTTGACCGCCGACCTGGCGATCAGCCGGGCCACCGCGCACCGGTACGCACGGGCGCTGCGCGCCGCCAACCTGCTGCGGTTCGACCTCGCCACCGCCACCTACACGTTGGGGCCGCAGATCCTGGCGATGGAGGCGGCTGCCCGTGCCGCACTGCCGATCGTCACCGTCGCCGAGCCCTACCTCGACCGGCTGACCCGCGACACCAACCAGACCTCGGTGCTGAGCATCTGGAACGGCGAGGCACCGACGGTGGTCCGGTGCATGGACAACACCAGCGGTGACGTCCGGCTCAGCGTGCGTACCGGCTCGCCGTTGGACCTGGCCCGCTCGGCCCAGGGTCGGGTGTTCTGCGCGTACCTGCCGCCCGCCGAGTATCCGGTGGTGGCCCGGCAGTTGCGACTGTCCGCCGCGCTGCGGGAGGTGGTCGCGCAGGTCCGCCGCGACGGCGTCGCGGTCAACTCACCGGAGGATTTCGGGGTACGGGTGATCGCCGCCCCGGTGTTCGAACGCACCCAGGTGGTCGCTGCGCTCGCGGTGCTCGGCACCAGCGTGGCGCTGGCCGGAGCGGCGCAGACTGCAGCGGCTGACCAGCTGCGGCAGGTCGCGGGGGAGTTGTCCGAGACGCTGGGGGCGATCGCCGGTTAACGCCGGCTGGTCCGTCCGTTGCCACCCGGCTGGTGGCTGGTCCGCCCGTTGCCATCCTGGTGGTGGCCGTTGGACCCGGGGTCGCCCGGCGGCTGGTGGCCGTTACCGGCGACGCTGCCCAGTTCGGCGGTGACCACGGCGGCGGCGCGCTGCAGGGCGGCGGCCAGCGGACTGTCGGTGCCCTCCGGCACCGACGTGGTGGTGCCGACAATCGCCATGGCGGCGATCAGCGTCTGGCCCCGGAAGATCGGCGCGGCGATGCTGCGTACCCCGTTGACCGACGGCGTGTTGGCGGAGATGCCGGTACGGCGGATCTTGTCGACCTCGTGGCGCAGCTCGGCCGAGGCCGCCAGGTCGGCGGCCAGCCCGGGGACGTCATCCGCCGGCAGGAACGCGCAGAACACCCGGCCCTGGGCGGACTCGGTACGCGACAGCCGGGACCCGGTGCGGACGCTGACCCGGATCACCCGGTCGGTGTTGTCGTCGGCGCGGACCACCACCGCCGTGTCGCCGTCCCAGACGCTGAGCACCACGGTCTCGTCGACCTCGCGGACCAGCTGCTGCATGTGCGGGCCGGCGATGCTGATCACCGGCATGGCGGCGCGGGCGGCGGCGGACAGGGTGAGGATCTGTGGGCCGAGGGAGTAGAGGCCCTCGCGTTCGTCGTAGCGCAGCAGGTTGCTCTCCCGCAGCGCCTTGGTGTAGCGGTGCGCGGTGGCCTTGCTGGTGCCGAGGCTGGCGGTGAGCTCGTTGAGGCTCAGCCGGGGTCGGGCGGCGGTGAACGCGTTGAGAATCACCGCGGCACGCTGCACGGTCTGGATCGCCGGGGTGCTCGGTTCGGCGAGCACCGGGGGGCTCACCTCGGCGGGAGAGCTGTCGTCCGCCATCTGGCTTCCTTATCTGGCTTCCTGGGCGGAAGCGGCGGGGCGTGCGCACCGGACGGGGTGGGTGCGGGCGGCCGGAACGCGTACGGAAAGTGAGACAGCATCATGCCATACGGTACCCTGTGCTGTCGATGGTGCCGGTGTGCCGTACCGCGATGTCCGCATAAATGCCGGCGAACATCCGCAGATCGGCCAGCGCGTACCGGTCCCGTCGGGGATCGGCGGGATCGGTGCCCCGGCCGGGCGGTCCCAGCCGTACCGTCGGCACGCCCCGACCGCGCAGCACCACCCCGTCGGTGGAACCGGTCCAGCCGAGGACCGGCCGTGGCTGTTCACCGTACGCCGCCGCCCAGGCGTCGCGCGCGTGCCGGGCGATCGGCGCGTCCGGTGCCGTCGCCGCGGCCGGGTGCACCAGTTGCCCGTCCACCGCGACCGGGCAGTCGGCCAGCGGGGTACCGGCGGTCGCGGCGGAGACAGTGGCCTGCACCTCGTCGCGGAGCTGCGCCGGATCGTCACCGGGCACCGTCACCAGGTACAGGTGCAGGTCCACCCGGCCCGGCAGCAGATCCGGCTTGGCCGGCTGCCCGGCGCGTACCGCACCGATGCCGACCTCGGCGCCGACCGCAGCGGTCGGATCGGCCCGAGCGGCCAGGTGCCGCCGCCGGAAATCCTCCAGCGCCTCGATCACCACGCCGAGATGGGTGATCAGACCGCCGGGCGGCACCGCCTGCTCGCGGGCCAGCACCGGATGGAACCGGCTGGTGAGCCGTACCCGCAGGTAGAGGGCGCCCGGTTCGGCGGTCAGCACGCCCGGCGGACTGGTCTTGGCCAGCACCGCCGCGGCGGGTGCCGGGTGCCGGTCCAGGTGCCGGGCGACACCGCCGGGCTGCTGCCGGGTCACTCCGCCGGCACCAGCGCGCCGTCGCGACCCACCGGGACCATCTGGCGGATGCGACAGGTGGTACCGGTGGGTTCCGGTGGCGGCCAGCAGCAGGGTCAGCCGGTGCGGCCGGTCGGCCGCCCGCAGCGCCTCGGCGGCGGCGACGAAACCGACCAGCGCGGTCGCGGCGGCGGCCCGGGCGACCCCGAGGCCGAGGCCGTCTACCAGGGCGTCACCGTCCGGCCCGAGCGAGCGGCGCAGTCCACCCGCTGGACCGGACGAGCCGGTCACCGGCTCGTCGAAGTCCGGGTCACCGGTGAGGGATGTGTCGAGGTGGGAGCAGATCAGCAGCTCCGGTGCGTCGTCGTGGCCGGCGGTGACCACGAGGTTGGCGCTGCGCGGCAGCTCGGCGGTCGCTGGCAGCCGGTCGACCCGCCAGGCCAGCTCCGGCCAGCGGGCGCCGCCCCAGCCGGCCAGTCGTTCGGCGGTGGCCAACTCCTGTCCGTACGGGGTCGGCCCAGCGGCCAGCACCGTCAGGGCGTCGACGATCCGGTCCTCGCTCATCGCCTCATCCCATCACTCCCGTCCAAGATGACGTCTCGCATGTTGACATAGCCAGGGTGGGGTCTCTAGCGTGACGTCACATCAACGACGCCGCTGTCCAACCAGATAACCGCAGGTCGCAGAGGCGCGAGGCGCGAGCAGGACGGCGAAGAGGCCCACTGATGCGGGAGGACCGATGACCTACGTGGTCACCGACGAATGCGTGGACGTACAGGACCGCTCCTGCGTCGAGGAATGCCCCGTGGACTGCATCTACGAGGGCGACCGGATGATGTACATCAACCCCGACGAGTGCGTCGAGTGCGGCCGGTGCGAACCGGTCTGCCCGGTCACCTCGATCTTCCACCTGGACGACCTGCCGGCCGACCAGGCACACTTCGGCCCGATCAACGCCGAGTTCTTCAGCGAACTCGGCGCCCCCGGCGGTGCCCGCAAGATCGGCCGGGTCGGTCGCGACCACCCGGCCGTCGCCGGGAGCGCCGGCTCATGACCGCCGAACACGATGTCGACCTGGCCATCATCGGCGCCGGCCCGGCCGGCCTGTACGCCGCCTACTACGCCGGCTTCCGTGGGATGACCGTGGCGATCATCGACTCGCTGCCCGAACCGGGCGGACAGATCGCTGCCCTCTACCCGGAGAAGGACATCTACGACATCGCCGGCCTGCCGGCGATCAAAGGTCAACAGCTCGTCGACGACCTGCTCACCCAGGCCGCCACCGCCAAACCCACCTTCCTGCTGGGTGAGAGCGCCGTGGAGCTGACCAACGCCGCCGACCACGTGCTGATCGGCACCGACTCCGGCAGCCGGGTGCGCGCCAAGGCGGTCCTGCTGACCGCCGGGATCGGCACCTTCACCCCGCGCGAACTGCCGGTCGGCAGCGACTACCTCGGCCGTGGGCTGCGCTACTTCGTGCCCCGGCTGGAGGAACTCGCCGGCCAGCAGGTCGTCGTGGTCGGCGGCGGCGACTCCGCCGTCGACTGGGCACTCGCCCTGGAGCCGTACGCCGCCAACGTCACCCTGGTGCACCGCCGGCCGCAGTTCCGCGCCCACGAACGCAGCGTCGAGCAGCTGCACGCGTCGACCGTGCGGGTGGTCACCCCGTACGAGGTCAGCGGCATCGCCGGCGACCCGCAGCTGACCTCGGTGACGATCAGCGAGGTACGCGGCGACGGGCGCGAGGAACTGCCTGCCCAGGCGGTGGTGGCCGCTCTCGGCTTCATCGCCGACCTCGGCCCGATGCAGCAGTGGGGGCTGGAGATGACCAAACGGCACATCACCGTCGACCGGTCGATGCGGACCAACCTGCCCCGGGTATACGCCGCCGGTGACGTCACCGACTACCCCGGCAAGGTACGGCTGATCTCGGTCGGCTTCGGTGAGGCCGCCGCCGCCGTCAACAACCTGGCACCGCTGGTCAACCCGGCGCTGAGCACCGTGCCCGGCCACTCCTCGGACGCCGCGTGAGCGCCCCCGGACTGCAACTGCTCGCCACCCGGCGCGGTCTGGCCCGGATCTGCGGCGACGGCACCGCCGAACTGCTCGACCTGCCGTACCGCGACGTCGCCGAGCTGCTGCGGGCCGGCGCCGGCCTGACCCCGGCCGCCGACGCGCCGGCCCGCGAACGACTGCCGCTGGACAGCGTCACCGCCGAGCTGGTCGCCCCGCTGGGCAGCACCCGGGCGGTGTGGGGGGTCGGCCTCAACTACCACTGCAAGGCACGGGCCGCCGGTCGGGCCGTCCCCAGCGAACCGGTGCTCTACCTCAAGTCGGCCAGCGCCGGATCCGGCCCGGACGCCACCGTGGCGCTGCCCAGCTCGATCAGCGCTCAACCCGACTACGAAGGCGAGATCGCGCTGGTCATCGGGGCCCGGATGCACCGTACGCCGGCCGAGCATGCCTGGTCGCACGTCGCGGCGATCACCGCCGCCAACGACCTGACCGCCCGGGACGTGATGGCCGCCTCGGCCAACCCGACGCTGGCCAAGAGCTTCCCCGGTTTCGGCGCGCTGGGCACGTCGGTGCTGGACATCGCCGCCGTCGCCGACCGCGACGCCATCGAGGTGCGGACCACCGTCAACGGCGAGGTACGCCAGCAGGCCACCAGCGCCGACCTGATCTTCCCGGTGCCGCAGCTGCTCGCCTGGATCACCCGGTACGTGGTGCTGGAACCCGGCGACGTGGTGCTCACCGGCACCCCGGCCGGCACCGGCCAGGACCGGGGCTGCTTCCTGTGCCCCGGCGACCTGGTCGAGGTCTCGGTCGGCGGGGTACTGCCACTGCGCACCCGGTTCTGCGCCGAAACCCCCGACGGAACTCTCGACACGGTGGCGCCGTCGTCCTCTCCTTCGCACAGAAAGTCCGCTGACTGATGACTGAGAATGCTCCCCGGTACGACCTGGTGCTGGCCGGTGGCGAGGTGTTCGACTCCGCCACCGGCGCCAGCCAGGTCGCCGACGTCGCGGTGACCGGCGACCGGATCGCCCGGATCGCCCCCGGCCTGGCCGCCAACGCCCGCGAGGTGATCGACTGCGCCGGCCGGTACGTGCTGCCCGGCCTGGTCGAGGGACACACCCACATCTTCGCCGAGGTGTCCAAGGTCGGTGCCCCGCCGGACGAGGCGCACCTGCACCGGGGCGTCGTCGCAGCCTGCGACGCCGGCACCGTCGGTGCCTCCACCTTCGCCGCCTTCGAGCGGTACGTCGCCGCCCCGGCGAAGCTGCGGCTGGTCAACTTCCTCAACGTCAGCGTGCTCGGGCTGATCGACTTCCGGTTCGGCGAGCTGATGAACCCGGACACGCTGGTCCCCGAGGACGCCCTCGCGGTCGCCGCCGCCAACCCGCACCGGGTCCGCGGCTTCAAGATCCGGCTCTCCGAGGACGTCGTCGGGCACAACTGGCGGCCGCTGCTCAAGCGTTCCCTGGAGCTGTCCGCCGACGCCGGCCTGCCGCTGATGATCCACATCGGGGAGACCCCGGAGCCGTTGCCGGCCGTGCTGGAGATGCTGCGCCCCGGCGACGTCGTCGCGCACTGCTACACCGGCAAACCGTACGGCATTCTGGCCGACGGCACCGTGCTGCCCGAGGTGTACGCCGCCCGTGAGCGTGGCGTGCTGTTCGAGTCGGCGCACGGCAAGAGCAACCTCAGCTTCAAGGTGGCCGAACCGGCGATCGCGCAGGGCTTCTACCCCGACGTGATCACCTCGGACACCTCGGCCCGCAACTGGCACGGCCCGGTGTTCGACCTGGTCACCAGCATGGCCAAACTGCGGGCGCTGGGCATGACGATGGAGCAGATCGTGCCCCGGGTGACCAGCGCCCCGGCCCGGCTGACCGGCCTGGACGCCGAGGGCTACGGCAGCCTCGTCGAAGGCGGTCCGGCGCACGTCACCGTGCTCGCCGACGCCGACGAGGCGGTGCTGCCCGACGCGGCCGGCAACCAGATCACCGCGCCCCGGCTGGAGCCGGAGGTGGTGCTGCTGGCCGGCGAGCGGGTGCCGACCGTACCGTGGCGCGGCCTGCCCACCGACCAGGCCGGTGCCGCCGGCCGGGCCGGCTGAGGACCGACCGTGACGCGCACCGGGGTGCACACCGGCCGGGCCGCGCTGCGCGAGCGGCTGCGGCGCGGCCGGCGGGTGGTCGGCACGTTTCTCAAACTGCCCGGCACCGACGCGGTCGAGCTGGCCGCCCAGGCCGGCCTCGACTTCGTCGTGGTCGACCTGGAGCATTCCGGGTTGGACGAGCGGACCGCCGCCGGGCAGCTGCGGCACGCCGCGCTGCTCGGCCTGCCGGCCCTGGTCCGGCTGGCGGCGGTCGACCCGGCGCAGGTCAACCGGCTGCTCGAGGCCGGAGCCGCCGGGGTGCAGCTGTCCACCGTCCGCGCCCGCGCGCAGCTCGCCGCACTGCAGGCCGCCGTCCGGTACGCGCCGGCCGGTCGGCGCAGCATCAGCCTCGCCCACCCCGCCGCCGGCTACGGGTCCGCCGGGTTGGACGCCTACCTGGCCGCCGACGTTCTCCCGACCCTGTGGGCGCAGCGGGCCAGCTCGCTGGCGGCGGTGCTGGGCCGGCAGCGCGGA
>NZ_JBHMIN010000039.1:0-59902 GCF_048060215.1 Micromonospora sp. LOL_021 | reverse complement strand
CGTGGCCGCCAGCGGGGACAAATGCCGGCCGCCTACGGGGAGATCAGAAAGACCGTTGACACGGCCGCCGCGATCCCGGCGGGCGAGCCGTGACGACAGCGAGTGCCGGTCGCCGGGTCACCCGTCACCGTCGTCGTCCGGCTCGCCGGCCGGCATCAGCCCGGACAGATGCAGCACAGCCCGGATACGCCGGGCGGAGCTCGCGTCCCACCGATCCAGAATGACGAGTGCCCGCAGAAACGGTCGACACGGTGCCGGGATGCCGCCGCACCGGTGACACTCCCCGGTGGTGCGGTTCGGGATGTGGGTCCGGGCGGTGGAGTTCGCGTCGTGGACGGCTCGGGCCAGCTCCGGTGACCAGGTAGGGTCGCCGCCTCGCGCCGGGTCGTCCAGGAAGCCAGCGGGAGTTGGCGCGACGCCGCGTCCCCCGGCGAGCTGGAAACGGTCGTCCTGGTCCGGGTCTGTCTCCCCCGGGTTGCGCTTCGGCAGCGGCGGCCGGTTCGGTGTCGGATCGACATTCCGCGGTGTGCCGATCGAGGTGTAGCGGGCCAGCCTTGGCGTCCCACCGATCCCGTCGTTTCTGATCATCCTTGCCCCCTCGGATCGATTGCAAGCAGCGTGTATCTTTTTGCTGAGTTCCACCCTGGATCGCTGACCATGCTCAATGGAAGAAGACGTTAGGCCCGGGGTATGTACGTGCTGTCCAGGCCAGCAAAAGATCAACAACTTCGAGTGATTTGGGGGATGTGAAGGTCTATGGCTGGGAGCGATTATCTGATATCGGAGCTACGCCGACTGCGTGAGTCGTTCGGGCTGACCCAGGAAGCGTGGGCCGACCGGATCCACTTCTCGGCGAAGCACGTGGGTGCCATCGAGCGCGGCGAGCGGCCCGCGCTGCCGGACTACCTGAAGGCCGTCGACAAGGTGTTCGGCACCGCCCTGGTCAGGTTCTATCGGGAGTTCGTCCGGGGCGACTGGACACCCGTGTGGTACCGGCCGTTCGTCGAGTACGAAGGTCGGGCGACGCTGCTGCGGGTCTACCATCCGACGCTGATCCCCGGACTGCTGCAAACCGAGGCGTACGCACGCGCTCT
This sequence comes from Micromonospora sp. LOL_021, assembly GCF_048060215.1. NCBI lineage: Bacteria > Bacillati > Actinomycetota > Actinomycetes > Micromonosporales > Micromonosporaceae > Micromonospora > Micromonospora sp. LOL_021. The sequence goes on along the minus strand of NZ_JBHMIN010000039.1, from coordinate 58,808 downwards.
CCTGCCGGCGATGAACGTCCCGGCCGAGGACGTCGAACAGACGCTCGCGGCACGACTGGACCGGCAAGAGATCATCACCCGAACTACCAGCCCATGCCGCCTGGTCGTGGTCGTCGACGAGGCCGCCCTACGGCGGCGGGTCGGCGATGCAGAGGTTATGCGCGATCAGCTGAAATGGCTGGTCTCGATTTCCGCAGAGCAGCACGTACGGGTGCTCGTCGTTCCGGCCGATTCCCCTGCATACGTCGGGCTTCGGGGACCGATGGTGCTCGCGTCCGTCGAGGGCCGCACGGTCGGCTTCCTGGAGGGGCATCTGGAGGGCAACGTGGTCGAGTCACCAGACTCCGTGGCAAGTCTGGAGGCCGACTGGGAGGACATTCGGGGCTACGCTTTGTCGGTAGAGCAGTCCCGGAAATTGATCATGGAGGCGGCAGAGAGATGGACCTGACCGAGGCGGCGCGCTGGCGCAAGAGCACCAGGAGCGATACGGCGAACTGCGTCGAGGTGGCCGACAACGTCGCCGGGCGCGTCCTCGTACGGGACACCAAGGACCGCGACGGCGCGATGCTGACCTTCGGACCGACCGCGTGGCAGTCCTTCGTGTCGACGGCTGCCACCCTCAAGCCTTGAGCCATCGGACAGCACCGAGTCAGCCGTAGGCCGGATCGCCCAGCCTCGGCTCCGCCCTCGCGGTGGAGCCGAGGCTGGGTCGTCCTATTAGGCTGCAGTGCTCTCGATCCCCGGCAGCCGGTACGTTGCCCGCAGCGGCGACAGCAGGGCCGGCAGGAAGGCGGCGGTCATCCCGGCCGTACCGATCCACAGTACGGCCGACGCCCCGAACAGGCCGCCGAGCGTACCGCCGAGCAGCGCCGCGACCGGCATGCTGCCCCACTGAACGAAGCGGACCGTGGCGCTCATCCGCCCGAGTAGCCGGTCCGGGGTTACCCGCTGCTGTAGGCCGGCCTGCGCGATCAGCCGGACCACGCCACCGAAGGACAGCAGGGCCAACCCGGCCACGGCGAGCCAGCGGGGTACGCCGGTTGCGGTGGCCGGCAGCAGTGCGGCGGCCGGTGCGGTGCACAGTGGTGCCAACCAGATCGCCGGGCCCGGGCCGATCCTGGCGATCAGCCGGCCGGCCAGCAACGCGCCGACGAACCCGCCGGAGGCCATCACCGACAGCACCAGGCCGATGCCGAACGTACTCAACTCCAGCTGCCGGGCCAGGAAGATCAGCAGCATCGTCTGATAGACGACCAGGGAGAGACTAAATACGCCGTCGGTGATCAGCATCGGCCGCAGCAGCCGGTGACCGAGGACGAACCGCAGCCCTTCGGAAACCTCCCTCGTCAGGTGTCGTCGACTCGCTGCCGGGCGCACCGCCTCGACTGCGCGGATCCGCTGTACGCCGAGCGCGGACAGCAGCATCCCGGCGGCGCTGACGATCAGCGTGAGCGGTGCGCCGAGCCAGCCGACGAGGGGGCCGGCCAGGCCGGGGCCGCTGATGCTGACGGCGGAACGCACCGCAGCGATCCTGCTGTTCGCCTCGACCAGATGGTCCCGGCCGACCAGTGCCGGGATGTAGCTCGTGTAACCGACCTCGAAGAGCACGGTCAGCAGTCCGTGGCCGAGGGCGATCGCGTACAGCAGCCAGATCGTCAGCACGTCGGCCCACCAGGCCAGCGGTACCGTCATCAGCAGCGCCGCCCGCAGCAGATCGGTGTTGACCAGCACCGGGCGTTTGCGCCACCGGTCGACCCACGCACCCGCCGGCAGCCCGATCAGCAGCGACCCGGCCGTGGTCATCGCGGTCAGCACGCCGACCGCAAACTCGTCCGCGTCCAGCCAGAGGATCGCCACCAGCGGCAGCGCGAGGTAGACGAACCGGTCGGCGAGCTGACCGGCGACGGTCGCGCCGAAGAACCGCCGGAAATCTGGCTCGTGAAGGAGACCAAGTCGGACCATCATCGAATCCGCTCCTCGCTGCGCACGAGGACCGAGGATACGGAGGAGGCATCCGAGCATGGTGACGCGGCCGTCGTATGTGGTCACTGGAGGTGCGCGGGGCATCGGTCGCGCGATCGCCGAACGCCTGGCCCGCGAGGGGCAGGTTGTCGTCGTGGACGTCACCGGTCAACTCGGCTGGCAGCACGAACGGGTCATGCTGATCAGCGGCGACGCCCGTGACGCCGAGACAGGGCGACGAGCGGCGGCCGCCGCCGAGTCCGCCGGTCCACTGCTCGGCTGGGTCAACAACGCCGCGGTCTTCGGTGACGCGGGTATGGGTGACGTGTCTGCGGCTCAGATCCTGGACCTGATCTCCACCAACCTGGCTTTGGCGGTCACCGGCTGCCATGCGGCGGTCAACCACTTCCTGGCACACCGGCGCGGCGGGGTCATCGTCAACGTCTCGTCCCACCAGGCGCAGCGCCCGGTCCGTGGAGCGCTGCCCTATGCGACCGCGAAGGCTGCTGTCGAGGGTCTGACCCGGGCAATGGCGGTAGATCACGGACCGGCCGGCATCCGTACCAATGCTGTCGCGCTCGGCTCCATCGCCACCGGCCGGTTCGAGCGGTACCGTGCCCGGCACCCCGAGGTGGACGCCGAGATGGCCGCGCTACATCCGCTCGGTCGGGTCGGCACCGCAGACGAGGTGGCCGACGCTGTCGCCTTCCTGTTGTCTCCCGCCGCCGGATTCGTCAACGGCGTCGTCCTCGCCGTCGACGGCGGACGGGCAGTCAACGGGCCCGACCCCGAAGCCACCCGACTCGAGCCCTGATCATTCCGACGGCGACGGCGACGGCGCTGCAGCTGCGGCAGCGGCGAAGGCCGGTCGCAGCGGCGTCAACGCGGCCCGGACCAGGTCCGGCAGCGACCCGGACGGCACCACGAATCCGGGCGTCGACGGCGGCACCGTGCTGGACTGCAGCCACTGCTGAACCGCGACCTTGGCTGCTGCGCTGGCGCTTGCGGCCAGTACCTGGCCGGTCAGACCGTCGACGTCCGGGCACCGGCTGGTGATGGCCTGGGCGAGCGGGCCTTCGATCGCGGTGACGGCGTCGATGTAGCAGGCGCGTAGCGCGGCGCTGCTCGTGATCATCAGCAGGGTGCCCTGGGCGTGGTCGTCGGGGTCGGCGTACTGCCCGACGACAGCGTCGGTGACAGCGTCGGCCACTCCGCCGGGGTCGACAGCACATTCGTACACCTCTTCGCGCTCGACAACCTGCCGCACCGCCCCGACGGTGACCCCCGCGACGACCTCGATCTCGCCAGCCTCGGGATCGTCAAGGTCATCGACGGCCGTAGCGGCGGTGCCCACGCCGGCCTTCCGTGGGAGCCCAAAGCGGCTTTCGCGGCGGTCGCCGACCGTTACCGCGTCGGCGCGGTCACGGAGCCCAGGCGGGGCTGAGCTCCCAGGTCGCGTCGGCCGCCCAGCTGGTCGGTGAGTTCCAGCTGGGGCCGCCGGCACCGTCGCTGAGCCAGATCTCGGCCGCGTAGTGGCGCAGGAACGAGCCCGGATAGTTGAACGACTCCAGCGAGACATCAGATCCGGCCAGTCCGCGCCGGGCGCACCAGGTGGCGTCGGCACGCAGCAGCGCGGTGCCGTCGTCGGGCGAGTTGCGGACCCGGGAGTTGGCGTGCCGCAGGTACTGGCCGGGGAAGTTCACCGACTCGAAGGAGTAGCAGTCCGGGTCGGCCAGACCGGGCCGTACCACGTACGTCGCGTCGTCCTTGAGCAGTTGCGGGCTGTCGGCGGTGACCACGTCGGTGTAGGCCAGGCTGTCGCGGTGCCGCAGGTAGCGGTCGGTGAAGCCGGCTGTGGTGACCCGCAGCGACCGGCGGGTGTCCAACGGCAGGGCGACCGGTGTACGCGACGGAAGCGCCCGGGAGGTGGCGATCAGCGCCAGATTGGCCGCCCGTACCCGGGCCTCGTCCATCTTGACCACCTGCCGGTCGTACGTGAGGAAGCCGTTCAGCTCGCCTTCGACGTCGGTGATCTCGGTGTAGACGGCGGCGCTGAGCCCTCGGCCGATCATCAGGTTGGTGGTGCCCTGGATCAGGCCCACGTAGCGGTCGGTCAACGCGGTCGGGGTTGGCTGCCACTCGTACGCCTGGAAGTTGCCGTTGGGGCTGTATTCGTGGCCCGGCACCCGCAGTCCGGGGCCGCCGAACTCGCCGAGCACGGAGATCCGCCCACCGGTCGGCGCCGGCGCGCCGGGTCCGACGTAGACGTGCCAGTCGTCCATGTCGCCGTTGCCGGGGTTGCCCAGCGACTGGCAGCAGTTGTAGCCGCTGTGGGTGTTGACCAGCCGGGTCGGGTCGAGGTCCTTGACGGCCTGACCGACCCGGATCGTGTCGGCCAGGGCCCGCTCGCCCCAGCCTTCGTTGTAGACGACGTAGCCGACCACCGACGGTGAATTGCGGTGCTCGGCGACGATCTGGCGCGCCTCGGCCTCGAACTGGGCCTGCTGCGCGTCGTTCGGGTCGACGTTCTGGGCGGTCATCGACGGGATGTCCTGCCACACCAGCAGGCCGAGCCGGTCGGCGTGGTAGAACCAGCGCTGCGGTTCGACCTTGATGTGCTTGCGCACCATGTTGAACCCGAGGTCCTTGTGTTTGCGCAGGTCGAAGGCGAGCGCCTCGTCGGTCGGCGCGGTGTAGCCGCCGTCGGGCCAGTAGCCCTGGTCGAGGGTGCCGAGCTGGAAGACGAACTCACCGTTGAGGGTCGGTCGCGGCACGCCGTCGATGGTCCGTACGCCGATCTCCCGCATGCCGAAGTAGTGGGTGGTCCGGTCGACGACCCGGCCGTGCCGGTCACGCAGGGTGACCCGCAGGTCGTAGAGGTACGGGTCGTCCGGGGACCAGCGGCGAGCGTCCGGCACCGGTACGGCGAACTCGGTGAAGCCGCCGGTGGCGGTGCCGACGACGGTGCCGCCGGCGAGGGCTTCGGCGCGGACGGTGTGGCTGGTGGTGTCGCCTCGGGTGGCCACCCGGATCCGGATGGTGTCGCTGGCCAGGTCGGGGCGCAGGTCGACGCCGCTGATCGAGGTGGCCGGGGTGGGTTCCAGCCATACGGTCTGCCAGATGCCCGACGCCGGGGTGTAGAAGATGCCACCGGGGGTGCGGGTCTGTTTGCCGATCGGGGGCAGGCTGCCGTGCTGGCGGCTGTCGGTCGGATCCCAGACCTTGACGATCAGCTCGTTCGGGCCGCCGCGCAGCGCACGAGTGATGTCGAAGCTGAAGGCGTCGTAGCCGCCGGTGTGCCCGCCGACCCGCCTGCCGTTGACCCAGACAGTGGACTGCCAGTCGACGGCTCCGAAGTGCAGCTGCACCCGCCGGCCGGTCCAGTGTGCCGGGACGGTGAAGGTGCGCCGGTAGGTCAGGTAGTGCCGGTCGTCGTCGGCGGCCCGGCCGATGCCGGACAGCGCCGACTCGACCGGGAACGGCACGTTGACCCGTTCGGGCAGGTCGACGCCGAACTGTGGAGGGTCGTCGGTGGTGGACTGCCGCAGTTGCCATTCGCCGTTGAGGTTGCGCCAGTCGGGGCGGGTCATCTGCGGTCTGGGGTATTCGGGCAGCGGGGTGCCGACCAGTGCCTGGGCGGTCCACGGGGTGGTCAGTGGCGCGGGGCGGGCGGGCACCGCGACGGCGGCCGGGGGTGCGACGAGCAGGCCGGCGGCCGCGGTCACGGTCGCTGCCGCAACAGCGGTCCAACGGGTATGGGGCGATCTCATGTCGTCTCCATCGGTGGACGGGCCGGGGACGGGATCGGATCAGAAAATGCATCGAGGTGCGTCGAGGTTATCTATAACGTTATAGACCCCTGGTCGACCGTCGTCAATCTCCAACTGTCGATGTATGCCAGGATCGACGGATGGGTGTCAGTCTGCGGAGCATCGCCGAGCGTGCGGGCGTCTCGCTGGCCACGGTCTCCAACGTGGTCAACGGCTACCGGCCGGTCGCCGAACCCACCCGACGCCGGGTGCAGCAGGCCATCGACGAACTCGGCTACACCCCGAACCTCAGCGCCCGGCACCTGCGGCGCGGCCGGACCGGGCTGATCGCGCTGGCCATCCCCGAGCTGACCAACCCGTACTTCGCCGAGCTGGCCGAGACGGCGATCCGGGAGGCCGCGGCCCTCGGCTACACCCTGGTGATGGAGAGCACCGACGCCGACCCCGACACGGAGCTGGCGCTGCTCGGCGGCTCCCGCCGGCACGTGGTCGACGGACTGATCCTCAGCCCGGTGCGGATCGGCCGCGCCGAGGTGCTCGCCCGCCGCGACGCGCTACCGCTGGTCCTCATCGGCGAGGGCGTCTCCGACGTGCCGCATGACCACATCGCCATCGACAACGTCGCGGCCAGCCACGCGGCGGTCGCGCACCTGGTCGCGCTCGGCCGCCGCCGGATCGCCTTCATCGGGTCCCGGGGCCACGACGACCGACAGTCGGCGCAGCTGCGGCTGCGCGGTTTCCGGGCCGGCCTCGCCGCCGCCGGGCTGCCCGACCGACCGGAACTGACCGTGGTCACCGACCGGTTCGGCCGGGCCGACGGCTCGGCCGCGATGCGACGGCTGCTCACCCTCACCGAGCCACCGGACGCGGTCTTCGCCTACAACGACCTGATCGCGCTCGGCGCGATGCGCGCCGCCGCCGACGCCGGCCGGCGGATCCCGCAGGACGTCGCGGTCGTCGGGATCGACGACATCGAGGAGGGACGGTACGCCAACCCGAGCCTGACCAGCATCTCCCCGGACAAGGCGGCGATCGCCCGGCTGGCGGTGCGACGGCTGGTCGACCGGATCGAAGGACGCCCGCCCCGGCCGCCGTACGACGTGCAGACCCCGTTCACCATGGCGGTCCGGCAGAGCACCGTCGGCGCGCGGTCCGGCTTTCGTGGTCCGACGCAGGTCGAGCACCTAGGCTGAATGGTCATGGGACAGACGCCGGAGAACAGCTTCCGCCCGGGTGCCACCGCCCGGGTCGAGCTGACCGTGACCGATTCCGACACCGCCCAGGCGGTCGGCTCGGGCGACGTACCGGTCCTCGGTACCCCGCGGCTGCTCGCGCTGGCCGAGGCGGCGACGGTCGCCGCCACCGCCACCGGGCTACCGCCCGGCATGACCACCGTCGGCACCCGGGTCGAGCTGGACCACCGGGCGGCGACCCCGGTCGGCCGCACGGTGGCCGCGATGGCCCGGCTGAGCGAGGTCGACGGGCGGCGGTTGGTCTTCGAGGTGGTGGTGTTCGAGGCGGGCACGACCATCGCGCAGGGCCGTATCGAGCGGGCCCTGGTCGACCGGCACCGGTTCGTCGAGCGGGCCTTCGACCGCACGCCGGCGCCGCGAGCCGGCGACGATCCCACCGGTGAGCGGGCAGTCTCCGGATGAGCGCCCGGTTCGTCGAGGTCGGCGACCGGGTGTACGTGCTGCGCCGGCCCCGGCTCGACGTCAACTCGACGCTGGTCGTCGGCGGGGCCGCCGCCGTGCTCGTCGACACCGGCGCTACGCCGGCCGAGGCCGCCGAGCTGGTCGAGGCAGCCCGGCGGATCACCCACCTGCCATGGTCGGTGGTCAACACCCATCACCACTTCGACCACTGCTTCGGCAACCAGGTGGCCGCCGGGGACCCGCCCGCGCCGGTGTGGGCCCACCAGGAGGCGGCCCGGCTGCTGGCCCGCCCGGTCGAGGTGGTCCGCGACGAGGCGTACCGCGAGATGATCGGCCACGACCCGCAGCTGGCCGAGCAGCTCAGCCACGCGGTGGTCCACCCGCCGGACCGTACGGTGACCCGCGCCGCGACGCTCGACCTGGGCGGCCGGGCGGTCGAGCTGTGGCATCCCGGGCGTGGGCACACCATCGGCGACCTGGTGGTGCACGTTCCGGACGCGGACCTGCTGGTCGCCGGTGACCTGGTCGAGCAGGGCGCCCCACCGTCGTTCGACGACGCCTACCCGTTGGAGTGGCCGGACACCCTCGCGGCGGTGCTGCGGCGGCTCGGGCCGGCCAGTGTCGTGGTGCCCGGCCACGGCGCCTGCGTCGGTGTCGACTTCGTCCGGGCCCAGCACGCCGACCTGGTGGCGTTGGAGTGGCTGATCCGTGACGGGCACGCCGACGGCGCGCCGCCGGAACGGGTGGCCGCACGGGCGCCGTTCGGGCCGCAGGCGGCGGGCACCGCGATTGTCCGCGGCTACGCGGAACTGTCGAATCGGGCCTGACTGACCTCGGCGCGCCTGTCGAGGGCCGGCGACGGTTCTCCAGGGTCGATGGTGAGCAGTGCGGGCAGCGGACCGGTGTCGGCGTCGACGAGGTCACCGAGGCGGACCTCGTCGAGCGCGGCGAGGAAGGCCGCCCGGGCCCGGCGCAGCTCGACTCGCAGCCGGCAGCCGGCGCGCAGCGGGCAGGCCGGCTGTTCGCAGGAGACCACCTCACCGTCGCCTTCGAAGGCCCGTACCACCTGGGCCACGGTCAGCTCGGCGGCGTCCGGGGCGAACGCGGTACCGCCTGCCCGACCCCGGACCGTGACCAGGACGCCGAGCCGCTGCAACCGTTGCACGACCTTGGCGACGTGGCTGCGCGGCAGGGCGAGCCGGTCGGCCAGGTCGTCCACCGTGGTACGGGTGCGAGACGCGGCGGTGAGCATGGCGATCCGTAACGCCATGTCCGTCGACCGGTTGAGCTTCACGTCCCGACCTTAGTCAGCCACGGCAGGCCGGCACCGGCTCGTCACGGCCCGACGCGAGCGGGCTCGGGACCAATGGCCCTAAAAGAGGAGTCACAGATTCCTGTTTAGTGGCGTCGTACCGTCCCGATCCCCAAAGGAGTGACCGTGCTCTCGAAGTCCTCAGCGGCGGTGGTGACCGCGACCCTGCCCGCCGTACAGGCACACGGCGAGGCCATCACCAGCCGGTTCTACCAGCGGATGTTCGCCGCCCATCCGGAGCTGCTGGACCTGTTCAACCGGGGCAACCAGGCGACCGGCCGCCAGCAGGCGGCGCTGGCCGCCGCGGTGGTCGCCTACGCCGAGCACCTGACCGGGCGCAGCACGCTGCCCTGGGCGCCGATCCTGGACCGGATCGCGCACAAGCACGCCTCGCTCGGCATCACCGCCACCCAGTATCCGATCGTCAAACGGCATTTGCTCGCCGCCGTCGGTGAGGTGCTCGGCGACGCCGTGACGTCCGAGGTGGCGGCGGCGTGGGACGAGGTCTACTGGCTGCTGGCCTGCGAGTTGATCGCCCGGGAGGCCCGGCTGTACACCGTCGCCGGACTCCCCCTGCAGGCCGACGCCGGCTGGCGGCCCTGGCGGGTCGTCGAGAAGATCCCGGAGACCGCCGACGTCGTGTCGCTGATCCTGGCCCCGGCCGACGGCGACCCGGCACCCTCCTTCACCCCCGGCCAGTACGTCTCGGTCGCCGTCGATCTGGCCGGCGGCCAGGGCCGGCAGCTCCGCCAGTACAGTCTGTCCGGTCGGCCCGGTGCCGCCACCTGGCGGATCACCGTCAAACGGCTCCGGGGCGGACCCGGCTTGGCGGGCGGGTCAGTCGCTGGCCCGGCGGCTGAGTCGCCGGTGCCGGACGGGGCGGTCTCCGGCCAACTGCACGACCGGACCGCCGTCAACGACGTCCTGCGCCTGAGCCCGGCGTTCGGCGAGGTCAGCTCGGTCGGCGACACCGGTGGGGCCGGCTCCACCGGCGTGCCGCTGCTGCTGGTCAGTGCCGGGATCGGCGTCACCCCGGCGATGGCCGCCCTCGCCCAGCTGGCCATGGTCGCGCCGGCCCGCGAGGTGGTGCTGGTGCACGCCGACCGGTCCGCGGCCGCGCACCCGTTGCGCCACGAGTTGCCGGACCTCCAACAGCGGCTGCCCAACCTGTCGGTGCACCTGTGGTACGAGGACGCCACCGACGGCGAGAGCGCCGGGTTGAAGGCGACGATCCACTCCGGGCGGGTGGATCCGGCGCTGATCCCGCTCAAGCCGGGAACCTGGGCGCACCTGTGCGGGCCGGTGCCGTTCATGGCGCAGGTCCGCAGCGGGCTGCGCCACCGGGGCCTGCCGGTGGACCGGATCGCGTACGAGGTGTTCGGTCCGGGCATGCTCAGCGGCTGATCGGCTGAGCACCGGCGGTTCGGGCCATGACACCGGTGGTCGGGCCGTGACGCCGGCGATCAGCCGAAGCGTTCGGCGACGGCTGACCGGGTCGGCATCGACACCGCGCCGCCCGGTGACTCGCACACCAACCCCGCCACCTGCAGGGCGAACCCGACCCGGGCCGCCCAGCCGGCCGCGTCGGCCGGCAACCCGGTGTCGAGCAGTTCGGCGATCAGGGCGGCCATCACCGAGTCACCGGCGCCGGTGGCGTCCACCGCAGCCACCGTCGGGGCGGCCACGGTCAGCACCTCGCGGCCGGCGCTGACCAGGGCGCCGTCCGCACCCCGGGTGACCACCACCGCACCGGCGCCGAGATCGTGCAGCAGTGCGGCGGCGGTCACCGGGTCGGCGCCGTCGTAGAGCGCCTCGGCGTCGGCGGCGCTGAGCTTGACCAGGTCGGCGGTTGCCGCGAAGCCGGCGACGACCTGCCGGTACGCGGCCAGCGACGCGGCGTCGGGCAGCAGCCGGGGCCGGACGTTGGGGTCGAAGACCCGCAGCCCGCCGGTGCCCGCCCAGGCCTGCCGGGCGGCTGCCAGGGTCGGCTCGCACAGCAGCGCGATGGAGCCGCAGTAGAGCACGGCGGCGTCGCCGACCAGTTTCCCGTCGAGGCTGGCCGGTTCGAGCAGCCCGTACGAGGGCGGGTCGCCGTAGAAGCGGAAGTCCGGCTCGGCGCCGGTGAAGGTGGCCACCGCCAGGGTGGTGGGCGCGGGAACCGTGACCAGGGCCCGGTCGCCGACCCCGGCGGTACGCAGGAAGTCGCGGATCCGTTCGGCGAGCGGATCGTCGCCGAGGGTCCCGGCGAACTCGACCGCGCCGCCGAGCCGGGCGACGCCGACCGCGACGTTCAGCGGTGCCCCGCCGATCACCTGTCGGTAGACCGGTTGGCCGGCGCATTCGCCGTCGAGCAGGTCGATCAGTGCCTCGCCGAGCACCACCGCGTACCGCATGGATCTCCTCCCACCTGCAGTTTTGCCGCTCCGAAGTCTGCCAGGTCGGCGGCTCGGCACGGGTCGGCACCCCGTACCTCGCACCGCCCATCGAGCAGCGACTATTGCACTTCTGATCGATGTATGGTGGGATATCGATTACCTGGACAGCGTGGGGGCAACTCGCTGTCTTTCGGACTCGCCGGGAGCTGCGCGAGCGCGCTAGACGTCCATCGGACGGCACGTCGGTCAACCGCGTCTGCGGCACGGCCGGCCAGTCGCCGTTCCTCCTCATGTTTCCTGACGTTCCGCCATGTCGGAACCCATCGCCCTGTCCGCCGGCCCGGGTCTGTCCCGCGCCGTGGACCGGTTCACGAAGGAGTCTCGGTGAAAGCTCTACGCAGAGTGGCGGTAGTCGCCGCCGCTTCCGCGCTCACCGCCGGCCTGCTCACGGTGGTGACCCCCAACGCGGCTTCCGCGCACGGTGCCGCCATGATGCCGGGCAGCCGCACCTACCTCTGCTGGGTCGACGGTCTGACGCAGACCGGCCAGATCATCCCGCAGAACCCGGCCTGCTCGGCCGCCGTCGCCCAGAGCGGGGCCAACTCGCTGTACAACTGGTTCAGCGTGCTGCGCTCCGACGCGGGCGGCCGTACCACCGGCTTCATCCCCGACGGACAGCTGTGCAGCGGTGGCAACTCCGGCTTCTCCGGCTACAACCTGGCCCGCAACGACTGGCCGCTGACCCACCTGACCGCCGGTGCCCGGATGGAGTTCAAGTACAGCAACTGGGCCCACCACCCTGGCACGTTCTACTTCTACGTGACCAAGGACAGCTGGAGCCCGAACCGCGCGCTGGCCTGGAGCGATCTGGAGGCGACGCCGTTCCTGACGGTGACCAACCCGCCGCAGCGCGGCGCGGTCGGCACCAACGACGGCCACTACTACTTCAGCGGCAACCTGCCCAGCAACAAGAGCGGGCGGCACATCATCTACTCGCGCTGGGTGCGCTCGGACAGCCAGGAGAACTTCTTCGGCTGCTCGGACGTGACGTTCGACGGTGGCAACGGTGAGGTCACCGGGATCGGCGGAGACAACCCGCCCCCGCCGCCCACCACCGCTCCGCCGCCGCCCACCACTGCTCCCCCGCCCACCACGGCCCCGCCGACCACCGCGCCGCCGACCAGCAACCCGCCGACCGGCGGCTGCTCGGCCACCTACCGGACCACCAGCTCCTGGTCCGGTGGATTCCAGGGTGAGGTGACGGTCACCAACAACAGTTCCGCGAGCATCGGCGGATGGACCACGACTCTGAACTTCGGCAGCGGGGTCACCATCAACAGCCTGTGGAGCGGCACCCACACGGTGAGCGGATCGAGCGTCACCGTCCGCAACGCGGCCTGGAACGGGTCGCTGTCGCCGAGCGGATCGACCACGTTCGGCTTCGTCGCCAACGGCAGCCCCGGCACACCGTCGACGGCCTGCTCGGCGAGCTGATCCACCGCCACACACGGCAAATTCCCACCTGACCGGGCCCGGCAGCGCGAAACGCTGCCGGGCCCGTTCGGTGCGTGGCTCGGTAGTCCCGGCGACGCGTGACCGCGGTCGGTCAGGCGACCATCGACCCGACCACCGGCTTGGTGATCAGCGCCGACTGGTTGCGCCGGATGCCGGGGTCGAGCGAGCGCTCCACGAAGATCGCGTGCCAGATGCAGAACACCAGCACCGTCCACACCTTGCGGGAGTGGTCGGCCTCCTCGCGCTTGTGCTCGTCCAGCAGCCGCATCGCGTACGACAGGTCGAGCAGGTCACCGGCGCCCGAGGTGGCGAAGATGTGCCGGGCCCACTCGTACATCTCGCCGCGCAGCCACACCCGGGTCGGGGTCGGGAAGCCGAGTTTGCGGCGGTTCACGATGGCCGGCGGCACCACGGTCTGCAGGGCCTGGCGCATCGCGTACTTGGTGGCGTCGGAGCGGGGCGGCAGCCGCAGCTCCACCGGGATCTTCGCGGCGACGTCGAAGACCTCCTTGTCGAGGAACGGCACCCGTACCTCCAGCGAATGCGCCATCGAGATCCGGTCCGCCTTGACCAGGATGTCGCCGCGCAGCCAGGTGTACAGGTCGACGTACTGCATCTTGGTGACGTCGTCGCAGTCGGCGCACTCGGCGTAGATCGGCGCGGTCACGTCGGTGTAGCGCACCGACGGGTCGTAGCGGCGCAGCAGGTGCCGCTTCTCCTCCTCGGTGAACATCCGCGCGTTGCCGTAGTAGCGCTCCTCGATCGGGGTGGTGCCCCGCTCCAGGAAGCTTTTGCCCTTCACCCCCTGCGGGATCACCTTGGAGACGGCGCGCAACCCTTTCTGCATCGGGTCCGGCAGTCCGTGCACCGCGCCCAGCGACAACGGCTCGCGGTAGATGGTGTAGCCGCCGAAGAACTCGTCCGCGCCTTCGCCGGAGAGCACCACCGTCACGTGTTCGGCGGCCTTCTGCGCCACGAAGTACAGCGGCACCAGCGCCGGGTCGGCCACCGGGTCGTCCAGGTGCCAGACGATGCGCGGCAGCGCCTCCATCATGTCCTGCGGCCCGATCTTCGTCGGGATGGTGGTCACGTTCAGGTGCCGGGCCGAGTCCTGGGCGACCTCGATCTCCGAGTAGCCCGACACGTCGTACCCGACGGTGAAGGTCAGGATGTTCGGGTTGAACTCGCGGGCCAGCGCCACCACCGCGGTCGAGTCGATGCCGCTGGACAGGAACGCTCCGACCGGCACGTCGGCCCGCATGTGCATGCGTACGCTCTCCCGCAGCGTCTCGCGGATCTCGTCGTACAGCCGCTGCGGGTCGGGCGTCGGTGTCGGCCGGAAGATCGGCTGGTACCAGCGGCGGACCTGCACCCCGCCGGCCGGATCCGGCGCCGGCCCACCGGTCGTCGGGTCCAGCGCCGGCGGCGACCAGGTCAGGCACTCCCCGGAGCCGATCCGGCTGATCCCGGAGTGCAGGGTGCGCGGCTCCGGCACGTACTGCAGGGTCAGGTAGTGCGACAGGTTCGCGGTGTCCACCCCGGCGTCGCCGGCACCCGCGGCGGCGGAGAACGGCAGCAGCGCCTTCTTCTCCGAGGCCAGGTAGATGCCGTCCGGGGTCTGCAGGTAGTGCAGCGGCTTGATGCCGAAGTAGTCCCGGGCGCCGAACGCGCGACGCCGCTGCCGGTCCCAGATCACGAAGGCGAACATGCCGCGCAGCTTGTGCAGCACCTTCTCGCCCCAGTAGTGGTACCCGGCGACGATCACCTCACCGTCACCGGCGGTGGCGAACTGCGCGCCGAACTCCCGGACCAGCTGGTCCCGCAGCTCGATGTAGTTGTAGATCTCGCCGTTGAAGGTGAGCAGGTAGCGGCCGTCGGCGTAGGCGAGCGGCTCCTGGCTGGACGCCACGTCGATGATGGCCAGCCGCTTGTGCGCGAACACCGCGTCAGCCCACCGGCCGGTCGGGTCGCCGATCACCTCCACGCCGGTCTCGTCCGGGCCACGGTGGTGCAGGCATTCCAACGCGTGGGCGATCGCGTCGCGGTGTGCGCCGGCGTCGCCGCGGGCGCTGAAAAAGGCCAGGAGTCCGCACATGGCAGACATCTTTTCACGTGCCGGTCACGCGGTACCGTCGAGTACGCCCAACCGTGGGGAGGACGCAAATGACACACGATCAGACCGAGGGCACGGCTCCGGACCGGTCCGGAGCCACCGGCACCGGGATGACCGCCGAGGGCACCGAGACGACCGCCGAGGTCGTCGCCGAGCAGCCGCGCACCGAGTCGCACGACCCGGACTTCCCGGAGAAGCTCCTGGAGTTCATGCGCACCGGCTGGCGCGACGACACGCTGCCGCTCGCCCCGCGTACCGAGGCGCCGAACCACGCCCGCCGCCGCGCCGCCCTCGCCGACGCCTTCCCCGGCGAGACCCTGGTGGTGCCCACCGGCACCGAGAAGACCCGGGCCAACGACACCGACTACCCGTTCCGGCCGGGCAGCGACTTCGTCTACCTGACCGGGGACCATGATCCGGACGGCGTGCTGGTGCTGCACCCGACCGGGGACGGACACGACGCGGTGCTCTACACCCGGCAGCGGTCGTCGCGGGACAACGACGAGTTCTTCCGCAGCCGCGACGGTGAGCTGTGGGTGGGCCGACGGCGCACCCTGGCGGAGAAGTCCGCCGAGCTGGGGCTGCGCACGGCGCCGCTGAGTGAGCTGCCGCAGGCGTTGGCCGGGTGCGCGCCGGCCCGGACCCGGGTGCTGCGCGGCTTCGACCCGCGGGTGGACGCGGCGGTGCTGCCGTACGACAGCGGCGACGACGCCGGGGCCCGCGACCGTGAGCTGGCCACGGCGATCGCCGAGGCGAAGCTGGTCAAGGACGAATGGGAGGTCGCCCAACTCCAGGCGGCGATCGACGCGACGGTCCGCGGCTTCGAGGACGTGGCCCGGGTGCTGCCGGCCGACCGACCGGTCGCCGAACGGCTGCTGGAGGGGATCTTCGCGCTGCGGGCCCGACACGACGGCAACGACGTCGGTTACGGTTCGATCGTCGGTGCGGGCGCGCACGCGACGATCCTGCACTGGGTACGCAACGACGGCGTCACCCGTCCGGGTGAACTGCTGCTGATGGACATGGGTGTGGAGGGGCACCACCTCTACACCGCCGACGTGACCCGGACCCTGCCGGTGTCCGGCCGGTTCACCGCCCTGCAGCGGCAGGTCTACGACATCGTGTACGCCGCGCAGCAGGCCGGCATGGACTACATCAAGCCGGGGGTGAAGTTCAGCGACGTGCACCAGACCTGCATGCGGGTACTCGCCGAAGGCCTGGCCGAGCTGGGGGTGCTGCCGGTCAGCGTGGACGAGGCGATGGAATCCGAGTCGACCGTCTACCGCCGGTGGACGCTGCACGGCTTCGGCCACATGCTCGGCATCGACGTGCACGACTGCTCGTACGCCCGCAAGGAACGCTACCGCGACGGCGAGCTCGGCGAGGGGTACGTGCTGACCGTCGAGCCCGGCCTGTACTTCCAGCCGGAGGACGAGCTGGTGCCCGAGGAGCTGCGCGGCGTCGGCATCCGGATCGAGGACGACGTGCTGGTCACCGCCGCCGGCGCGGTGAACCTGTCGGCCGGGCTGCCCCGGCAGGCCGACGAGGTCGAGGCCTGGCTGGCGGCGCAGCGCGAGGCCGGCCCCCGGCTGCCCTGACCCCGACGGCCCGACGCTGGTTCACCTGACCCGGTGCCGATCCGGTGGGCCGTCAGGTCGGCTGGACGAAGACCGCCACGGTACGCGGCGGCACGGTGAACGTGCCGGTGGCGGTGTCGAAGCTGGCCTGCCGGCTCACCGGGTCGGCCGAGTCGCGCAGCACCGGGTGCAGCTCGACGGTGGCCCGGCGTAGCTCGGGCAGCCGCTGCCGGGCGGTCCGCGGAGTCGCGTTGAAGATCACCGTCACCGACCGCCACCGCCGGTCGAGGCCGGCGGAGCGCAGCCGCATGGTGATCACGCCGGGGGTCTCGGCCGGCCCGGCCAGCGGGAAGCTGACCCGCTGCTGCACCTCGCGCGCGGTGGACAGGGCGAACACCGGTGACGAGGCACGGATCCGCAGCAGTTCGGCGTACCGGGCGGCGGTCGCCTCGATCGTGGCGCAGTCCGGGACCAGCGCCGGATCGGCGAGCAGTGGGCCGGCGTACGGCCATTTGTCGGCGTTGTCGGCGGCCGGCGGCAACCCGGCGCCGAAGCCGTTGCCGGCGGTGCAGTCCCAGCGGATCTGGTTGAACCAGTCCCCCGAGTTGTACGAGTTGCGGTCCAACGACTTGGACCGCAGCCGTTCACTGCCGGCGGTGACGAACCCGGTGCCCTGAGCGAAGATCACCGTCGACAGAGCGAGCACCTGCGCCCGCGACCGGTCGGCGGTCGACGTACCGGCCGGCAGCTTGTACGCCAGCGCGTCGTAGAGAATCTCGTTGTCGTGCGCGTCGACGTAGGTCACCGCCTCCCCCGGTGCCGCCGTGTAGCCGGCCGGTGAGCCGTTGTAGTCGATGTCGGCGCCGGTCACCCGGTCCCCGCTGGCGGCGGTGAACGAGTATCCGGCAAGGTTCCCGGCCAGTCCGACCTTGATCAGGTCCTGCTGGTGGCGCAGCCGGGCCTGCTGCTCGGCGGGGCTGCCGTTGACCGGGTCACCGTTGGGGTCGGTGAACAGGCCGGTGGCGAAGCCCTGCACCCGGGGGTTGGCGTCGAACGGGCCACCGCCGCGCACCGCGTCGCGCAGTCGGTCGGTGAAGGTGCCGACCCCGGTGCCGGCCATGTTGGCCTGGGTGGCCTGGACGAACCGGGCGTCGCCGGCGACCTCGCCGAAGTCCCAGCCCTCGCCGTAGAGCAGGATCGACCGGCCGTCCACCCCGTCCCGGGCCACGGTCAGCCGGTCCAGTGCCTGGCGTACCGCCAGGATGTTGGCCTTCGGGTGGTGGCCCATCAGGTCGAACCGGAAACCATCCACCTTGTACGCCCTGGCCCAGGTGACCACCGAGTCGACGACCAGCCGGCCCATCATGGCGTGTTCCGGTGCGGTGTTGGCGCAGCAGGTGGAGGTGGCGACGGTGCCGTCGTCGAGCAGCCGGTGGTAGTACCCGGGCACGATCTGGTCGAGCACCGAGTGCCGGTCCACGCCAGCCGCTGACGTGTGGTTGTAGACCACGTCGAGCACCACCCGCAGCCCGGCGGCGTTGAGCCCGGCGACCATCTCGCGGAACTCGCCGGTGCGGACGGCACCGTCCGGGTCGGTGGCGTAGCCGCCTTCCGGGACCGTGTAGTGCAGCGGGTCGTAGCCCCAGTTGTAGCCGTCGCGGTCGGCCACGGCGGCGACGCACTCCTGCTGACGGGGTGAGTCGGGCGGCAGCGCGGCCAGGTCACAGTCCGGCTCGGCCTGCGCGACCCGACGCTCGGGAATGGTGGCGAAGTCGAAGGTCGGCAACAGGTGCAGGTGGGTGACGCCGGCGTCGGCCAGCGACCGCAGGTGCCGCATCCCGGTCGTTTCCGGGTCGGTGAACGCCAGGTAGGTGCCGCGCCGGTCGGCGGGAACACTGTCGTCGGCGATGGAGAAGTCGCGGACCGACACCTCCTGGATCTGGGTCCGGCCGGCCGGCACCGCCGCCGGTTTGCGCAGCCGCGTCCAGCCATCCGGTGCGAGGGCCGGGCCGTCGAGGTCGACGATCTGGCTGTGCGTGGAGTCGGCGGCCAGGGCCACCGCGTACGGGTCGGTGACCGAGGCGGTCACCATCCGCCCGGCGGCCGGCTGCCAGGCGTCGACCCGGAAGCGGTAGTAGCGGCCGGTCCAGGACGGTTCACCGCGTGCCGACCAGACGCCGGTGCGGTCGTCGCGGCGCATCGCCACGGTCTGCGGCTCGGCGGTCGGCGTGTCGAACAACTCCAGTGCGACGGTACGGGCGGTCGGTGCCCAGACCGACAGGGTCGGTCGCCGGCCGGCGAAGGTGACCCCGAGCGGAGCTTTCGTCGCGGCGGCGTACAGGTCGTCGAGCACGCCGGGCGACTGCACGCCGGTGACCGCCAGCAGGTTGCCCTCGTGGTCGCGTTCGGTGACCGCGAGCTGGCCGCGCAGCGCGGCGGTGAGCGTCGCCCAGTCCCGGGCGTCGACGGTGAAGGCGTGGTGCGCCCACAGGTGCGGCATCGCCGCCCGCTGGGCTTCGGTGAGCCCGTTGCGCCGCGCGGTCAACGGGATCGACCGGTAGTCGCCGACGAGATCGTCGCCGTCGACCCGCAGCCCGCCCTCGGGTGCCCAGACCAGTTCGTAGCGCCTGCCGTCGGTCGGGCCGGTGACCCAGGCCACAGTGGACCGGTCGATCCAGTGAGCCCGCTGTGCGGTCAGGTCGAGGTCGCGGCGGGCGCCGCCGGGCGCCGCCGGCAGCAGCCGCTGCGGATCACCGGCGAGCAGCCACACCTCGCGGCCGGCGGTGGCGAAGTCGAGCCGCTGGTCGGTCGGCAGGTCCTTGTCGTCGCCTCGGTGGACGATGTAGCTCAGCCCGGTCGCGCCGTCGGCCAGCGGCACCCGGAAGGTGACGCCGTAGTCGTCCCGGTCTGCCGGCGGCAGCGGGTCGGCCCAGTCGGTGGGGGCGGCGGCGCCGTCCCAGACGTGCAGCCCCCAGCCGGTGTAGTCGCCGTCGGCGCGGCGGTAGTGCAGCACCGCCACGCCGTCGTCGACCGGTGGATCGTCCTCGCCGGTGGCGTCGCGGCGGGTCGGGTAGAGCGCCGGGTCGCCCTGCTTGACCCACACCTCGCCGGTGGCGCTCACGTCCACGGTCCGGTCGACGTCGACGTCCTTTGTGCCGTCGGCGTCGACGACGAGGAAGCCGACCGATTTCGCACCGGGGGCGAGTCTCACCCAGGCGAACCGGCCGTAGCTGTCCTCACCGGCGAACGGCTGGCCGGTCGGCCAGGTGGTCTGCCAGTCGGGGTCGATGTCGCCCCAGGTGTACAGGCCCCAGTCGGCGTAGTCGCCGTCGGGTCGCTGGTAGTGCACGACCAGCCAGTCGCGGTCGTCACCGGACGGCGGGGTGCCGACCACGGAGGCGGTCCTCGCGGTGGCGGTCCGGTGTCTGCTGTCGCGCACCACCGCCTTGTACTCGATCCGGGTGCCGGCGGCCAACCCGGTGAGGTCGTGGTGCACCTGGTACGGGGCGTGCCGGGCCCGGCCGAGCACGGTCCACTTGCCGCCGGCGACCCGGGCTGCGACGGTGACCTCGGCCAGCGGGTCTCCGGTCACCTCGGCGGTGACGGCGGCCCGGGTGGCGACGGCGGCACCGTCGGCCGGGCCGGTGATCGAGATCGACGGGCCGCCGGCCGGCGTCGAGACCGGGGTGCCGGCCCGGTGCACCAGCGAGGACAGTGCCGGCACGGTGACTGTGATCCGCCCGGCGGCGTCGGCCTGGACCGGCCGGTGCCCGCCGTGCACGCCGGTGAAGGTGGCACCGGGTGACCAGGTGTCGACGGTGACCTGCTGGGCGGTGGTGGCGTTGTTGACGGCGACGACGTACTCCACGCGCTCGGCCGGGTCGACGCGGGAGAAGGCGAACACGCCGGGGCCGTCGGCAGCGTACCGGGTGACCTGGATGCCGTCGCGCAACGCCGGGTGGGCGGCGCGCAGTGCGCCGAGCGCGGCGATGCCCCGGTAGAGCGGGTGGTCGCGGTCGAACTGGTCGTCGGCGTGGGTGCGGTCGGTGCCGAGCAGGTCGTCGTCGAGGTAGTCGGCGACCCGGGAGCCGAACATCGTCTGCCGGGCGTCGGAGTCTCCGCCGGCACCGGTGAAGCCCTGCTCGTCGCCGGAGTAGATCACCGGCTGGCCCCGGGTGAGGAACAACAGTTCGTGGGCGAGCAGGTCGCGGCGCAGGTGGCTGGCCGGGTCGGTGCCGCCGTCGACGACGAACGTGCCGATCCGGCCCATGTCGTGGTTGCCGAGGAAGGTCGGCAGCCGGCCGGCGTCGGTGTCCCGGGCGGTGTACAGCGGATCGGCGGCGTACAGCTCGGCCAGTGCGGTCGCCGAGCCGCCGCCGGCGACGTACGACCGGGCGGCCTCCTGAAAGCCGAAGTCCAGGGTGGCCGGTAGCCCGCCCCGGCGGACATAGGTCGAGGTGACCTCGGGGTCGGCGGAGTAGACCTCGCCGAACATGAAGAAGTCGGGGCGCCCGGCGCGCCGGGCCGCGTCGTCGATGCCCCGGCTGAACTGCGGCCAGAAGTCGAGGTTGACGTGTTTGACGGTGTCCAGCCGGTAGCCGTCCACCCCGGTGTCACGGATCCAGTCGGCGAAGATCCTCGTCATGCCGCGGACCACCTCCGGCCGTTCGGTCCACAGGTCGTCGAGGCCGAAGAAGTCACCGTACTCGCTGTTCTCGCCGACGAAGGTGCTGTCGCCCCGGTTGTGGTACATGGTCGGGTTCAGCCAGGCCGGGACCTTGACTCGCGCGTCGGCGGGGTCGACGACCGGTGTGTACGGGAACGCGTCGGTGTCGACGTCCGGAAAGGCGCGGCTGCCGTCGGCGTGGTTGCGGTCGTCGAACGGGCGGCCGGCGACGTCGCGGTACGGGGCCGTGGCCTTGTCGACGTAGGTGTAGCTGTCCTCGGCGTAGGAGATGACGTCGGCGGTGTGGTTGACGATGACGTCGAGGTAGATCTTGATGCCGCGCCGGTGGGCGAGCTCGACGAGCCGTTTCAGGTCGGCCTTGCTGCCGAAGTGCGGATCGACCTGGGTGAAGTCGGTGATCCAGTACCCGTGGTAGCCGGCCGAGACGTCGTCGCCGCTGCCCTGCACCGGCCGGTTGACGAAGACCGGGGCAAGCCAGATGGCGGTGGTGCCCAGGCCCTGGATGTAGTCCAGGTTGTCGATCACACCCTGCAGGTCGCCGCCCTGGTAGAAGCCCTTGTCGGTGGGGTCGTGACCGGTGGTCAGCCGGTCACCGGTCAGCCCGCCCCGGTCGTTGCCCGGGTCGCCGTTGGCGAACCGGTCCGGCAACAGGAAGTAGAACTGTTCAGCGCGGCTGGCGGTCCCGGCGGGTGCGGTGCCGGTGGGTGCGGTGCCGGCCGCCGGTGCCGGGACGCCGGCCAGGGTGGCGACGAGGACAGCAGCGAGAGCGTACGGCGCCAGGCGGGACGTACGGGTGCGGACGGGTGCGGACGGGTGCGGCTTCCATCGACAGCCTTCTGTTGACGATGAGCGCACGCTAACCTTTGCTGCAAGATTCTGCAATATCTTGCAGACGTGGTCAGTCCAGGTCGCAGGGCGCGCCGTTGGCCAGGCACCGCTGCGGGGTGGCACCGCGACCGTGGCGTTCGAAGTGGAACCGCAACGGCACGGACGAACGGGCCCCGACCGGCACCGAACCAGTGAAGACGTACTCGCGGCCGGACCGACGCATGGTCGCCTGCGGCGCGCCTTCGACCCAGGCCGCGTACAGCCGACCGACGTTGTCCGGGAACCGGACGGTGACGGTCCAGTCACGATCGCGCCGCGAAGTGTTCACCACCAGCACCTCGGCGATGAACCCGTCGCCGAACTGCTGGAGCACGCGGTAGCGGCCGACCACGTCGGGGTCGGCCGGCGGCGCCGGGGTGCGAGGCGGGGCGGGTGTCGTGGCGCGCGGCGACTCGACCGGCTCGTGGGCCGGGCCGGACGGCGACGGCGGCATGGCGGCCGGAGTGGACGGTGCCGCCGAGGACGGCGCGGGCCGCAGGACCGCCTCGCCAGACGGCGGCGGGGCGGCGGCGACCAGCTGGCCGCCGGTGTTCACCGCTGGCGGGGTCGCGGCGACCCGTGGCTCGGGCTCGGGGACGACGGTCGGCGGCGGCTCACCGATCGCCCGGGTCTGCACGGGCACGCAGCCGGCGGCCACCAGAAAGATGACCACCATGACGGCGACTCCACTCAGGACGACCACCCAGGGTGCCAGGGCAATCACGGTGGAAGGGGTCCAAGCGGTGCGCGCGGCGTGTCTGCCGTCCACGTTGGCCCCCTTTTCGCACCGGCGTCCCGCGGAAGAGTAGCGATTCCGACCCGCAGTGCAAAAGGCCCAGTTACTGACTAGTTAGTCGAGTGGGGTAACAGTACAGATACGCACCGCGTCGCGACCGAGCCGCAGCAGATAGTGGAACCGTTGACCGGGCACCGACCGCCCGTACGCGTCGAGGTACTCCCACTCCACCTCGACCGCCACCAACGCCGCGCTCACCTGCTGGACCTGGTGGAAGCGGGCGTGCGACGCGACGATCCGCCGCTGGGCGTAGTCCGGTGCGGCACCGACGAAGGACAGCGCCACCGCCGCTGGCGTGGAGAACGCGAAGCTGTAAGCATCGGCGACGCGAAGCAGTCCGCGATGCCGGGCACATCGCCGGCGGTGATCGCCGCGCCGTACCGGTCGAAGAAGCCGGCGAGCGTGTCGAGGTCGGTCGAGGTGTCCACGCCGATCGCAGTCCCCGGTGGGACCGGTCGGCAAACCCGTCCCGGGAGCCGGTACCCGGGTTGCGACAATAGCAAGACGGACGTACGGTTTTGTTGCGAGCCGCGCTCCGGGTAAGTGTTACCTCACCCCGACGCCGCGGTAATCCGTACGAAAGACTGCCAGGACGACCAGGGACACAGCGGTAAGGAGTCCGACGTGGCGAGCCTCGACACCTTCGGTGCGAAGAGCCAGCTGCGCGTCGCCGACGCGAGCTACGAGATTTTCAAGATCAACACAGTGGCGGGTCACGAACACCTGCCGTACAGCCTGAAGATCCTGCTGGAGAACCTGCTCCGCACCGAGGACGGGGCCAACGTCACCGCCGAGCAGATCCGGGCGCTCGGTTCCTGGGACCCGACCGCCGAGCCGAGCGTCGAGATCCAGTTCACCCCGGCCCGGGTCCTCATGCAGGACTTCACCGGCGTACCGTGCGTGGTCGACCTGGCCACCATGCGGGAGGCCGTCCGGGAGCTCGGTGGCGACCCCACCAAGGTCAACCCGCTCGCGCCGGCCGAACTGGTCATCGACCACTCGGTCATCGCCGACCTGTTCGGCCGCGAGGACGCGTTCGCCCGCAACGTCGAGCTGGAGTACGGCCGCAACAAGGAGCGCTACCAGTTCCTGCGCTGGGGCCAGACCGCGTTCAACGAGTTCAAGGTCGTCCCGCCCGGCACCGGCATCGTCCACCAGGTCAACATCGAGTACCTGGCCCGGACGATCATGGAGCGCAACGGGCAGGCCTACCCGGACACCGTCGTCGGCACCGACTCGCACACCACGATGGTCAACGGGCTGGGCGTCGTGGGCTGGGGCGTCGGCGGCATCGAGGCGGAGGCCGCCATGCTCGGCCAGCCGGTCAGCATGCTGATCCCCCGGGTCGTCGGGTTCAAGCTGTCCGGCGAGGCGCCCGCCGGCACCACCGCCACCGACCTGGTGCTCACCATCACCGAGATGCTGCGCCAGCACGGCGTGGTCGGCAAGTTCGTCGAGTTCTACGGACCCGGCGTCAGCGCCGTGCCGCTGGCCAACCGGGCCACCATCGGCAACATGTCGCCCGAGTACGGCTCCACCGTCGCGATCTTCCCGATCGACGCCGAGACCATCAACTACCTGCGACTCACCGGCCGCGACGACGCCCAGGTCGCGCTGGTCGAGGCGTACGCCAAGGAACAGGGTCTGTGGCACGACCCGGCCGCCGAACCGCACTACTCGGAGCGGCTCGAACTCGACCTGTCGACCATCGAGCCGTCGCTGGCCGGACCGAAGCGCCCGCAGGACCGGGTGCCGCTGGGCAGCGCCAAGACCATGTTCCGCTCCGCGTTGACCGACTACGTCGCCGACGACCACACCCCGTCCGTGGCCGGCCCGGCCGACGAGGCCAGCGTCGAGTCCTTCCCGGCCAGCGACCCGCCGGCCGCCGACGGCGCCGACGACCCGGCCGACAAGCCGCACGAGCTGATCAGCGCCTCGGTCGGCGCCGGTGGGCGGGCCAGCAAGCCGGTGCAGGTGACCGGCGCCGACGGCGCCCGGTTCGAGCTGGACCACGGGGCCGTGGTGATCGCGGCGATCACCTCCTGCACCAACACCTCCAACCCGCAGGTGATGCTCGGTGCCGCGCTGCTGGCCCGCAACGCGGTCGACCGGGGGCTGACCCGCAAGCCGTGGGTGAAGACCACCCTGGCACCGGGTTCCAAGGTCGTCATGGACTACTACGAGCGGGCCGGCCTCACCCCGTACCTGGAGAAGCTCGGCTTCCACCTGGTCGGCTACGGCTGCACCACCTGCATCGGCAACTCCGGACCGCTGCCCGAGGAGATCAGCGCCGCGGTCAACGAACACGACCTGACCGTGGTGTCGGTGCTGTCCGGCAACCGCAACTTCGAGGGCCGGATCAACCCGGACGTCAAAATGAACTACCTGGCCTCGCCGCCGCTGGTGGTCGCGTACGCCCTCGCCGGCACGATGGACATCGACCTGGCCAACGAGCCGCTGGGCACCGGATCCGACGGTCAGCCGGTGTTCCTGCGCGACATCTGGCCCAGCAACGCCGAGATCGAACAGGTGCGGGCCAGTGCCATCGGTGCCGCCGGGTTCGGCGCCGCGTACGCCGACGTGTTCGCCGGCGACGAGCGGTGGCAGTCGCTGCCCACCCCGACCGGCGACACCTTCACCTGGGCCGACGAGTCGACCTACGTGCGTAGGCCCCCGTACTTCGAGGGCATGGCGCCGACGCCGCAGCCGGTGACCGACATCGCCGGTGCCCGGGTACTGGCCAAGCTCGGCGACTCGGTGACCACCGACCACATCTCGCCGGCCGGTGCGATCAAGCCCGACTCCCCCGCCGGACGCTACCTCAGCGAACACGGCGTCCCCCGGCACGAGTTCAACTCGTACGGATCCCGGCGCGGTAACCACGAGGTGATGATCCGTGGCACCTTCGCCAACATCCGGCTGCGCAACCAGCTGGTGCCGGGCGTCGAAGGCGGCTTCACGGTCAACCACCTGACCGGGGAGCAGACCAGCATCTACGACGCGTCGGTGGGGTACGCGCAGGCCGGCGTGCCGCTGGTGGTGCTGGCCGGCAAGGAGTACGGCTCCGGTTCGTCGCGGGACTGGGCGGCCAAGGGCACCATGCTGCTCGGCGTACGGGCGGTCATCGCCGAGTCCTACGAGCGGATCCACCGCTCCAACCTGATCGGCATGGGGGTGCTGCCGCTGCAGTACCCGGCCGGGCAGGACGCCGCCTCCCTCGGGCTCACCGGCACCGAGACGATCGACATCGCCGGGGTGACCGCGCTCAACGACGGCACCACGCCGCGTACGGTGACCGTGCGCACCGACACCGGTGTCGAGTTCGAGGCCGTGGTCCGGATCGACACCCCGGGCGAGGCCGACTACTACCGGCACGGCGGCATCCTGCAGTTCGTGCTGCGCAAGATGCTGGCCAGCTGACCCAGGTCCGGATGAACGGCGGCGGTGGATGGTGGCCGGACCGGTCACCACCCACCGCCGTGTTGTGCCAAGCTCGGGCTATGGACGACAGGACCCTGCTGGCCCGGATCCAGGAACTGGTCGACGAGGAGCACGAGCTGCGTGGCAGGTTCGCCGCCGGGCAGCTCTCCGCCGACGAGGAGCACGCCCGGCTGGGCGCGCTGGAAGAAGCGCTCGACCAGTGCTGGGACCTGCTGCGTCGCCGCCGGGCCGCCCGGGACGTCGGCGACGACCCGGACGCCGTCCAGCCACGGCCCACCGGCGAGGTGGAGGGTTACTTGCAGTAGTACCGGTGGCGCAGGTCAGCCGGCGAGCACCGCGGCCACGGCCGGGATCACGCCGGAGGCTTCCCGGGTCGGCGCGTACCGCTCGTCCAGCCAGTTGCGGCCCCGGTGCAGCCAGACGCTGGGCAGCCCGGTCGCGGCGGCCCCGCCGATGTCGGCCTCCGGGCTGTCACCCACCATCCAGGCACCGCGGAGCCGCATCCGGACGCTCTGCGCGGCCAGTGCGAAGATCCTCGGGTTGGGTTTGCTGACCCCGGCGGCTTCCGAGATCACCCAGTCGGCCACGTACCGGTCCAGGCCGGTCCGGCGGATCTTTGCCTCCTGCTGGCGGGCGGTCCCGTTGGTGACTATCACCGGCACCCAGCCGGCGTCCCGGGCGATCGCCAACGAACAGGCGACCAGTGGGTCCAGTCGGGTGTGCCGCACGACGCCGTCGTGCAGCTCCTCGACCAGGTCGACCGACGAAGTCCGGAGCCGGTACCGTTCCCGGAGCGCGTCGGCCAGATCCCACCGGTCGGTCAGCCCGTCGGCGTCGACGGAGACCAGCCAGTCGATGTCGTCTCGGGGGGCACCGACCGAGTCGAGGAATTCCTGACCCCACACACGGAACGCCCCCGCCCGGTCGAGCAGGGTGTTGTCCAGATCCAGGAGCAGGAGTGGCACGGGCGCACCTTACGCGACACCGTATGGCGGGGAACAGTCCCAGAATGTAAACGAGTGCCGGTAGCAAGCCGTACGTACGGCTTGCTACCGGTCTGCCCACCTGACACGATCACATCATGCCCCGGGTGAGCCAGATCCAGCTCGACGCACGCCGCCAGGAGATCCTCGCCGCCGCCCGGGTCTGCTTCGCCCGGCACGGGTACGAAGGGGCCACCGTCCGCCGGCTGGAGGAGGCCACCGGGCTGTCCCGGGGGGCGATCTTCCACCACTTCCGGGACAAGGACTCACTGTTCCTGGCGGTCGCCGAGGACGACGCGGCCGCGATGGTCGAGACGGTGGCCCGCAACGGACTGGTCCAGGTGATGCGCGACCTGCTCACCCGGGCCGATTCCCCGGACACCGCCGGCTGGCTGGGCAGCCAGCTCGAAGTGTCCCGACGGCTGCGTACCGACCCGGACTTCGCCCGGCGCTGGGCCGCCCGGTCCGCGGCGATCGCCGAGGCGACCCGGGATCGGCTCGGCCGCCAACGCGATGCCGGCGTGCTGCGCGACGACGTACCGATCGACGTCCTGGCGCGGTTCCTGGAGCTGGCCTACGACGGGCTGGTGCTGCAGCTGGCGATGGGGCGGCCGGGCAGCGACCTCGGTGCCGTCCTCGACATCGTCGAGGAGGCGGTACGCCGTCCCCCGCCGCGCTGACCGGTGGCACGGCCGTCCCACAATAGGGACCACCGTCAGCGCGGGAGCGTCGGCGACCCGACGCCCGACCAACCAGGAGACCCCCATGACGCCCGGTGAAACCTGGGGCATCCCCGGCCCCACCTTCCTCGTCGTCTTCGGACTGACCGCACTGGTGCTCCTCGTCGCCAACCTCGGCTACCGGCGGATCGCGCTCGCCGGGCACGACGGCCGCACCGGATCGCTGGGCGGCGTCGAGGTCGCGTACCTCAACGGCGGGGGCCGGTTGGCTGTGTACGCCAGCCTGGCGGCGTTGCGCTCGGCGGGCAGCGTCGACGTCGGCACCCGCGGCACGTTGCGGGCCACCGGTCCGCTGCCGACCGGGGCCGGGCAACTCGACCAGGCGGTGCACCACTCCGCGCAGCGCCAGGTACGCGTCCGCGACCTGCAGACCGACCAGTGGGTCGGCGACGCGCTGCACCGGATGCGCGACGGGCTGGTCTCCGCCGGCCTGGCCATCGGTGACGGCCAACGCCGTACCGCCCGGCTGCTCGCCGGCACGGTCGGGATCCTCGCCGCCGTCGGTGTGCTGCGAGTGTTCGCCGGCGCCGCGAACAACCGGCCGGTCGGCTACCTGGTGCTGATGCTCGCGGTCACCGTACCGGTGGCACTGGTGCTGTTCTTCTCGGTGCCGCGCCGCACCCGGGCCGCGAAACGCCTCCTCACCAAACTGCGCGGCCAGTACCGTCACCTCTCGCCGACCCTGCGGCCGGCCCCCGCGACATACGGTGTCGCCGGCGCAGCGATGGGGGTCGGCGTTTTCGGGGCTGCGTCGTTGTGGGCCATGGATCCGGCGTTCGCGGGGACCGCGGAGATCCAGCGGGTGAGCGCCGGCACCGGGTCCTCCAGCTGGGGCGGTGACAGCGGCGGTGACGGCGGGGGTGGCGGCTGCGGTGGTGGCGGCTGCGGCGGATGAGGCCGATGTCCGCCAGAGCCTGGCCGCCCAACCCGGACACCGGGCTCGGGGTCGGCCTCGGCTGGCGCCCGGAGATCTCCGGCTTCGTCGCTGAATTGCCCGGATTGCGCTTCTGCGAGGTGATCGCCGAGTCGGTCGACCCCGGCCGGCCACTGGACGACGGGCTGCACCGGCTCCGTGAGCGGGGGGTGACCGTCGTGCCGCACGGCGTACGGCTGTCCCTCGGCAGCGCCGAGCCGGTCGGGCAGGACCGGGTCGACCGGCTCGCGGGCGTCGCCGAGCTGCTCGGCGCGCCCCTGGTCAGCGAACACATCGCCTTCGTCCGGGCCGGCGGGGTCGAGGCCGGGCATCTGCTGCCGCTGCCCCGCACCTGGGCGGCGGTCGACACGGTCGTCGACAACGTCCGGCGGGTGGCCGCCGAGCTGCCGGTGCCGGTCGCGCTCGAACCGATCGCCGCGGTGTTCGACTGGCCCGACGACGAGCTCGACGAGGCCGATTTCATCGGCGAGATCGTCGAGCGCTCCGGTGCGCTGCTGCTGTTGGACGTCGCGAACGTCTACGCCAACGCCCGCAACCGGGGCGACGACCCGGTCGCCCTGCTCGACCGGCTGCCGCTGGAACGCATCGCGTACGTGCACGTCGCCGGCGGTGCCGCCGACCGGGACGGGATCTACCACGATACGCACACCGACCCGGTCCCGGCCGAGGTGCTGCAGCTGCTCGCCGCGTTGTGCGCCCGGCAGCGGCCACCAGCGGTGCTGCTGGAGCGGGACGGGTACTATCCGCCGGGCGAGGTGCTGCGCGCCGAGCTGGACGTGATCGCGGCGACCGCCGGGCTGGGCCGGATCACGTGACCGACCAGGTGTCGCCCGGCGACCGTTCCGACCCCCGTGCCGGACTCGCCGCCGCCCAGCGGGCAGAGCTCGCCGCCGCCCAGCGGGCAGAGCTCGCCGCCGCCCAGCGGGCGCTGATCACGGCCCTCGTCGACGGCACCCATTCACCGCCCGGCTTCGACCCGCACCGGCTGTCGGTCGCCCGTACCGCGTTGGCCCGCAAGCGCGCGGGTGAGGTGGCCCGGCACTGGCCGGTACTGGCCGCCTCGCTCGGTGCTGCCTGGCCGGCCGCGTTCGTCCGCTGGGCCACGGGCCGGCGGCCGGCAGGCGGGCTGCGCGAGGGCTGGGACTTCGCCCGGACGCTGGCCGCCGATGACCGTCTGCCGGATCTGGCCGTGACGGAGCTGGCCGGCCGGGAGGTCGGCTGGCGCTACGACGGGTCGTCGGTTCCCCGCCGACGCCGTTTCCCGGCGGTACGACGGCTGCCCGGTGGGTGGACGGTCCAGGTCGCCGGTCAGGTATGGACGTACGGCGGCCGCCGCCGGTAGCCGCCCCGGAGCATCCGCCGGGCCGTCGGCCGGCGGGGTCACAGCCAGCGGGGTCACAGCATGCGGCAGGATCGGGCCATGGATCTAGGCCTCGAAAACCGGGTGTACGTGCTCACCGGCGCGTCCCGTGGACTCGGCTACGCCACCGCCGCCTGTCTGGTCGCCGACGGGGCGCGGGTGGTGCTCGCCGCCCGGGACACCGCCGGTCTGAACGCGGCGGCGCAACGCCTCGGCGGTCCGCAGCACGCGATCGCGGTCAGCGCCGACCTGAGCGAGCCGGACTGCCCGGCCCGCCTGGTCGCGACGGCCCAGGAGCACTACGGCCGGCTCGACGGGGCGTTGATTTCGGTCGGCGGGCCGAAACCCGGCCCCAGCCACGCGGTCAGTGACGAACAGTGGCGGTCGGCGTTCGACACGGTCTTCGTCGGCACGGTACGGGCGGTGCGAACCGTCGCCGACGCGCTACCCGCCGGCGGGGCGGTCGCCGTGGTGCTGTCGACGTCGGCCCGGATGCCACTGCCCGGGCTGGGCATCTCGAACGGCCTGCGGCCCGGGCTCGCTGCGGTCGCCAAGGAGCTCGCCGACGGCTACGCCGGCCGAGGCGTCCGAGTGGTCAGTCTGCTGCCCGGCCGGATCATGACCGACCGCAACGTGGAACTCTTCGCCGCGACCGATGATCCGCAGCAGGCCCGGGCCGAGGCCGAGGCGGACATCCCGCTCGGCCGGCTGGGCGAGCCGGCGGAGTTCGGCCGAGTGGCGGCGTTCGTCCTGTCCCCGGCGGCGAGCTATCTGACCGGCATCACGCTGCCCGTCGACGGCGGCGCGCTGCCCTGCCCCTGAACGGCTTTTCGGCGTGTCCACCGACCGGGCCACGATGGCGCAGCTGCTGGCCGACGCTGTCGGCCGTACCCTGCCCGACGTCGTCGGACCCGATCTCGACGTGCTGTTCTGCGGGATCAATCCGAGCCTGTACTCCGCTGCCGTCGGCCACCACTTCGCCCGCCCGGGCAACCGGTTCTGGCCGACGCTGCACCGGTCCGGTTTCACGCCCCGGCGGCTCGACCCCAGCGAAGATCATCTGCTGCCCGGGTT
Organism: Micromonospora sp. LOL_021; assembly: GCF_048060215.1. Taxonomy (NCBI): domain Bacteria; kingdom Bacillati; phylum Actinomycetota; class Actinomycetes; order Micromonosporales; family Micromonosporaceae; genus Micromonospora; species Micromonospora sp. LOL_021. The sequence goes on along the minus strand of NZ_JBHMIN010000039.1, from coordinate 27,647 downwards.
CGGGCTGGGCGTGACGAACCTGGTCGCCAGGGCGACGGCGCGGGCCGACGAACTCACGCCGCCGGAGCTGGTCGCCGGAGGCGCGCGGCTCGTCCGGCTGGCCGCCGCGTGCCGACCCCGGTGGATCGCCGTGGTCGGGGTGACCGCCTACCGGCTGGCGTTCGACCAGCCACGGGCGGTCGTCGGACCCCGGCCCGAGGACCTCGGCGGCGCGAGGCTCTGGGTGCTGCCCAACCCGAGCGGGCTCAATGCCCACTACCAGCTCGACCGGCTCGTCGCCGAGTTCGACCGGCTACGGCAGGCGGTGACGGCCGGACCGCCGCAATAGGCGGTTACTGGTGGCGGGCCAACCGCTCGCGGATCAGCTGACCGAACAGGCCGGCAGGTTGTCCGCAGTCGAGGCACTGAAGACCTTCGTCGAGACGTGGCCCCCCGCACTGGGCGCACCGGCCCCGGTCGCGCGGATCGTGGTACGACCGCAGGGCGGCGCAGAGCGCCGCAGCCACCGAGTCGGTCAGTACGACAGGGTCGGCGTCGCCGACGCGAACCGCCACGCCAGCCGACCGGGCCGGTGCCAGATCGAGCGCGGCCAGCCGCGCAGCGAACTCGCGCAGTGCCGCCGCGACCGCAGCCTCCGGTTCCATCGGCCCAGCGTAGTCGACGGCGGACCGCTATCCGGCGGCGGTGCCCGACGGCGGATGCAGGTCCTGGTCGGTCGGGAAGGCGCGACCGGACCCGGCCGTCACTGGGTCCAGCCCGGTGTCGTCGAGGTACGGGGTCGGCGAGTCGGCCACCGCGAACTGGGTGCGGTACAGCTCGGCGTACAGCCCGCCGGCGGCGATCAGCTCGGCGTGCCGGCCGCGCTCGACGATCCGGCCCTCGTCGAGGACGAGGATCTGGTCCGCGTCGCGCACCGTCGACAGCCGATGCGCGATGACCAGTGCGGTACGGCCGCTCAGCGCGACAGACAGAGCGCGCTGCACCGCCGCCTCGGACTCGGAGTCGAGGTGGGCGGTGGCCTCGTCGAGGATGACGATCGACGGCGCCTTGAGCAGCAGCCGGGCGATGGCGATCCGCTGTTTCTCGCCGCCGGAGAAGCGGTAACCGCGCTCCCCGACCACCGTGTCCAGCCCGTCCGGCAGGGCCCGGACCAGCTCCTCGACCTGTGCGCCGCGCAGCGCCGCCCACAGCTCGTCGTCGGTGGCGTCCGGCCGGGCGTACCGCAGGTTCTCCGCGATCGTCTCGTGGAACAGATGGGAATCCTGGGTGACCACCCCGATGGTGTCGCGCAGCGAGTCGAGTGTCGCGTCGCGCACGTCCACCCCGCCCACCCGGATCTCGCCGTCGGTCACGTCGTACACCCGGGAGACCAGCATCGCGGTGGTGCTCTTGCCGGCGCCGGACGGGCCGACCAGGGCGACCAGCTGCCCTGGCTCGACGGTGAACGACACCCCGCGCAGCACCGGCTCGGAGACGGTCCGGTCGAGCGTCGCGACGTCCTCCAGCGAGGCCAGCGAGATCTCGGCGGCGCTGGGGTACCGGAACCGGACGTCGCGGAACTCCAGCCGGCTGGAGCCGGGCGGCACGACGACGGCGTCCGGGCGCTCGGCGATCGACGGGGCGAGGTCGAGCACCTCGAACACCCGGTCGAAGGAGACCAACGCGCTCATCACGTCGACCCGCACGTTGCTCAACGCGGTCAGCGGGCCGTAGAGGCGGGTCAGCAGCAGGGCCAGGGTCACCACGGTGCCGGCGCTGACCGCACCGGTGACCGCCAGCCAGCCGCCGAGTCCGTAGGTGAGCGCCTGGGCGAGCGAGGCGACCAGCAGCATCGCCACGAAGAAGGTACGCGAGTACATCGCCGACTGGATGCCGATCTCCCGGACCCGGTCGGCCCGCTCGGCGAACCGGCGTGCCTCGACCTCGGGCTGGCCGAAGAGCTTGACCAGCAGCGCGCCGGCGACCCCGAACCGCTCGGTCATCGTGGCGTTCATCTTGGCGTCGAGGTCGTACGACTCCCGGGTGATCTCCGCGAGCCGCTTGCCGACCCGGCGGGCCGGCACGATGAAGATCGGCAGCAGCACCAGGGACAGCGCGGTGATCTGCCAGGACAAGGTGAACATCACCGCGGCGGTGAGCACCAGTTGGATGACGTTGCTGACCACACCGGACAGCGTCGAGGTGAAGGCACGCTGGGCACCGATCACGTCGTTGTTGAGCCGGCTGACCAGCGCGCCGGTCTGGGTCCGGGTGAAGAACTGCAACGGCATCCGCTGCACGTGGTCGTAGACCCGGGTCCGCAGGTCCAGGATGATGCCCTCACCGATCCGGGCGGCGTACCAGCGTTGGGCCAGGGAGAGCAGCGCGTCCACCACGGCGAGCCCGGCGATCAGCAGAGCCAGCCGGACCACGGTGGCGCCGGCGTCGGCGCGACCGGCGGTGATCGTGTTCACCACGTCGCCGGCGAGGACCGGGGTGGCGACACCGATGCCGGCCGCCAGCACGACGGTGATCAGGAAGACGCTGATGTCCCGCCGGTACGGGCGGGCGAAGGCGACGATCCGCCGGGTGGTTCCCCGGCTGACCCGGTGGGAACGCAACTGGTCGCCGTCGCGCATCGAACGCAGCATGCCCCAGCCGGCCCCCATGCCACCCATCCCACCGGATCCAGCCATCGGCACCCGCCACCTTCGTCTCGCCACACCGTCGCGGGCACCAGTGTCCCGGACACCTACGACAACCGTTCAGGTAACTGGCGTCTTCCCGTTGGGGCCTTACCGCCCGACCTGGCGGCTACTCCCCGGCTCCGGTCAGATCCCGGATCCGTCGGGTCTGTGCCTCCCGCTCGGCGCGTAGCTGGGCGGCGGGGGTACGGTCGGTGGCGCCGGTGAGCAGGGCCTTGATCTCGACGACCGCGTCGCGGGGCCCGGCCAGCACGGCCGCGACCAGGTCGGCGACGGCCGGGGCCAGCTCCGTCGCGGGCACCACCAGGTTGGCCAGCCCGAGCCGATCGGCCTCGGCCGCGTCGAGCCAGCGACCAGTGACACAGATTTCCAGGGCCCGGGCGTAGCCGACCAGGTCGACGAGTCGCCGGGTGCCGCCGAGGTCCGGCACCAGGCCGAGGGTCACCTCGGCCATCCGCAGCCGGGCGTCGTCGGCCAGGACGCGCAAGTCGCAGCCGAGGGCCAGCTGGAATCCGGCACCGACGGCCGGCCCGTGCACGGCGGCGATGCTGATCACGTCGGGGCGTGCCAGCCAGGTGAAGGCCTCCTGGTACTCGGCGATCCGGGCAGCGCACTCGTCCGGCGGCAGGGCGGCCAACGGCGGCGCGGCCTTGGCATCCGCCGCGCTGGGATCGAGCAGTGCCTGGATCGCGCCCCGGTCGAGGCCGGCGGAGAAGGCCCGACCGGCGCCGCGGACCACCACGACGCGAACGTCGCCGCGCAGCTCCCGGCCGATGCCGCGCAGCGCCCGCCACATCTGCGGGGTTTGAGCGTTGAGCACGTCGGGCCGGTCCAACGTCACCGTCGCGACCGGCCCGTCGTAGTCGAGTCGTACGCCACCGGACACGGTCAACGAGGGCCCTGACCGTGGCAGCGGGGTACGGGACGCGACCGGATGGTCATCCCTTCTTGCGACGCCGAGCGCCGCCACGCTGGCGCAGTTGCACGCCGGACTCGGTGAGCACCCGGTGGACGAACCCGTACGAGCGGCCAGTGGAGGCCGCAAGGGCGCGGATGCTCTCGCCGGATGTGTACCGCTTGACCAGGTCCTTGGCCAGGGTCTGACGCTCGGCTCCGACGATCCGGCGACCCTTCTCGGTGGTGGCGGCTGTGCCGGTGGCTGCCATGTTGATTCCTCACGTCCCAGACTGTGCGGTTCGATGCGGTCCCACCTATTAGACCGCCTCCAACGATCATGCGCCAGATATCAACTGTTCGCCAACCGACACGCACAGCCCTGTCAGTTACCCGATACGGTGCCGCCGAGGAATCCCAGCGGCATGCCGGCAGCCCTTCGTCACCCCTCACCGGTACGCCTTGTTCATACAATTCACGCTATCCGATAATGACGTTCACCGATACGGCATCGCTCCGGCCCGGGGTGTGGAGCGGACCGCCTCCTCATGCAAGTTCCACGAGTTCGAGCAGGTCGTCGCTCCACGCATCCTCGTCTCCGTCGGGCAGGAGAATCGCCCGGTCCGGTTTGAGAGCCAGCACCGCACCCGGATCGTGGGTCACCAGGACGATGGCTCCGGGATACCGGGCGATGGCATCGAGAACCTGTTCACGGCTGACCGGATCCAGGTTGTTGGTCGGCTCGTCGAGCAGCAATACGTTTGCCCCCGAACAGACCAGCGTGGCCAACGCGAGCCGGGTCTTCTCCCCGCCCGAGAGCACCCCGGCCGGCTTGTTCACGTCCTCACCGCTGAACAGGAACGCACCGAGAATCTTTCGCAGGTCGGTGTCCGCCTGGTCGATCGCCGCACTGCGCATGTGGTCGAGCACCGAACGCTCCACGTCCAAGGTCTCGTGCTCCTGCGCGTAGTAGCCGATCCGCAGCCCGTGCCCGGGCCGCACCGCCCCGGAATCCGGCTCGACCAAGCCACCGAGAATCCGCAGCAACGTCGTCTTGCCGGCACCGTTCAGCCCGAGGATCGCCACCCGGGAGCCACGATCGACCGCCACGTCGACCCCGGAGAAGATCTCCAACGATCCGTACGACTTCGACAGCCCTGCCGCGGTCAACGGCGTCTTGCCGCACGGCGCCGGGCTGGGGAACCGGACCTTGGCCACCTTGTCGGCGACCCGCTCGTCCTCCAGACCGGCGAGCAGCTTCTCCGCCCGCCGGGCCATGTTCTGCGCGGCCACCGTCTTGGTGGCCTTGGCCCGCATCTTGTCGGCCTGGGCGAGCAGCGCCCCGGCCTTCTTCTCCGCGTTCGCCCGTTCCCGGCGGCGGCGCCGCTCGTCGGTCTCCCGCTGCTGCTGGTACGCCGCCCAGCCGACGTTGTAGACGTCCACCACCGAGCGGGTGGCGTCGAGGAACCAGACCTTGTTGACCACCGCGTCCAGCAGGTCCACGTCGTGGCTGATCACCACCAGCCCGCCCTTGTGCCCGGCGAGGAAGCCACGCAGCCAGGTGATCGAGTCGGCGTCCAGGTGGTTGGTCGGTTCGTCGAGCAGCAGGATGCCACCGCCGTTCTCGGCCGCGTCGCGGAACAGGATGCGGGCCAGCTCGATGCGGCGGCGCTGACCGCCGGAGAGTGTCCCGATCGGCTGGCTCAACACCCGGTCCGGCAGACCCAGGTTGGCGCAGATCCGGGCCGCCTCGGCCTCGGCGGCATACCCGCCGAGGGAGGCGAACTGGTCCTCCAGCGTGCCGTAGCGGCGGACCAGGCGCTCGTCGGTGCCGCCCTGCGCCAACTGCTGCTCGAGTTCGTTCATCTGGGACATCAGCCGGTCCAGGCCGCGGGCCGACAGCACCCGGTCGCGGGCGGTCACGGTCAGATCGCCGGTACGCGGATCCTGCGGGAGATAACCGACCGCGCTGCGCCGGTCGATCTGTCCGGCGTACGGCAGGCCCTCGCCGGCCAGCACCTTCAGGGTGGTGGTCTTGCCGGCACCATTGCGCCCGACCAGGCCGATCCGGTCGCCGGGCTGCACCCGCAGGGTGGTTTCGGACAGCAGGATCCGCGAGCCCGCACGCAGTTCCAGGCCGGTAGCGGTGATCATTGGTAGCTCACTCCTGAGATCGGAAGCTGACTCGCGGACACGACAAAACGCCGACCGGACGTCCTGTCCGTCGGCGTGGGGCGGTTCAGCCTTCGCAGAGCAGCACGGCACCATACTACCGGCGGTCGGCACTGGCACCCAGCCGGTTACCGGGCCAAGATCATCGACGGTCACGCGTGAACCGGCTGCGGTTGGCGTTCCATCCCCGACGGTGTCACGGGACGCCGGCTGACCGAGCGGTACGCGGTGCGCCGCCCGCCTGGTGTACCAGCCTGGCCGAACCGGGGAACTTGTCCACCAACGGGTTGATGCACCGCGCCGACCAGGGATGTTAGGCACATCAGGCGCGCGTAACGATCATTTGACTCCCTGGAGACGACACTCATGCTGCCCGGTGGGATGATGCCCATAACCCAGCTGATCGCGATGGTCCGCAGCACTCCGCCGCGACAGGCTGTCGGGCTGCTGGCAGCCATGCCGGCCGACCGTATCCCGGTGGCAGTCGCCGAGCTGACGACCTCCGACCTGGTCCGACTGCTCCCGGCCGCCAGCGACGATCTTCGATCCCGGTTGATGGGTCTGCTCAGCACCGATCAGCTGGCCGACCTGGCCCGAGCCATGCCGACCGCCGAGGCGGTGGCCATGCTCAATCGACTTCCGGCCGAGCAGGTGCAGGCGGTGGCCGACCGGCTGCCGCAACCCACCGTCGCGGCCCTGCTCACCGCGATGCCTGCGGACCGGCAGGCCGACCTGCTGTCGGTGATGCGTCCGCAACAGGCGCAGGCGGCCTGGGCCGGTACCTACCAACGGGAGGTGGCCGAGGCGCTCGCCCGGGCCAACGCCGAGGTGAGCATCCCGGCGAACGCCCCGCCCGGAATCGTGCTGGTCCAGATCTTCGGCTGGCAGATCACCGTGGCCGCCCGCCGCGACGACGACGGACGGGTGGCGGTACGCGACGCCGAGGACGCGGCGTACCGCATGCGCGCCAACGCGGCGCTCGCGGTGACCGACTACCAGCCAGCCACCGACGTGCTGGACTACTGCGACGAGGCTCGCCGGCAGGGACGCCCGATCAGTGCGGTCAGCTGGGTCGACGACCGGCACGACGGTTTCCTCAAACGGGCCCTGGTCAGCCTGGTGCACTGACCAGCCGCGCCGCCGCCGGCCGGACTGGACGGGCCGCGCCGCCGGCCGGATGTGACAGCCGGCGGCGGCGCGGGTGCCGTCAGACGTTGAAGCCGAGCGCCCGCAACTGGTCCCGGCCCTCGTCGGTGATCTTGTCGGGCCCCCACGGCGGCATCCACACCCAGTTGATCCGGATGTCGGATACCAGTCCGCCACCGGGTCCAGTGGTCAATGCGGTACGGGCCTGCTCCTCGATCACGTCGGTCAACGGGCAGGCCGCGCTGGTCAACGTCATGTCCAGGGTGGCGATGTTGTCATCGTCGACGTGTACGCCGTACACCAGGCCGAGATCGACCACGTTGATGCCCAGCTCCGGGTCGACGACGTCCTTCATCGCCTCCTCGATGTCAGCGATCGCCGGCTGGCCGACGGTCGCCGAGGCGGTCGTACCGCCGTCGGTGGGCTCGGTCGCCTGTGTCGCCCCGGTCATGGTCTCTTCGGCACTCACTGCTTCACCTCCGGGCTCGCACCCACACCGGCGCGCGCCGCGGCGTCCTTGAAGGCCATCCACGGCAGCAACGCACACTTCACCCGGGCCGGATAGCGCGCCACACCGGCGAACGCCACCCCGTCACCCAGCACATCCTCGTCCGGCTCGACCTCGCCGCGGCCGGACACCAGCGCGACGAAGGCGCCGTGCACCCCGAACGCCTCGTCCACGGGCCGACCGTCGACCAGCTCGTACAGCACACTCGCCGAGGCCTGGCTGATCGAACAACCCTGACCGTCGTGCGACACCCCGAGCCGGGTCTCCGCTCCCAGACTCACCCGTACGGTGATCTCGTCGCCGCAGGTCGGGTTGACGTGGTGCGCCTCCGCCGCGTACGGCTCGCGCAGACCACGCCCCTGCGGACGCTTGTAATGGTCCAGGATGATCTCCTGGTACAGCTGGTCGAGCTCCATCAGCCAAAGACCTTCCGCGCCTTCTCCAGACCGCGCACCAGCGCGTCGACCTCGCCGGTCGTGGTGTAGAGGTAGAACGAGGCCCGGGTGGTCGCCGGGACGCCGTAGCGCACGCAGACCGGCCGGGCGCAGTGGTGGCCGACCCGCACCTGCACCCCCTGGGCGTCGAGGACCTGACCCACGTCGTGTGGGTGGATCCCGTCCACCGCGAACGAGACCGTGCCGCCCCGCCCGTGCGGTCCGGGCGGGCCGATGATCCGCAGACCCGGCACGGTGGCCAGAGCCTCCAGGGCGTACCCGGTGATCCGCTGCTCGTGCGCGGCGATCGCCGGCATACCCAGCCCGGCGAGGTAGTCGACGGCGGCACCGAGGCCGACCGCCTGGGCGATCGGCGGGGTACCGGCCTCGAAGCGGGCCGGCGGGGCGGCGAACGTGGACCCGCTCATCGCCACCGTCTCGATCATCGAGCCGCCGCCGAGCACCGGAGGCATCGCGGCGAGCAGCGCGGCGCGGCCCCACAGCACCCCGATCCCGGTCGGCCCGCACATCTTGTGCCCGGTGAAGACGATGAAGTCGGCATCCAGCCCGGCGACGTCGACCGGGCGGTGCGGCACCGACTGCGAGCAGTCCAGCAGCAGCAGCGCACCGACTTCACGGACCCGCCGGGTGATCGCGGTGAGGTCGTTGACCGTGCCGAGGATGTTCGACATGTGCACCAGCGAAACCAGTTTGGTCCGCTCGGTGACCAGTTCGTCCAGCTGCGACTCGTCCAGCCGACCGTCCTCGGTCAGCCCGAACCAGCGCAGCGTGGCACCGGTGCGTTCGCAGAGCAGCTGCCACGGCACGATGTTCGAGTGGTGCTCCATCTCAGAGATCACCACCTCGTCGCCGGGGCCGAGCCGGAACCGGGGGTCGGCCCCGATCGCGGCGCCCGTCGAGGCGTTGGAGAACGCGTACGCGACCAGGTTGATCGCCTCGGTGGAGTTCTTGGTGAAGACCACCTCGTCCGGGCTGCCCGCGTTGACGAACGCGGCCAGCTTGGCCCGGGCGCCCTCGTACGCCTCGGTGGACTCGGTGCCGAGAGTGTGCACCGAGCGGGCGACGTTGGCATTGTGCGACTGGTAGTAGTCGGTCAGCGCGTCGAGCACCTGGCGCGGCTTGTGCGAGGTGTTGGCGCTGTCCAGGTAGACCAGCTGATGCCCGTTGACCTCCCGACCGAGGATCGGGAAGTCGGCCCGGACGGCGTCGACGTCCAGGGCGGACGGACCGCCCGGCGCCGGCGTGTCCCGGGGGATGGCTATGGTGCTCATCGGCTCGACGCCGCCCTTCTGCACGCAGGGTGATGGTGGGTCTCAGGCCGAGGCCGCGCCGGCACCCGCGACGTACCGCTCGTAGCCTTCGGCTTCCAGCTTCTCCGCCAGCTCCGGGCCGCCCTCCTCGACGATGCGTCCACCGACGAAGACATGCACGAAGTCGGGCTTGATGTAGCGCAGAATCCGGGTGTAGTGGGTGATCAGCAGCAGGCCGGTCTCCCCGGTGGAGCGGACCCGGTTGACCCCTTCGCTGACCACCCGCAGGGCGTCGATGTCGAGCCCGGAGTCGGTCTCGTCGAGGATGGCCATCTTCGGCTTGAGCAGCTCCAGCTGCACGATCTCGTGCCGCTTCTTCTCCCCACCGGAGAAGCCCTCGTTGACGTTGCGCTGCGCGAACGCCGGGTCCATCTGCAGCCGCTCCATGGCCCCGCGCAGCTCACCGGCCCAGGTACGCAGCTTCGGCGCGGCGCCGTCGACGGCGGTCTTGGCAGTACGCAGGAAGTTCGCCACCGAGACGCCGGGAACCTCCACCGGGTACTGCATGGCGAGGAAGAGCCCGGCACGGGCCCGCTCGTCGACCGACATGGCCAGTACGTCCTCGCCGTCGAGCAGCACCTCCCCGCCGGTGATCTCGTACTTGGGGTGCCCGGCGATCGAGTACGCCAGCGTCGACTTGCCGGAGCCGTTCGGGCCCATGATGGCGTGTGTCTCCCCCGACCGGATGGTCAGCGTCACCCCGGCCAGGATCGGCTTGAGCTCGCCTTCCGGCAGCTTGACCGAAACCTGCAGGTCACGGATATCCAGAACGCTCATGGTGCGGTCACTCCATTGCTCGGCGTCAGACTGACGTAGATGTCGCCGTCGCGGATCTCGACGGGGAAGACGGGTACGGGTTCGGTGGCGGGCAGCCCGGTCGGCTCACCAGTGCGCAGATCGAAGCGCGAACCGTGCAGCCAGCACTCCAACGTGCAGCCGTCCACCTCGCCTTCGGAGAGGGCGACCGCGGCGTGCGAGCACTCGTCGTACACCGCGTGGAAGGAGTCCTCGTCGGTGTGCACCAGGGCGATCTGCGTACCGTCGATGTCGGCGCTGACCGCCGTCCCCTTCGGGATCTCGGCCGTGGCACAGACCCGGATCAGGTCGGACATGCTCAGCGGGTCCCCTCGGTGACCGCACCGGGCTGGCCGGGCTGGCCGGGCACGGTCGGTGGTGCCGCCACGTCGGCGGTGCGCGGCGCGGCCGCGCCGGCCTCGACACGCCGCAGCCGCTGCTCGATCGCGTCGCCGAGCCGGTCGCGCAGCTCGGCCACCGGGATCTTGTCGACCAGCTCGGCGAAGAACCCGCGGACCACCAGCTTGCGCGCCTCGGCCTCTGGAATGCCCCGGGCCATCAGGTAGAACAGCTGCTCGTCGTCGAACCGGCCGGTGGCGCTGGCGTGCCCCGCCCCGGCCACCTCGCCGGTCTCGATCTCCAGGTTGGGCACCGAGTCGGCCCGGGCGCCGTCGGTCAGCACCAGGTTCCGGTTGATCTCGTACGTGTCGGTGCCGGTGGCCTCGGCGCGGATCAGTACGTCGCCAACCCAGACGGTGTGCGCGTTGTCGCCCTGCAGCGCCCCCCGGTAGCCGACGTTGCTGCGGCAGTCCGGCACCGTGTGGTCGACCAGCTGCCGGTGCTCCAGGTGCTGGCCGGCGTCGGCGAAGTAGAGCCCGAACAGCTCGGCGTCGCCGCCCCGGCCGGTGTACTCGACGCTGGTGAACTGGCGCACCAGGTCGCCGCCGAGGGTGACCTGGATGTGCGTGACCCGGGCGTCCCGGCCGAGCCGGAACTTCAGATGCTGCGCCTGCACCGCGTCGGGTGCCCAGTCGGCGACGGTGACCAGGGTAAGCGTCGCGCCGTCGCCGACGAGCACCTCGACGTTGTCAGCCAGAGTGGTCGAACCGACCTGGTCGAACACCAGGGTCACCTCGGCGAACCGGCCGACGTCGACCAGGGTGTGCCCGTACGCGATCTGGTCCGCCCCGGTGCCGAGCACCCGGACCACCGCCGGCTCGGCCGGGGTGGCCTCCGGTGCCACCTCCACCAGCAGGACCTCGGCGCACCCGGTGTAGGCCAGGGCACTGATCCGGTCGAACGGGGTCAGCACACCGCCGATGGCGACCTCGCCAGGAGCGAGACCGTCGACCCCACTTGAGGCGGGCATAGCCGTTAACGGCATTGCCCGCGTGAGGTGGGGTGTGGTACGAACCCGCAGGCCAGCGGGCAGGTCGGCGTACTCGTACCGGACCGAGCCGCTGGCCGCAGGAGTCCCGGTGGCCAGTCCCCGCATTCGCTTGAGCGGGGTGAAGCGCCACTCCTCCTCCAGGCCGGTCAGGGCCGGGAAGTCGGCGACATCGTACGAGCGCAACGCCTGCGACTTGGTCTTGGGCGGCGCGGAGGCCTGAATAGTCATCTCTTCCTGTTCTCGGCGGTGTCGGTGGGGCGGTGTCTCGGGCGGGTCAACCGACCGCGCCCTCCATCTGCAGCTCGATTAGCCGGTTCAGCTCGAGTGCGTACTCCATCGGGAGTTCCTTGGCGATCGGCTCGATGAAGCCCCGGACGATCATGGCCATCGCCTCGTCCTCGCTCAGACCCCGGCTCATCAGGTAGAACAGCTGGTCGTCGCTGACCTTGGAGACGGTCGCCTCGTGCCCCATGGCGACGTCGTCCTCGCGGATGTCGACGTAGGGGTAGGTGTCCGACCGGGAGACCGCGTCGACCAGCAGCGCGTCGCACTTCACCGTCGACCGGCTGTGCTGCGAGCCCTCCAGCACCTGGACCAGCCCGCGGTAGGAGGTCCGGCCGCCGCCACGGGCGATCGACTTGGAGACGATCGTGGAGGAGGTGTGCGGTGCCGCGTGCACCATCTTCGCGCCGGCGTCCTGGTGCTGCCCCTCGCCGGCCATCGCCACCGACAGCACCTCGCCCTTGGCGTGCTCACCGGTCATGAACACGGCCGGGTACTTCATGGTGACCTTGGAACCGATGTTGCCGTCGATCCACTCCATGGTGGCGCCGGCGTGGCAGACGGCCCGCTTGGTGACCAGGTTGTAGACGTTGTTCGACCAGTTCTGGATGGTCGTGTAGCGGCACCGGGCGTTCTTCTTCACCACGATCTCGACCACCGCGCTGTGCAGCGAGTCGGAGGAGTAGATCGGCGCGGTGCAGCCCTCGACGTAGTGCACGTAGGCACCCTCGTCGACGATGATCAGGGTCCGCTCGAACTGGCCCATGTTCTCCGTGTTGATCCGGAAGTAGGCCTGCAGCGGGATCTCCACGTGCACGCCCTTCGGCACGTAGATGAACGATCCACCGGACCAGACCGCCGTGTTCAGCGCGGCGAACTTGTTGTCGCCGACCGGGATCACGGTGCCGAAGTACTCCTTGAAGATGTCCTCGTGCTCCCGCAGCGCGGTGTCGGTGTCGAGGAACACCACGCCCTGCTCCTCCAGGTCCTCACGGATCTTGTGGTAGACCACCTCGGACTCGTACTGGGCCGCGACGCCGGCGATCAGCCGCTGCTTCTCCGCCTCCGGGATGCCCAGCTTGTCGTAGGTGTTCTTGATCTCCTCGGGCAGGTCCTCCCAGCTGGCGGCCTGCTTCTCGGTGGAGCGGACGAAGTACTTGATGTTGTCGAAGTCGATCCCGGTGAGGTCGGCACCCCAGGCCGGCATGGGCTTGCGGCCGAACAGCCGCAGCCCTTTGAGCCGCAGGTCGAGCATCCACTGCGGTTCGTTCTTCTTGGCGGAGATGTCACGCACCACCGCCTCGTTGAGCCCGCGCTGGGCGGCAGCGCCGGCCACGTCGCGGTCGGCCCAGCCGTACTCGTACCGGCCGAGGGCCGCGAGGTGCTCCTCCTGGGAGATGGGCGCGACGGTCTGCTCGGTCATCTGTCTGTCCTCACAGTGCTGGTGACGTGGTCGGTGGAAACATCGATGGCAACGGTCGGGGCGCCGCCGGCCCGTCTCGGGTCCGGAATGTGCGTGGTGCACACCCCGTCGCCGTGGGCGATGGTGGCCAGCCGCTGGACGTGGGTGCCGATCAGACGGGAGATCACCGCAGTCTCAGCCTCGCACAACTGCGGGAACTCGGCGGCCACATGGGCCACGGGACAGTGATGCTGGCACAGCTGCCCCCCGGACGCGATCGTGGACGCGTTGGCAGCGTAGCCCTCGGCGCTGAGTGCGGCGGCGAGGGCCTCGGCGCGGGCGATGGGGTCCGCACCGGCTCCGTCGATCGCCGCCCGGCACCGCGTCTCCAGCCCGGCGACCTGAGCCGCCGCGAACGCCTCCAGCTCCGCCTCGCCGCCGTGGCCAGCGATCCAGCGCAGTGCGGCGGCAGCCATGCTGTCGTAGCGATAGCGCCCGTGCCGGGACCGGGCGTCGTCGCTGAGCCGGAAGACCTTGGCCGGCCGGCCGCGTCGCCGACGGGCCCGGGTGACCGCGTCCCGGGTCACCACATCGCCGTCGGCGAGCATCGCGTCCAGGTGGCGGCGGATCGCCGCCGGGCTCAGCCCGAGCTCGTCACCGAGCTGAGCGGCGGTCGCCGCCCCCCGCTCCAGCAGCAGCGCGACCAGGCGGTCCCGGGTACGCCCGTCCGGGCCGGCGGCGACCGCACCGGTCGCCGACCCGCCTTCTGGGAGGCCCACCCTGTTTTTCACTACGCCAACGTTACGTATTTCAGCGGTCGGCCGCAAACGCGCACCCGGGTGATCCGCCGCACCGAGCGTGACCGCCACCGGGACCAGCACCGCGATGCCCTGCCGCAGTCGGCCGGCGGCACCGCACGGTGGTGGTACCGCCGGCACCGCACGGCTGTGGTATCCGCCATATCGGTACGATTGCCGCCGTGCCCGTCTCCCCGTCCGGTCGGCTGACCGCCGGCCCCGCCTTGCTCCGGCGGCTCACGCTCGCCTCATTGGTGGCCAACGTCGCGATCGTGCTGACCGGGGGCGGCGTGCGGCTCACCGGCTCCGGGCTCGGCTGCCCGACCTGGCCGCGCTGCACCGACGACTCGTACGTCACCACGCCGGAGATGGGCGTGCTCGGCATCATCGAGTTCGGCAACCGGATCCTCGGCATCCTGGTCGGCATGATCGCGCTCGCCACCCTGCTTGCGGTGCTGCGGTCCCGGCCACGCCGGCTGGACCTGCGCGGACTGGCTCTCGGCGTACTGGGTCTGGTGATCCTGCAGGGCCTGATCGGCGGGGTCAGCGTCCGGGTGCAGCTCAACCCCTGGGTGGTGGCGCTGCACTTCATGCTGTCGATGGTCGCCCTCGCGGTGGCGTACGGGTTGTGGCGACGGGTACTCGCCGGCGGCCGCACCACCCGCGACGTGGTGGCCCGGCCGCTGCGCCGGTTGGCCTTCGTGATCACCACCGTGAGCTTCGGGGTACTGGTGCTCGGCACCGTGGTGACCGGCAGCGGCCCGCACGCCGGCGACCCGGACGCCGGGCGCACCGGGCTGGACCCGCAGGCCATGTCCCAACTGCACGCCGACTCGGTCGCCCTGCTGATCGGGTTGTCGGCCGCCTGGTGGTTCGCGTTGCGCGCGGTCGGCGCGCCCCGACCGGCGGTACGCGCGGCGGCGGTGCTCGTCGTCGTGGAGCTCGCCCAGGGACTGATCGGCGTGGCCCAGTACCTCACCGACCTGCCGGTCGCGCTGGTCAGCGCGCACATGCTCGGCGCCTGCCTGGTGTGGCTGGCCACCCTCAACATGCTCTGGTCCACCCGGACCCGGGAGCCGGCCGGGCCGGAACCGGGTGCCACGGGGCCGGAACCGGGTGCCACGGGGCCGGGATCAGGCGCCACCGGGCCGGGATCAGCCGCCAACGGGCCGGCACCGGACGCGGCCGGGCTGGTTCCCGACGACGGCACCGAGCGCGCCCTGGCCAGAACCCAGCCGTAAGGTCACCAACCGTTGAAGACGGTTGAAGACGGCAGACCTATCCCCATAGCGGAGAGTACCGGTGAGGCTACGCCTGTGCCGGGGCACAACCACCGGCACGACGAACCGGGCGCGGCAGTGACGGTCCCCCCGTGCCGTGGCTGCCGCGCCCCTGGTCGGTTCCTCGCCTGGACCAGACAGACCAGACCCGCGTAGCGGCACCCCGGACGATCCTCCGTCACCGCACACGTGCTCCCGCGTTTTCCTGTCTGACCCACTTTCGGAGTTCCCGCGTGTCTACCTTCCGTACGAGCCGGTCCGGCACCGTCGCCGCGACGTTGGCCCGGTCCCGCCTGGGCGTACCCCAGGTGTTGTTCTTCGTGCTCGCCGCAGCCGCGCCGCTGACCGTGGTGGCCGGCGGCGCCAGCACCGGCTACGCCGTCACCGGCACCACCGCGGTGCCGGTCGCCTATCTGCTCATCGCGGTGGTGATGGCGGTCTTCGCCGTCGGCTACGTGGCGATGAGCCGGCACGTCGTCAACGCCGGCGCGATGTACAGCTACGTCGCGCACGGTCTCGGCCGGATCCCCGGCATCGCGGCCGCGTTCGTCGCCGTCGTCGGGTACAACGCGATGCAGATCGGGCTGTACGGCGCCTTCGGCGTGGTTGCCGCCGAGGTGCTCGCCGTCGCCGGTGCCACCGTGCCGTGGTGGCTCTGCGCGCTGGCCGGTTGGGCCCTGGTGACCGTGCTCGGCCTGGCCCGCGTCGACCTCAACGGCCGGATCCTGGCCGGCCTGCTGCTGGCCGAGCTCGCTGTCATCATCGGCTACAGCATCGTCATGGTCGGCCACCCCGCCGACGGCGCCGCCGCAGCAGGTCTCGACCCCCGCCAGCTGCTCACCCCGGGGGTGGCGGCGATGCTGGTCGGCGGCATAGCCGGTTTCGTCGGTGTCGAGGCCGGCACGGTGTTCGCCGAGGAGACCCGGGATCCGCGTCGTACGGTCGCCCGGGCCACCTACCTGGCGGTGGCGATCGCCGGAGTGTGCTACGCGGGCTCCGCCTGGGCGATGTCGGTGGCGGCCGGCCCGAACGACGTCGTCGCCCAGGCCCGCGAGCATGGCACCGAACTGATGTTCGTGCTGGTCGGCCCGCACGTCGGCACGACGCTCGTGGACGCCGGCCGGTTGTTGTTCCTGACCAGCCTGTTCGCCGCGCTGCTCGCGTTCCACAACACCGTTGCCCGGTACCTGTTCGCCCTCGGGCGGGAACGGGTGCTGCCGGCGGCGCTCGGCCGGACGAACCGGCGGACCGGCGCGCCGAAGCTGGGCTCGCTGGTGCAGAGCGGGCTGGCCGTCGCGGTGATCGTGGCGTACGCGGCGACCGGCCTGGATCCCATCACCCACCTGTTCTTCTGGGTGACCGTCACCGGTGGGCTCGGCGTACTGATCCTGATGACCGTGACCTCACTCGCGGTGATCGGCTACTTCCGCCGCGACCCGCGTGGCGAGTCTGCCTGGCGGCGACTGGTCGCGCCGGGCACGGCCACCGGCGCGCTCGGGCTGATCCTGGTCGGCACCGTCACCAGCTTCGGTGACCTGCTCGGCATCGGCACGTCCCCGCTGCGCTGGTGGTTCCCGGCCGGGTACGCCCTGGCCGCGCTGGCCGGCGTCGGTTGGGCGCTCTGGCTGCGCGCCAGGCGTCCGCAGACGTACCGGACGATCGGCTGGGGCGCCGACAGCGGCACCGCGCTACCGGTGCCACCGGCACCCGTCCGGCCGCCAGCCCGCGTCTAGCTCTGGCCGCCGTCCAGGCGGACGTCCAGCCGCGGTTGCGGCGGGGGACAACGAGTGAGACCCGGGCGCAACCGCCCGGGTCTCACTCGGCTCTATTTCTCCAGCTGAGGGACCGCTCGTCCAGTCACGCAACTGGTCGTCGTTCGTTGTGCAGGACGGGAACGGGCTGGTCAGCGCGCCAGACTGCGACGCGACATCGACCGCCACAGGTCGTTGCTGGGCCGCATCTGATCCATCAGCTCCCGCTCCCACTCGTTCTCGATCTCGACCCCCGCCTTGAGGCAGGCGGCGCGGGCCACGTCGGTGCCGTCAGCGAACTGGTCGCCCCAGGCGCCGTCCTCCCCCACCAGGACGATCCGTGCGCCACGCTTGCCGACATATTCGATGACCGCCTTCGCGCCGCCGTGGCCAGCGGCGAAGGACCGGATGCCGGCGACCAGACCAGAGGGGGCGTCCCCCGGGACGGATTCGGTCGCCAGCGTCGTATCGGAACCATCTGCCATACGCGAAGCGTAAGCAGAGCGACGACGTTTCGCCGATCGGATGTCGGCTTTTTGTGACTCCAATCATCCGTGGGTTTAAGAAGTCCCACAGATGATTGATGGTGATTTCAGCCCCCAAAAGGGGACAAATTTCAGCACGAAGAACGGCAAAAACGACAGAAGTTCGGGGACCTGGAGGGGCGGGGCCCGGCGTCAGATCAGCGCGTCCAACGCCACGGCGACGAAGAGCACCGTGAGGTAGGTCGTCGACCAGTGGAACAGCCGCATCGGCTGGACCGGCAGACCACGCCCGGACCGGCGCTGCAGCCGGTGGGCCTCCAGTAGGAAGACAACCCCGACCACGACCGCCGGGACCGCGTAGATCAACGACATGCCCAACGGCCAGACCAGCACCGACGACCCGACCGTCAACCAGCTGAACAGCACGATCTCCACGCCCACCCGACGTTCGGAGGCCACCACCGGCAGCATCGGGATCCCGGCCCGCGCGTAGTCCACCTTGTACTTGATCGCCAGGGCGTAGAAGTGCGGCAGCTGCCAGAAGAACACCACGGCGAACAGCGCCCAGGCCACCGGGGCCAGGCCACCGGTCACCGCCGCCCAGCCGATCAGCACCGGGGCGGCGCCGCAGATGCCACCCCAGAACGTGTTCTGCGGCGTCGTGCGCTTCAACCACAGCGTGTAGACGAGGTCGTAGTAGGCGATCGCCGCCAGGGTCAGCCCGGTGGCCAGCCAGTTGGTGAAGACCGCCATCAGGGCCACCGAGCCCACCGCGAGCACCAACCCGAAGATCAGCGCATGTCTGGGGCTTACCACGTGGTTCGGCAGCGGCCGACGCTTCGTCCGGCGCATCAGCTGGTCGATGTCCCGGTCGATGAAGCAGTTCAGCGCGTTCGCCGCGCCGGCGGCCAGGGTACCGCCGAGCAGCACCACCGCCACGAGCCCCAGCGACGGCAGCCCACCGGCCGCGACCATCATCGTCGGTACGGTCGTGACCAGCAGCAGCTCGATGATCCGCGGCTTGGTGAGCGACACGTACGCCCGGACCACGGCCAGCCAGTCGGGGGCGGCCACCGGTCCCGGATCCACCGCCGCTGTGCCGGGCACCCGGTCCGCTTCGGCGACGGACCTGACCCGCGCCCGGTCATGGGCGGGGCGCTCGGTGACCATGCTCACGGGCTGCACCTTCCGGCGTCGGCGGCGGGTGACCTTCAACTGGCGGCGACCTGCGGGCCGACGCGCCTCCGACAGCGTACGCGCAGGTATTTTGCCTGCCCGGCCGACCCGTCACCGGTGCTCGTCGTCACACCCGGCAGGCTTTTCACCGGCCACGATGCGTATTCACCGGTGGTCGGTCGTCGGGTCCGACGACCGGGCACGACCCTGGACGACCATCCGGTTGTCGAGATCGGCGGGCGCACCGTGAACCCTGCTCGATAGGGTCGTGACGAGGGTTCCGCCTACCTGCTGGACGAGGAGCACACCCACCGTGGCTGCAACACCAACCGATGCCCCCCTGAACTGGTCCGACCTCGACCGCCGCGCGGTCGACACCGCACGCGCGCTGGCCGCCGACGCCGTGGAGAAATCCGGCAACGGCCATCCCGGTACCGCGATGAGCCTCGCTCCCGCGGCGTACCTGCTGTTCAACCGGGTCATGCGGCACGACCCGAGCGACCCGGACTGGGCCGGCCGGGACCGGTTCGTCCTCTCCGCCGGGCACTCCAGTCTCACGCTGTACATCCAACTCTTCTTCTCCGGTTACGGGCTGAGCCTGGACGACCTCAAGGCGTTGCGGCAGTGGGGATCGCTGACCCCCGGGCACCCGGAGCACGGCCACACCCGGGGGGTGGAGACCACCACCGGTCCGCTCGGCCAGGGCCTGGCCAACGGGGTCGGCATGGCGATGGCCGCCCGCCGGGAGCGCGGCCTGCTCGACCCGGACGCCGCGCCCGGCGAGTCGGTCTTCGACCACAACATCTGGGTCATCGCCTCCGACGGTGACATCGAAGAGGGCATCACCCACGAGGCCAGCGCCCTGGCCGGGCACCAGAAGCTCGGCAACCTGACCGTCGTCTACGACGACAACCAGATTTCCATCGAGGACGACACCCGGATCGCGCTCAGCGAGGACGTCGCCGCCCGCTACGCCGCGTACGGCTGGCACGTGCAGACCGTCGACTGGCGGGCTGGCGCCGCCGGCGACGGCGAGTACCACGAGGACGTCGAGGCACTGTACGCGGCGCTGACCGCCGCCCGCGCCGAGACCGACCGACCGTCGTTCATCGCACTGCGCACCATCATCGGCTGGCCGGCGCCGAAGAAGCAGAACACCGGCAAGATCCACGGCTCGGCGCTCGGCGCCGACGAGGTCGCCGCCACCAAGGAGGTCCTCGGCTTCGACCCGAACCAGCACTTCGCGGTCGACGACAAGGTCTTCGCACACATCCGCGAGGTGCTCGACCGGGGCCGGCAGGCGCATGCCAAGTGGACCGAGAGGTACGACGCCTGGGCGCAGGCCAACCCGGAGCGCAAGGCGCTGCACGACCGGCTCGTCACCCGTACCCTGCCGGACGGCTGGACCGACGCGCTGCCGGACTGGCCGGCGGACCCCAAGGGGGTCGCCACCCGGGCCGCCTCCGGCAAGGTGCTGACCGCGCTCGCCGCCGAACTGCCGGAGCTGTGGGGCGGCTCGGCCGACCTGGCGGAGAGCAACAACACCACGATGAAGGGCGAGCCGTCGTTCGTCCCGGCCGAGTACGCCACCAAGGAGTTCCCCGGCCACGAGTACGGCCGTACCCTGCACTTCGGCATCCGCGAGCACGCCATGGGGGCGATCCTCAACGGCATCGCGCTGCACGGCGGCACCCGCCCGTACGGCGGCACGTTCCTGGTGTTCAGCGACTACATGCGCCCAGCGGTGCGGCTGGCCGCGCTGATGAAACTCCCGGTGATCTACGTCTGGACGCACGACTCGATCGGGCTCGGCGAGGACGGCCCCACCCACCAGCCGATCGAGCACCTGTCGGCGCTGCGGGCCATCCCCGGACTGGATGTGGTCCGCCCGGCCGACGCCAACGAGACCGCCTGGGCGTGGCGGGTCGCCCTGGAGCACACCGACCGGCCGACCGCGCTGGCGCTGACCCGGCAGGCGGTGCCGGTGATCGACCGGGACGTCTACGCCTCGGCCGAAGGGGTCCGCAAGGGCGGCTACGTGCTGGCGGAGGCGGGCAACGCCCAACCGCAGGTGATCCTGATGGGCTCCGGCTCGGAGGTGCAGTTGCTGCTCACCGCCCGGGAGCGGCTCGAAGCCGAAGGGACCGCCACCCGGGTCGTTTCGATGCCGTGCCAGGAATGGTTCACCGAGCAGGACGAGGCGTACCGCGAGTCGGTGCTGCCGCGCGGCGTCAAGGCCCGGGTCAGCGTCGAGGCCGGCATCGGCATGTCCTGGCGCGGTCTGGTCGGCGACTGCGGCGAATCGGTCAGCATTGAACACTACGGGGCCAGCGCCCCGTACCAGGTGCTGTTCGAGCAGTTCGGCTTCACCGCCGACGCCGTGGTCGCGGCGGCGCACGCGTCGCTGACCCGGGTCGGCGCCATCACCGGCACCACCACCGGAAACTGAGGAGGCTCCAGATGACGGACCGATTGGGAGAGCTGACCGCCGCAGGCGTGGCGGTCTGGCTCGACGACCTGTCCCGGCAACGGCTCAGCACCGGCAACCTGGACCAGCTGCGCCGGGAGAAGCACGTCGCCGGCGTGACCACCAACCCGACCATCTTCGCCGCCGCGCTCGCCGACGCCGACGAGTACAACTGGCAGCTGCGTGACCTGGCCGCCCGGGGCGTCAGCGTGGACGAGGCGGTCCGCATGCTCACCACCTACGACGTACGGTGGGGCTGCGACGTGATGCGCCCGGCGTACGAGACCAGCGGTGGCGTCGACGGCCGGGTGTCGATTGAGGTCGACCCGCGGCTGGCGTACCGCACCGCGGAGACCGTCGCCGAGGCCAAGGCGCTGTGGTGGCTGGTCGACCGACCGAACCTGTTCATCAAGATCCCGGCGACCGAGGCCGGGCTACCGGCGATCACCGCCACCCTCGCCGAGGGGATCAGCGTCAACGTGACCCTGATCTTCTCGCTGGACCGCTACAGCGCGGTGATGGAGGCGTTCCTCGCCGGCCTGGAGCAGGCCAAGGCCAACGGCCACGACCTGACCACCATCGGCTCGGTCGCGTCGTTCTTCGTCTCCCGGGTGGACACCGAGATCGACAAGCGCCTCGACAAGATCGGCAGCGACCAGGCCAAGGCGCTCAAGGGCAAGGCCGCCGTGGCGAACGCACAACTGGCGTACGAGCGGTACGCGGAGGTCTTCTCCTCGGACCGCTGGCAGGCCCTGGCCGACGCCGGCGCCCACCCGCAGCGCCCGCTGTGGGCCTCCACCTCGACGAAGAACCCGGCCTACCGGGACGTCATCTACGTCGAGGAGCTGATCGCCCCCGGCACGGTCAACACCATGCCGGAGTCGGTGGTGCACGCCTACGCCGACCACGGCGAGACCCGGGGCGACACGGTCACCGGCTCCTACCCGGCGGCCCGGCAGGTGCTCGACGACCTGGTCGCCGTCGGCGTCGACCTCGACGACGTGGTCAAGACCCTGGAGTCGGAGGGGGTGCGCAAGTTCGAGGCCAGCTGGCAGGAGCTGCTCGACGGGGTCCGCTCGTCGCTGGACGCCGCCGCGGCCGGCGCCGACGAGCCGAACGCGGCGGCCGGCGAACACGCCGCCGCGGCCAAGCAGGCCGGAGGTAACGCATGAGCGACTTCTTCGACGGCGGGGTCGAGGCGGCGGCCGGGCTGAGCGTGTACGGGGCCGAGGCGGTCGACGCCTCGGCCGCCTCGTCGACCCGGGGCGCGCTGGTCGGCGACGGGGTGCCCGGCTCGCTGGCCCGCAAGGACCCCACGCTGTGGGGCCCGGACGCCGAGGCCGAGGCGAAGATTCGGCTCGGCTGGCTGGACACCTTCGCCCGCAGCCGGGAACTGCTGCCGCAGCTCGCCGAACTGCGGGCCGAGCTGGGTGACCTGGACCACGTGGTGCTGGCCGGGATGGGCGGTTCGTCGCTGGCACCCGAGGTGATCTCGCTCACCGTCGGCAAGCCGGTCACCGTGCTGGACACCACCGACCCGCACCAGGTACGGGCGGCGCTCGGCGACCGACTCGACCGGACCGTCGTGGTGGTGGCCAGCAAGTCCGGCGGCACCGTGGAGACCGACAGCCACCGCCGGGCGTACTGGCAGGCGTTCCTCGACTCGGGGCTGAGCGAGGCCGAGGCCGGGCGACGGTTCGTGATCGTCACCGATCCCGGCTCGCCGCTGGCCACCACCGCCGAGGAGATGGGCGCCACCGTGGTGCTCGCCGACCCGGAGGTCGGCGGACGCTACTCGGCGCTGACCGCGTTCGGCCTGGTCCCGTCGGCGCTGGCCGGCGTGGACGTGGTCGAGCTGCTCGACCAGGCCGAGCAGCTGTCCGCCGCGCTCGGCGGCGACCGGGACAACCCGGGGCTGGCGCTCGGCGCGGCGCTCGGCGCGGCGGCCACCACCGGCCGGGACAAGGTCGCGCTGGTCTCCGACGGCACCGGCATCGAAGGGCTCGGCGACTGGATCGAGCAGCTGATCGCCGAGTCGACCGGCAAGGACGGCATCGGCATCCTGCCGGTGGTCGTCGAGGCACCGGACGCCCCCGGCGCCGCCGGCCCGGACGTGCTCACCGTCACCTACGGCGGTGCCGGCCAGCCGGGCGGGGTGCCCGGCGGCGGGGTCCGCCCCGACCTGGCGGTCAACGGACCGCTCGGCGCGCAGTTCCTGGTCTGGGAGTACGCGACGGCGGTCGCCGGCCGGGTGCTCGGTATCGACCCGTTCAACCAGCCCAACGTCACCGAGTCGAAGGAGAACACCAACCGGATCCTGGCGTCCGGGCCGCCGACCGAGGCACCGTCGTTCGTCGATGGAGCCATCGAGGTGTACGGGCCGGACGGCGTACCGGGTGACCTGGTCGGCGCGCTGCGCTGGCTGATCGACGGCGTCGGCACCGACGGATACCTCGCGGTGATGACCTACCTGGACCGGTTCGGCGACGCCGATGCGGCCGGGATTCGCCCACTGCTGGCGGCCGCCGCCGGCCGGCCGGTCACCTTCGGCTGGGGGCCGCGGTTCCTGCACTCCACCGGGCAGTACCACAAGGGCGGGCCGCAGGTCGGCGCGTTCCTGCAGATCACCGGTGCGGTCACCGACGACCTGCCGGTGCCCGGTCGCCCGTACAGCTTCGGTGAGCTGCAGGCGGCGCAGGCCGCCGGTGACCGTGAGGCGCTGGCTGGACGGGGCCGGCCGCTGCTGCGGCTGCACCTGACCGATCGGGCCGCCGGCGTCGCCCAACTCCTGGACACGATTCGAAACCTGCCCAGCTGACAATTGGTCCGGAGGAAAACGGACTGAGGAGGCGACGTGAACCCCCTGCGCGACCCGCAGGACCGGCGGCTGCCGCGCATCCCGGAGCCCTGCGCTCTGGTGATCTTCGGTGTCACCGGTGATCTGGCTCGCAAGAAACTACTCCCCGGCATCTACGACCTGGCCAACCGAGGGCTGCTGCCGCCCGGCTTCGTGGTGCTCGGCTTCGCCCGGCGGGACTGGACCGACGGCGACTTCGAGTCGCTGGCCCACGACTCGGCCAAGGAGTACGCGCGTACCCCGTGGCGTGAGGAGGTCTGGTCCCGCCTGGCCGGCAACATCAAGTTCGTCGGCGGCTCGTTCGACGACGACGCCGCGTTCGACAAGCTGTCGGCCTGCCTGGACGGGCTGCGCGAATCGCACGGCATCCACGGCAACGCCGCGTTCTACTTCTCCATCCCGCCGTCGGCGTTCCCGCAGGTGCTCAAGCAGCTGGCCCGCACCGGCATGGCCGACAACGAGCGGTGCGGCGGCTGGCGTCGGGTGGTGGTGGAGAAGCCGTTCGGCTACGACCTGCCGTCGGCGAAGTCGCTCAACGACCTGGTCGACGACGTGTTCACCCGCGACGACGTGTTCCGCATCGACCACTACCTGGGCAAGGAGACCGTTCAGAACATCATGGCGCTGCGGTTCGCCAACAACCTGTTCGAGCCGCTGTGGAACTCCAAGTACGTCGACTCGGTGCAGATCACCATGGCCGAGGACGTCGGCATCGGCAGCCGGGCCGGCTTCTACGACGCCACCGGCGCCGCCCGTGACGTGGTGCAGAACCATCTGCTGCAGCTGCTGGCCCTGGTCACCATGGAGGAGCCGACCAGCTTCGACGCCGCCGAGATCCGGGCGGAGAAGCTGAAGGTGCTGCGGGCGATCAGCCTGCCCGACGACGTGGCCGCCGGCACCGTCCGCGGTCAGTACCTGAAGGGCTGGGTGGCCGGGCAGCGGGCCGTCGGCTACCTGGAGGAGCCGAATGTGCCGGCCGACTCGACCACCGAGACGTACGTGGCGATGCGGCTGGGCATCCAGAACCGCCGGTGGGCCGGGGTGCCGTTCTATCTGCGCGCCGGAAAGCGGTTGCCGCGACGGGTGACCGAGGTGGCGGTGATGTTCAAGGCCGCACCGCACCTGCCGTTCAACGGCACCGACGTGGAGATGCTCAGCAACAACCAGCTGGTCATCCGGGTGCAGCCCGACGAGGGCGTGGTGCTCAAGTTCGGCGCCAAGGTGCCGGGCACCACCATGGAGGTCCGTGACATCGCGATGGACTTCCAGTACGGCGAGGCGTTCACCGAGGCCAGTCCGGAGGCGTACGAGCGGTTGGTGCTCGACGTGCTGATCGGCGACCGCACCCTGTTCCCCGACGCCGCCGAGGTGGAGCAGAGCTGGCGGGTGATCGACCCCCTCGAAGAGGCCTGGGAGGGCACCCGGCCGGAGCCGTACCGGTCCGGCGAGTGGGGTCCGCGGGCCGCCGACGAGATGCTGGCCCGCGAGGGCCGGTCCTGGAGGAGAGCATGATCAGCCTGTGGGACACCACCGGCAACGAGGTGGTCAAGGCCCTCGCCGCCGAGCGGCGCAGCGCCGGCGGCGTGGCCAGCGGAATGGCGCTGACCCTGATCGTGGTGGTCGACGAGAAGCGGGTACGCGAGGCGGAGGCGGCGGCCACCATCGCCGCCGCCGCCCACCCGTGCCGGCTGCTCGTGGTGGTCCGCTCCGACATCGACCGCAAGGTCAGCCGGCTCGACGCCGAAGTGGTCGTCGGCGGCCGGCTCGGGCCGTGCGAGGCGGTCGTCATGCGTACCTCCGGCCGGCTGGCGCTGCACGCCGAGTCGGTGGTGATGCCGCTGCTGGTGCCGGACGTACCGGTGGTGACCTGGTGGCACGGCGAGCCGCCGGAGCAGATCGCCAACGACTACCTGGGGGTGGTCGCCGACCGGCGGATCACCGACTCGGCGCAGGCCCCCAACCCGGTGCAGGCGCTGCTGCAACGGGCGGTCGACTACGCGTCGGGCGACACCGATCTGGCGTGGACCCGGATCACCCCGTGGCGCACCCTGGTCGCCGGGGCGTTCGACACCACCGACGCGCAGATCACCGGCGCCACGGTGACCGCGCCCCGGGCCGACCCGACCGCCGCCTTGATGATCAGCTGGCTGGCGGCCCGGCTCGGCATCACGCCGCGCTGGGAGGAGACCAGCGAGTTCCCCCGGATGCGGTCGGTGGAGCTGCGCTGCGCCAACGGCGACGGGCTGAGCCTGGTCCGCGAGGACAGTTCGGCAATGTTCACCCGGACCGGCCAGCCCGAGCGGCAGATGCCGCTGGTCCGCCGGCCGCTCGGCGAGGAGCTCGCCGAGGAGCTGCGGCGGCTCGACGCCGACCAGGTCTACTCCGAGGCGTTGGGCACCCTCGCCGGACTGCCGGATCTGTCGGCCCGGCCCGCCAAGCGGGTGCACATCTGGAAGGACCCGGCGAAGGCCACCGAACCGGCAGCCGGCACCGACCCGGCGGTCGTCGCGGCCGAGCCGGCACGGAGCGGCTCGTGAGCGGCCCCGGCATGCTCGTCGTGCACCGGGACGCCACCGTGCTGGCCAGCGCGGTGGCGTCCCGGCTCGTCGTCCGGCTGATCGACGCCCAGGCCGAGCGGGGCGAAGCGTCGGTGGTGCTGACCGGCGGGCGGGTCGCGGCGGCCGTGCTGCGCGCGGTCGGCGAACTGCCGGCCCGGCACGCGGTCGACTGGTCCCGGGTGGACGTCTGGTGGGGTGACGAGCGGTTCCTGCCCACCGGCGACCCGGACCGCAACGAGACCCAGGCCCGCGAGGCGCTGCTCGACGTACTGCCGCTGGATCCGCAGCGGGTGCACGCGATGCCCGCGTCGGACGGGCCGGACGGCGACGACCCGGAGGCGGCCGCCGCCCGGTAGGCCGCCGCCCTCGACCGGGTCGCCGGCCCCGGTACGGCCCCGCTGCCCCGGTTCGACGTGCTGATGCTCGGCGTCGGCGAGGACGGGCACGTGGCGTCGGTGTTCCCGGGGCATCCGGTCACCGGCGAGACCCGCCCGGTGGCGGCGGTACGGGACAGCCCGAAACCGCCGCCGACCCGGATCACGCTGACCCTGTCCACCATCAACACCGCCGACGAGGTGTGGCTGGTCGCCGCCGGGGCGGACAAGGCGGCGGCGGTCGGCGGGGCGTACGGCGGCAGCGACCCGGTCGCCGTGCCGGCGGCCGGGGTACGCGGTGTGCGGCGCACCTGGTGGTTACTCGACCAGGCGGCGGCCGCCGAGGTCGCGGCGGCACCGGCGGCCGGCTAGCGGGTCGAACCGTACCGCTGGGCGGTGGCCGTAGGTCTGACCGGCCACCGCCCGGCGGACGGTGGTGATCGGACGCTGACAGGTGGTCACGGAGTCACATCGACGTGGTCGTCCAGGGTCAGGCCGGCGTTTTCGAGCGCCTCCCGGCCAACCCACGCGCCTGCCACCGGAAAAGCGGAGCCATCCCGCAACGAGGTCTCGAGCGCATTAGCCCACAGGTGCTCGACCAGAAAAACGACGATGTTGCTACCTGCGGGCACACTGGCTTTGAGATCGGGGATCGGGCCTCCTGGCACGAGGTAACCGGTACGGTCCTCGGCATTCGAGTGGAGGACTCTGGAGGCGCTCGCCGACTGCAGAATCTGTCTGATCAGCGTGCCGTCCCAGTCGTCGAGCCCGCGGACACTCTGCTCGGCGAGCACTCGGTTGTCAGAGGGTGTTTGCGATAGGTGTCAGTCGGGCCAGTCGTAGGCGCGGCGTTGTTGTCGGCGG
>NZ_JBHMIN010000038.1:0-60913 GCF_048060215.1 Micromonospora sp. LOL_021 | reverse complement strand
GAGCGCCAGGGCATGAAGATCGGCTGCGTCGAGGAGTCCGCCTGGCGTGCCAAACTGATCGGACCGGCCGACCGACCGCGACGGCCCGGTCGCCGGCCCGGCGACCGGCGGCCCGCCGACCGCCGGCGCCGCCGGACAGCAGGCCGGTACCCCGGTGGCGACCCTGCCGGTCTACTACGTCGGTGCGGTCGACGGCGGCGGGCTGCGGCTCTACCGCGAGTTCCACCGCTTCCAGCTGACCGACACCGGCGTCGTCGCCGAACTGCGGGCCGCGCTCGGCGAGATGCTCACCGCGGCCCGGCTCGCCGACCCCGACTACCGCACCCTGTGGCCGGCCGGGGCCACCGTGGCCACCGTGTGGACCCAGTACGACATCGTCGGGGTCAACATCACCGGAGCCGGGGTCGCCAACCTCGACGCCGCCGGGGCCGCCGCAGCGGTGCAGCAGCTCGCCTGGACCGTCGCCGGTGTCACCGGCGGCGACCCGAGGATCCGGCTGCTGCTCGACGGCGAGCCGGTGGACCGGCTGTGGGGTCACGTCGACGCCGGCGACGAGATCACCAAGGGGGCCGCCCTGGACACCCTGGCCATGCTCTGGCTGATCGACCCGCAGCACGGCGACACCGTCGGGTCGACCTTCACCGTGCACCTCGCCGGCAGCGTCCACGAGGCCACCGCCCAGCTGCGGGTCCGCCAGGGCGCCGAGGTCGTGCACCAGCGGTACGCCACCCTCGACGCGGGCGCGCCCGGCCGGGGAGAGGCGTTCGTCGAGCTGAGCCTGCCGCCCGGCGACTACATCATCGAGGCGTACGAGGAGTCGATGGTCGCCGGCGAAGCCCCCCGGCACCTCGTCGACGCCGCGATCACCGTACGGTGACCGGCGCCTCGGCGGACGGACGGCGACCGGCACCGACCGCCGTACAATGATCAGCAGGTGGACCGGTGCGGACCCGGTGCCGACCCGCCCGGTGCCCGGCTGCCACAATCGGGCACCGTGAAGACGTTCGAGGAGCTGTTCGCCGAGCTGCAGGCCAAGGCGGCGGCCGGGACCCCGGGCTCGTCGACGGTGGCTGCGCTGGAGCGCGGCGTGCACGCCATCGGCAAGAAGGTCGTCGAGGAGGCGGCCGAGGCGTGGATGGCCGCCGAGCACGAGACCCCCGACCGGGCCGCCGAGGAGATCTCCCAACTGCTCTACCAGGCGCAGGTGCTGATGCTGGCCACCGGACTGGAACTCAAGGACGTCTACCGACATCTCTGACCCGCCCTTGCGACCGTGACCCTCACCCTCGTGTGACCCTCACACCCTCGACAGGAGCGAGACCGAGATGCTGCGCATCGCCGTACCGAACAAAGGCACCCTCTCCGGACCGGCCGCCGACATGCTGCGCGAGGCCGGCTACCGCCAGCGCACCGACCCCAAGGACCTGGTCTGCCGCGACGAGGCCAACGACGTCGAGTTCTTCTACCTGCGGCCCCGCGACATCGCCACCTACGTCGGCAGCGGTGAGCTGGAGCTCGGCATCACCGGCCGGGACCTGCTGATCGACTCCGGCAGCCCGGCCGAGGAGCTGCTCGACCTCGACTTCGCCGGGGCGACGTTCCGGTTCGCCGCCCGCCCGGAGACCCTGACCCGGGTGCCGGAGCAGATCGCCGGGCGACGCATCGCCACCGCGTACCCCGGGGTGGTCGAGAGCTACCTCGCCGAACACGGGCTGAAGGCCGAGGTGGTCCGGCTCGACGGCGCGGTGGAGAACGCCATCCGGCTCGGCGTCGCCGACGTCATCGCCGACGTGGTGGAGACCGGTGCCACGCTGCGCCAGGCCGGTCTGGTCACCGTCGGCGAGCCGATCCTGCGCTCCTCGGCGGTGCTGGTGCACCCGGCCGGCACCGCCACCACCGGCCAGGCCGACCAGCTGATCCGCCGGCTGCAGGGGGTCCTGGTGGCCCACCGGTACGTGATGCTCGCCTACGACGTGCGCGCCGACCTGCTGGAGCAGGCGACCGCGCTGACCCCGGGCATCGAGTCGCCGACCATCTCGCCGCTGCACCGCGAAGGCTGGGTGGCGGTGCAGGCGATGGTCCGGCGCGCCGAGGTCCACCGGATCATGGACGAGCTGTACGACCTGGGCGCCCGCGCCATTCTGGTCACCGACATCCACGCCTGCCGCCTCTGACCGCGACCACGCGCCGGGTCCTGCCGCCCTGGCTGGCGCTGACCGTCACCGGGCTCGGTGGGGTCGCGTCCGCGTCGCAGAGCGCGGTCAACGCCGAACTCGGCGCCCGGATGGGCAGCGCACCGGTCGGCGCGATCGTCAACAACATCGTCGGCTCGTCGCTGATCGCCCTCGGGCTGCTGATCTTCCCGGCGATGCGCGCCGGGCTGCGTACCCTGCGGGACGCCCGGCTGCCCTGGTGGGGCTATCTCGGCGGGATCGGCGGTGGCTTCTTCGTGGTCGCCGCCACCTATGCGGTGCCGGTGCTCGGCGTGGCGGTGTTCACCATCGCCCAGGTCGCCGGCAACAGTCTCGGCGGGCTGACGGTGGACCGGGTCGGGCTGGCCCCGGCCGGCCGGCTCGCCGTCAGCGGCCCCCGGGTCGCCGGGGCGGTGCTCGGTGTCGTCGCGGTTGCCGTTGCCCAGGTCGGCCGCCCGGTCGGACAGTTGGCGGTCGGGCTGGTCGCCGTCGCCGTCGTCGCCGGACTCGCGGTCGCGGTGCAGTCGGCGCTCAACGGGCGGGTCGCCGCGGCCAGCTCCACCACCGCCGGCATGGTGGTCAACTTCGCCGTGGCCACCCCGTTCGTGCTGGGCACGGCGGCGCTGCTCGGCGCGTTCGGTGCCGCGACGCGGGGCGGCTGGCCGGGGGAGTGGTTCCTCTACCTGGGTGGCCTGTTCGGGGTCATGGTGATGATCGGCCTGCTGGTCGGGGTCCGGTCGGTGGGTGTGCTGCGGACCGGACTGGCCGTACTCGGTGGGCAGCTCGTCGGCGCGCTGCTGATCGACGTGCTCGTCCCGGGCGGGCCCTCGACGGGTGCCGGCATGCTGGTCGGCGCGGCACTGATCCTGCTCGCCGTCGTCGTGTCCGGTCGCGGCTCAACTCCTCGTACGGGTGACGTCGGTTCCTGAGGTGGATCCGGGGCTGGTGCGGGAAGGTAGGGAGGATTCGGATTCCCGACCGGCCGGAGGTTCCTCATGGCACTACTCGACACGACGACGTGGCACGGCATGATCTTCAGCGACGGCTGGACCGAGGCGGCCGGCGGCACCATGGCCGTCATGTCACCGGCCACCCGGCAGGAGATCGGTCGGGCCGGTGTCGGCAACGCCGACGACGTGACGCGGGCCTGCGTCCGGGCCGCGCAGGCGCAGCGTGACTGGGCCGCCACCAGCTATCTGGAGCGGGCCGCCGTGCTGCGCCGGGCCGGTCAGCTGTTCGAGCGCTACGCCGACGACATCGGCGGTTGGCTGATCCGCGAGGCCGGGTCGGTGCCGCCGAAAGCCGAGGTCGAGACGACCACCGCCGCCCAGGAGTGCTACGAGGCGGCCACCCTGCCGTCGCACCCGACCGGTGAGATCCTGGCCAGCGGCCAGCCCCGGCTGAGTCTGGCGCGTCGGCTGCCGGTCGGGGTGGTCGGCGTCATCGCACCGTTCAACTTCCCGCTGATCCTGTCCATCCGGTCCATCGCGCCGGCCCTGGCGTTGGGCAACGCGGTGGTGTTCAAACCGGACCCGCGTACGGCGGTCTGCGGCGGGGTGTCGATCGCCCGGATCTTCCAGGAGGCGGGTCTGCCCGACGGGCTGCTGCACGTGCTGCCCGGTGGGGCGGACGTCGGCGAGGCGCTGATCGCCGACCCCCGGGTGCGGGTGGTCAGCTTCACCGGTTCCACCGCCGCCGGGCGCAAGGTGGGCGAGGCCGCCGCCCGCCACCTCAAGCGGGCCCATCTGGAGCTGGGCGGCAACTCGGCGTTGATCGTGCTCGACGACGCCGACCTGGACCTCGCGGTCTCGGCCGGCGCCTGGGGGTCGTTCCTGCACCAGGGGCAGATCTGCATGGCCACCGGCCGGCACCTGGTGCACGAGCGGATCGCCGACCGGTACGTCGAGCAGTTGGCGGCCAAGGCCGACCACCTGCCGGTCGGGGATCCGGCGGCCGGGCAGGTTGCGCTCGGCCCGATCATCGACGAACACCAGCGGGACAAGATTCATTCGTTGGTCACGGCCAGCCTCGACGCCGGGGCCCGGTTGGCGGCCGGCGGCACCTACGAGGAGCTGTTCTACCGGCCGACGGTGCTGGCCGACGCCACCTCGACCACCCCGGCGTTCGCTCAGGAGGTGTTCGGCCCGGTCGCGCCGGTGGCGACCTTCGCCGATCTGGATCAGGCGGTCGCGATGGCCGGCGACACCGAGTACGGCCTGTCGCTGGGCATCCTGAGCCGGGACGTGATGAAGGCGATGGCGCTGGCCGACCGGATCCCCAGCGGCATCGTGCACATCAACGACCAGACCGTCGACGACGAGGCGGTGGCGCCGTTCGGCGGGGTGGGCGCCTCCGGCACCGGCAGCCGGTTCGGCGGGCCGGCCGCCAACATCGAGGCGTTCACCGAGACCCAGTGGCTCACCATGCAGGGCGACATCAGCCGGTTCCCGTTCTGACCCGGCGGACCGGAAGCTGAGGACGGACGTCGATCCGCCGGCGGTACGCGATGTCCGTCACAGACATCGCCGCACCCGGATGTGACAGTGACCGGGTGACACCACCGGACCCTACGCCGGCCACCACGCCTCCCCAGCCGGCGCAGCGGGAGCCGGGCCCGCGCCGTCTCGCCGGGGTGCTGCCGCCCTGGCTGGCGCTGGCCGTCGCCGGGCTCGGCGGGGTCGCGTCCGCGTCGCAGAGCGCGGTCAACGCCGAACTCGGGGCCCGGATGGGCAGCGCCGTCATCGGGGCGGTGGTCAACAACATCGGCGGATCGCTGCTGGTCGCCCTCGGCCTGCTGCTCCTGCCGTCGATGCGGGCCGGGTTGCGCCTGCTGCGGGCCGCCCGGCTGCCCTGGTGGACCTACCTCGGCGGGGTCGGCGGGGCGTTCTTCGTCACCGCCGCCACCTACGCGGTGCCGGTGCTCGGGGTGGCGGTGCTGACCATCGCCCAGGTCGCCGGCAACAGCCTCGGCGGCCTGGCGGTGGACCGGGTCGGGCTGGCCCCGGCCGGCCGGCTCGCCGTCACCATGCCCCGGCTGGTCGGGGCGCTGCTCGGCATCGGCGCGGTGGTGGTGGCCCAGGCCGGCCGGCCCGTCGGGCAGCTCGCGGTCGGGGTGATCGCGCTGGCGGTGGCCGGCGGGCTGGCGGTGTCGGTCCAGTCGGCGCTCAACGGCCGGGTCTCAGCGGCCAGCACCACCGCGATGGGCACGGTGGCGAACTTCGTGGTCAGTACGCCGCTGGTGCTGATCGCGGCCGGCCTGCTCGGCGGCTACCAGGCGGCGGCCGGCCGGGCGTGGCCGGGCGAGTGGTACCTCTATCTCGGCGGGCTGTTCGGCGTCTGCATCGTGGTGGCCCTGCTGGTCGGGGTCCGGTCGGTCGGGGTGCTGCGGACCGGGCTCGGGGTGGTCGCCGGTCAGCTCGTCGGGGCGCTGCTGATCGACGTCCTGGTCCCCGGCGGTGCCGGCGTCAGCCCGGGTCTGATCGCCGGCGCCGCGCTGATCGTCGTCGCGGTGCTGGTGTCCGGTCAGGGTGCCCGTCGGTCCCGGCCGGTCGGCCGCGACGGTGCGGTGGCAGACTTGACCGGGTGGCAGACGAGCCGACCGACCCGACCACCGAGCTGACCGGCACGCTGGTGGTGCGTGCCCGCCGGTTGCGGGTGATGTGCTGGTCGCTGGCCGCCGCGCTGCTGCTGGTCTTCACCGCGGTCAGCTTCGGCCTGCAGGGGTCCACCGGCGCGAACCTGGGCAGCTTCCAGCGTGGCGACCAGGCCGCCATGGTCGGTCTCGGCCTGGTCGGGGCCGCCGTGATCCTGTTGTTCACCCGGCCCCGGGTCGAAGCCGACGCCGCCGGGGTGCGGGTGCGCAACGTACTGCGCTCCTACCAGCTGCCGTGGTCGCTGGTCGCGGCGGTCCGCTTCGACCGGGACGCCGCCTGGGCCAGTCTGGAGCTGGCCGATGACGAGCTGGTGCCGATGCTGGCGCTGCAGTCCGTCGACCGGGAGCACGCCGTCGAAGCGGTCCGGGCGTTGCGCCGGCTGCACGCTGCGGGCCGCGCGGCGACCACCGCCGGCTGACGCTGCGGGTCGACCGCCGTTGGCTGGCACCGGTTGTTGACACCGGACCGGGCGTACGGCTATGGCCGGAGCCTGGTAGTCTTGTCATGTCGACCACGCTGCCCTCGGCCGGTGGCGCCGGCGCGAGCCGGCAGCCGGGCGGAGCAGTCGCGAAAGCGGAGCGCCTGCTCCCACCCGTACCGCGGACCACCGTCCAGCGGGCGGGTCCGGTCTCCCGACGGCGGTCCGTCCGCCACCGGGCCGACGCCGTCGACGGCGTCACCGACCGGTCGAGCAGGCCCTGGCATGTGCCAGGGCCTTCTGCTTTCCCGGGGCGTCCCCAACCGGGGGCCGGCCCGGGGTGCGACGGCACCACGGAGATTACCGACTCGAGGAGGCCCCATCAGCGTCGAACCACGCGTGAACGAGCAGATCCGGGCACGTGAGGTCCGACTGGTCGGCCCTGAGGGTGAGCAGGTGGGCATCGTCCCGCTGGAGCGCGCCCTGCAGCTGGCCGCGGACGTCGACCTGGACCTGGTTGAGGTTGCGCCGATGGCGCGCCCGCCGGTGTGCAAGCTCATGGACTTCGGCAAGTTCAAGTACGAGAGCGCACTCAAGGCGCGCGAAGCGCGGCGTAACCAGCAGCAGACCGTCATCAAGGAAATGAAGCTCCGACCCAAGATCGACCCGCACGACTACGAGACCAAGAAGGGTCACGTGGTGCGGTTCCTCAAGGCCGGAGACAAGGTCAAGGTCACGATCATGTTCCGGGGCCGGGAACAGAGCCGGCCGGAGCTGGGCTACCGGCTGCTGCGCCGGCTCGAATCGGAGATCTCCGACCTGGGGTACGTCGAGGCCGCACCGAAGCAGGACGGCCGGAACATGATCATGGTGTTGGCCCCGCACCGGGCCACCAAGGCCGCTGCGGCCGCCGCGACGGCGGCCCGGGGCGGCGGAGCCTCCCGGGACCGGGAATCCGGCGCCGTCGAGGCACCACCACCGGCCGCCACGGCCGGACCCGCCGGGAACACCGGCGAGTGACAGGGGAGAGACGCGACACATGCCAAAGATGAAGAGCCACACCGGTATGGGCAAGCGGGTCAAGGTGACCGGCCGTGGCAAGATCCTGGCCGAGCAGGCGGGTAAGCGCCACCTGCTGGAGGGCAAGCCCTCCACTCGGACCCGCCGGCTCACCGGCACCGTCGAGGTGTCCCCGGCCGACGTCAAGCGCATCAAGAAGCTGCTCGGCCGCTGACGCGCGCCACTGACCCGAAGGAGTAGGTGAAATGGCACGCGTCAAGCGGTCCGTCAACGCCCAGAAGAAGCGCCGTACCCTGCTGGAGGACGCCAGCGGCTACCGGGGCCAGCGGTCCCGGCTGTACCGCAAGGCCAAGGAGCAGGTGCTGCACTCGATGCAGTACGCCTACCGGGACCGTCGCGACCGCAAGGGTGACTTCCGGCAGCTGTGGATCACCCGGATCAACGCGGCGGCCCGCGCCAACGGGATGACCTACAACCGCCTCATCCAGGGCCTCAAGCTGGCCGGCGTCGAGGTCGACCGCAAGGTCCTCGCGGACCTGGCGGTCAACGACGCCACCGCGTTCGCCGCTCTGGTGGAGGTGGCCCGCACGGCGGTCGCCGCCGAAGGCACCGGCGGCGCGGCGGCCCGAGCCGCCTGAACCGGCGCGACCCTGACCCGCACGTGGCACGAATCGAGGCGTCCGGCATGACCGCACCACGGCCAGCTGGGCGCCTCGGCCGTGTCCCGGCCGCCACCACCGGCGGCGGGGCCGTCGACCGGCAGCCGACGTTCACCACCCGTACCCCCCGGATCGTGGCCGCCCGGCGGCTGCACCGGCGCCGCGACCGCGACGCGACGCGGCGTTTCCTCGCCGAAGGCCCGCAGGCCGTCCGGGAGGCGCTCGCCGTGCCCGGCCTGGTCCGCGAACTGTTCACCACCGCCGCCGGGCGTACCCGGCACACCGACCTGGCCGTCGCGGCGGCCAGCGCCGGCATCGACGTCTCCACCGTCGACGACGCCGCGCTCACCGCGCTGGCCGAGACCGTCAACCCGCAGGGCGTCGTCGCCGTCTGCGACCACCTCGACGTCAGCCTCGACGGCGCGCTGCGCCGCCGGCCCGCGCTGGCCGCCGTACTGGTCGAGATCCGCGACCCGGGCAACGCCGGCACCGTGCTGCGCACCGCCGACGCCGCCGGTGCCGGCGCGGTCGTCTTCGCCGGTGCCGCCGTCGACCCGTACAACGGCAAGTGCGTCCGGGCCAGCGCCGGCAGCCTGTTCCACGTCGACGTGGTCCGCCACGACGATCCGGCACACGTCGTCGACGACCTACGCGCCGCCGGCCTGCGGGTGCTCGCCACCACCGGCCACGGCGACACCGACCTCGACGACCTCGCCGACTCCGGGGCGCTGGCCGCGCCGACCGCCTGGCTGTTCGGCACCGAGGCGCACGGCCTGCCGGCCGAGCTGGCCGAACGGGCCGACGCCCGGGTCCGGGTGCCGCTGCACGGCCGCGCCGAGAGCCTGAACCTGGCTTCCGCAGCGGCGGTCTGCCTGTACACTTCGGCCAGAGCACAGCGCCCAGGAAGGCCCACGCGATGAGCGTCCGCAGCTACCCGGCGCGTGTCGACGACCAGCCGACGCGCCGCGACCGGCGGCCCGGCTGCGCTGAGCCACCTCATCGGCTGTTTACCCGGCCCGCCGGTCCCGGCGGGCGGCAGGGCTGACCGACCCTTCCTGCCTGCGCACCCTACCGGCGGGCTGCGGCAGCGCCGCGCGTCCGTAGACTCTTGCCGGTCATCGGCCCCGGTGACCGCACGCCGCGAGGGAGTGCCCGCACGTCATGACCTACCGCAACGACCCATACGATCCGAAGCAGGTCGCGTTGCTCGACCCGGCCGCGCTCACCGGCGCGGTCGCTGACGCCGAGAAGGCGTTCGCCGCCGCCGCCGACCTGGACGCGTTGACCGCGCTGCGACCCCAGCACCTCGGCGACCGCGCCCCGATCTCGCTGGCCCGCCGGGAAATCGGCGCGCTGCCGCCGGCCGCCAAGGCCGACGCCGGCAAGCGGGTCAACGAGGCGCGTACCGCGGTGCAGACCGCGTACGACACCCGGCGCGGCGAACTCGAAGCCGAACGGGCCCGGCGGGTGCTCGCCGAGGAACGCGTCGACGTCACCCTGCCGTACGACCGCCGCCCGCGCGGCGCCCGGCACCCGCTGACCACCCTGATGGAACGCATCGGTGACCTGTTCGTCGGGATGGGCTACGAGATCGCCGAAGGCCCCGAGGCCGAGCTGGAGTGGACCAACTTCGACGCGCTCAACATCAGCCCCGACCACCCGGCGCGCGGGCTGATGGACACCTTCCACCTTGACCTGCCCGGCCTGGTGCTGCGTACCCACACCTCACCGGTGCAGGCCCGGACCATGCTGACCCGCACGCCGCCGATCTACGTGGTGTGCCCGGGGCGGGTCTACCGCACCGACGAACTCGACGCCACCCACACCCCGGTGTTCCACCAGGTCGAAGGGCTCGTCGTCGACCGCGGTATCACCATGGCGCATCTCAAGGGCACCCTGGACCACTTCGCCCGGGCGATGTTCGGTGCCGACGCCCGGACCCGCTGGCGGCCGCACTACTTCCCGTTCACCGAGCCGTCCGCCGAGTTCGACGTCTGGTTCCCACAGCACCGTGACGGGCCACGGTGGGTCGAATGGGGTGGCTGCGGCATGGTCAACCCCCGGGTGCTGCGGGCCTGCGGCATCGACCCGGAGGTCTACTCCGGATTCGCGTTCGGCATGGGCATCGAACGCACCCTGATGTTCCGCCACGGCATCAGCGACATGCGCGACATGGTGGAAGGCGACGTGCGGTTCACCCGCGCGTTCGGGATGGAGGTCTGAGACATGCGGATCGCACTTTCCTGGCTGCGCGAACACGTCGACCTGCCGGCCGACCTGACACCGCAGCAGCTCGAGGACACTCTCGTCGGCCTCGGCCTGGAGGTCGAGTCCATCGTCGACCTGGCCGGCACGGTCACCGGCCCACTCGTCGTCGGCGAGGTCCGCGAGATCGAGGAACTCACCGGCTTCAAGAAGCCGATCCGGTTCTGCCGGGTCGACGTCGGCACCGGCGAACCGCAGGAAATCGTCTGCGGCGCCACCAACTTCGCCCCCGACGACAAGGTCGTCGTCATCCTGCCCGGCGGGGTGCTGCCCGGCGGGTTCGCCATCGGTGCCCGCAAGACCTACGGGCGCAACTCGAACGGCATGATCTGCTCCGCCCGGGAGCTGGGCGTCAGCGACGACCACGCCGGCATCATCGTGCTGCCGCCGGACGTCACCGCCGCCCCCGGCGACGACGCCCGGCCCGTCGTCGGCCTCGACGACGTCGTGGTCGACGTCGAGATCACCCCCGACCGGGGGTACGCCATGTCGGTACGCGGGATCGCCCGGGAACTCGCCCAGGCGCTCGGCGTACCGTGGCGGGACCCGGCGGCGGTCGACGCACCCGGCGCCACCGACACCCCGGCGTACCCGGTCGAGGTCCGCGACACCGTCGGCTGCGACCGGTTCGCCGCCCGGATGGTCCGCGGCATCGACCCGACCGCGCCGACGCCGCAGTGGATGGCCCGCCGGCTGACCACCGCCGGGATACGCAGCATCAGCCTCGCCGTCGACATCACCAACTACCTGATGCTCGAACTCGGCCAGCCGATGCACGCCTTCGACGCCGACCGGCTCGCCGGCCCGCTGGTGGTCCGTCGCGCCGTCGCGGGGGAGAAGCTGACCACCCTGGACGGGGTGGCCCGGGTGCTCGACGCCGAGGACATGGTGATCTGCGACGACACCGGACCGATCTCGCTCGCCGCGGTGATGGGCGGCGAGACCAGCGAGGTGGTGCCCGGCACCCGGGACGTGCTGTTCGAGGCCGCACACTGGGATCCGGTGACGGTCGGGCGCACCGCCCGGCGGCACAAGCTGTTCAGCGAGGCCGCCAAGCGGTGGGAACGCGGCGTCGACCCGGCGCTGCCGCTGGTCGCCATCGACCGCGCCGTACGGCTGCTCACCGAGTACGCCGGCGGCGAAGCTGGCGCGGAGATCCTCGACATCGACCACGTCGCCCCGCCGGCCCCGATCGTCCTCGACGCCGGGCTGCCCGGCCGCCGGACCGGGGTGGCGTACCCGCCGCAGCGGGTCGTCGACCTGCTGGAGGCGATCGGCTGCACCGTCGCCACCGCCTCGACCGCCGGGGTGGCCAGCGCCACCACCGTCGCTACCGGCGTGGCCACCGCCACCTCGGCGGCGTCGGCCGCCGACGACGGCGCCGCGCCGCTGGTCGTCGCCCCGCCGAGCTGGCGGCCCGACCTGACCGATCCGGCCGACCTGGTCGAGGAGGTGGCCCGGCTGGACGGCTACGACAACGTGCCCAGCGTGTTGCCGCCCGCCCCGGCCGGGCGGGGACTGACCGCCGCCCAACGCCGCCGCCGGTCGGTGGCGCGGGCGCTGGCCGAGGCCGGTCACGCCGAGGTGCTCTGCTACCCGTTCGTCTCCCCGCAGGCCGCCGACGACCTGGGGCTGCCCGCCGACGACCCGCGCCGCGACGCGGTCCGGCTGGCCAACCCGTTGGCCGACACCGACCCGCTGCTGCGGACCAGCCTGCTGCCGCCGCTGCTGGCGGCGCTGCGGCGCAACATCGGCCGGGGGCAGCGCGACGTTGCCCTCTACGAGATCGGCGTGGTGTTCCAACCCCGGCCGGATGCCGCCGCGCCGCCGCCGATGGGCGTCGACGACCGGCCCGACGACGCGGTGTTCGCCGCCGCCGACGCGGCCGTACCGCACCAGCCGTGGCACGTCGCGGTGGTGCTCGCCGGTGAGCTTGAGCCGGGTGGCTGGTGGGGTGCGGGACGGCCGGCCAGCTGGGCCGACGCCGTCGAAGCCGGTCGGACCGTGCTTGACGCCGCCGGCATCCCGGCCGACCGGGTCGAGGTCCGGGCCGGCGAGTACGCGCCCTGGCATCCGGGTCGCTGCGCCGAACTGCTGGTCGACGGGGTCGTGGTCGGCCACGCCGGGGAGTTGCATCCGGCGGTGGTCGCCGCGCTGGAACTGCCCCGGCGTACCTGCGCGATGGAGCTGGACCTGGACGCGGTGCCGCCGGCCCCGGTGGTGCCGGCACCGGACTTCTCCAGCTTCCCGCCGGCGTTGATCGACGTGGCGCTGGTCGTCGACGAGGCCACCCCGGCGGCGCAGGTCCGTGCGGCGCTGGCGGCCGGCGCCGGCGAGCTGCTCGAATCGGTCCGGCTCTTCGACGTGTACGCCGGCGAGCAGCTCGGCGCCGGGCGCAAGTCGTTGGCGTACAAGCTGGTGTTCCGGGCACCGGACCGTACGCTGACCGTGGAGGAGGCGGTGGCGGCCCGCGACGCGGCGGTCGCCGAGGCCGCCTCCCGGCTCGGCGCCACCCTGCGCGGCGCCTGACCATATCGACACCGGGTCTCCGGCCCGGTCTGCGCAGTTGTCGCGGCGGACCGGGCCGGGACTGCCGGCGACCGCGGCGGCGGGGATCCGGGTCCTGGGGCCGACCGGACGACCCTCCGACTAGGATCGGACGATGCCTCGGTGGCGCAGGACACGTCTCATCGCTGGCGCGGCGATCGCCGCGCTGGCCGTCGCTGCCTTCTTCAGTGGCGAGTCGCACTGGGGCTGGTTCCTGATGCTCACCGCCGGGATGCCGTACGCCGTCCTTGCCGTCCCGACGCGTTGCGGTGAGTCGTTGTGGCATGACGGCGATTGTCCGTACCTCGGGTCAGGTCTGCTGGTGGGCTGTCACCTGCACCGCCTCGACAAGGTTGAGCGGCTGCTCGGCGCGCAGCCACGGATCCGGGCCGGCAGCCGGTGGAGCGGGTTGCCCGCCGGGTTGCCGCCGGGTCGGGCTCCTGTCGTGGCGCGGCACGTCAGGGAAGGTCTGGGCTTCGTCGCCGCGCTGCTGGGTGCCGTGTCGGGTCTGCTGATCCTGCTCGGGCTCACGCCGATCGGATAGCTGACGATCGGGTAGTCGTCTACCGAAACAGCATCGACTGATTTGGATTAGCTTGCCGCGCTCGTGGCCGGCGTTCCGGTCGATGACATGGCTGCTTTCAAATAGTGGGGCGCCTTCGATGAGATGTCGGAAAACGGGTGTCCTCCAGTCGCAGTCCAGTGCGTGTCCAGTGATCTCCAGTACGTGTTCAGATGGTCGCGTAAAACTCGGCAACGGCAGCGGAATGAACCGGTAACACTGCTGCATGTCCCTTGATGTGCTGTTCCTGGACACGCGTACTGGTGAGGGGTAAATGGCTTCCGCTCGGCACGTTTCGGCCAGTCAGAACGGTGAGCTGGGCGCCTGCGTCAAGGCGTGGCGACACCGGCTGTCACCGGATGGAGATCAAGGGCGGGACGGGCGCCGCCGTCGCCGGTCGAGCGTCACACAGGAGGAGATCGCCGACCTTGTCGGGGTGAGCGTCGTCTGGTACAGCAACCTGGAGCGCGGGATCCGCGCCAACTACTCCGACGCGTTCCTCGACTCCGTCGCCGAGGCGTTGCGACTCGGTCGGTACGAGCGGGAACTGCTCTATCTGCTGGCGGTCGGCCGGATGCCCCCGCCGTCACCGGCCGGGACCTCCGCCGCGGTCGTGGGCCCCGCACTGCGCCAGTTCGTCACGGGCCAACGCTGGGCGACCTACGTGCTCGACCGGTATGCCCGGGTGGTGCAGCACAACGAGGCGTGTGAGACCTACTACCCCTGGCTGCGCGACGAGCGCAGCTACCTCCGGTGGCTGTTCACCGCGCCGGACGCCCGACGTCGCCTGGTCAACTGGGCGACGGACTGGGTCGCGCCCCTGCTCACCCAGATGCGCATCGCCCGGGCCCGGCACCCCGAGGACGCCGACATCGCCGCGCTGGTCGACTCCTGTCTGGACACCGACCCGGAGGTCCGGTGCCTGTGGGAGGCGCATTCGGCGCGGGAGTGCGTGATGCGGTCGCGGCGGGGGATCCGCCTGGCCAGTGACCACCGGACCACCATGGTCGACGTCGTGACGCTGACCGATCCGGGCACGAACGAACTGCAGGTCGTGTCGTTGCTCCCGGTGGCCGAGCCCGCCTGACACAAACTGTCAGTTGGCCAAACTGACAGCTTCTGGTCAACCTGCTGGCCACTCGGCAGGATGCAGATACCTGTTGGCCTGAGTCGATGTGACTCGGTTGCTGTACGACGTGAACCGGAGGTTGATCATGAACCCGTTCGATGACGAGAACGGCACTTTCCTGGTTCTGGTGAATGCCGAGGGTCAGCACTCACTGTGGCCGGAATTCGCCGAGGTCCCGGCCGGCTGGACCGTGGCGTGGGGGCCCGGCGAACGGGAGGCGGGACTCCGGTACGTCGAGGAGACCTGGCTGGACATGCGGCCGAAGAGCCTCGCTCTCGCGATGCAGCGGGCCGACAAGCAGAACTGAACAGACCTTCAGGGGAACGACAGCAAGTGAACGTCCGGCGGGAGGAAGTCATGGCCGACACCGATCAGCACTGGCCGTTGAGCAGCGAGCAGCAGCGGCTGTGGTTCCTCGACCGGCTGGCGCCGGCGAGTGCGGCGTACCACGTGCCGGTCTCGTGGCGGTTGTCGGTCGCCGTACCGCTGTCGGTGGCCGTTACCACCGTGCGCCGCGTGCTGGCTCGCCACGGCGCGCTGTTCGTGGCCTTCGAGGAGGTTGCCGGCGTCCCCGTGCAGCGTCCGTTGCCGACCCGTGAGTTCCCCGTGGAGATTCATGACCTGACCGGATGCCCGCTGTCCGACCGCGACGAGCGGTGCGCCGAAGCGATCCGGGGCACGGCGCGGGCGCCGTTCGACCTCGCCCGTGGGCCGTTGGTGCGCGCCGTGCTGTTCGTCGTCGACGACGCGGTCACGTCGGTCCATCTGACGTTCCACCACATCGCCATGGACGGTCTTTCGCTGCAGGTCGTCGAGCGGGAACTCGCCGCCGGGCTGGTCGGCGGAGTGGCAGAGTCGCGACCTCCGGCGGTGGAGTACGTCGACCACTGCGTCGCGCAGCAGCAGTGGCTGGCCGCGGACCGCTCCCGACAGGACCTCCAACGGCGGGTCGAGCAGTTGCGTGGCGCGCCGGAGCTGCTTGAACTCGGCCGGGACCTGACCCGACCACGGGATTTCACCCATCGTGGCGAAACCCTGCGGTTCACGATGGAGGCCGACGTCCGGGACCGGGTCCGGTCGTTGGCCGCCGGTAGTGGGGTCACGCCGTACATGGTGCTGTTGGCGGCCTTCAACGCCTTCGTGTACCGGCAGACCGGGCAGACCGATCTGGTCGTCGGTACGCCGGTCGCGGGCCGGGGCGACAGTCGCTTCCTGGACGTGGTCGGGCTCTTCGCCGGAACCCTGGTGCTCCG
Source organism: Micromonospora sp. LOL_021 (assembly GCF_048060215.1). Lineage (NCBI taxonomy): Bacteria > Bacillati > Actinomycetota > Actinomycetes > Micromonosporales > Micromonosporaceae > Micromonospora > Micromonospora sp. LOL_021. The sequence goes on along the minus strand of NZ_JBHMIN010000038.1, from coordinate 45,215 downwards.
GACCGACCTGAGCGGGGAACCGACCTTTGCGTCCGTCGTGCAGCGGACCCAGGAGTCCGTGCTGTCGGCGCTGGAGTACGCCGGTGTGCCCTTCGACCAGCTGGTCAACAGCCTCGTGCCGCAGCGGACGCCGAGTCACGCCCCGCTGGTCCAGGTGCTGTTCGCGTACCACGAGAACGGTCCGGACAGCGCCGTCGACGGCGCGGTGCTGACCAGGGAGTTCGTCTCCACCGACACCGCCAAACTGGACCTCACCTTCACCGTCTACGACACTGGCGACCGGTACGACGTCGAGATCGAGTACTGCACCGACCTGTTCCTGCGCGACTCGGCCGAGTACTTCTTCCGGCACTGGTCGCAGCTGCTGGTCAGCGGCCTCGACCAGCCGTCCCAGCCGGTCGGCCGGCTGACCCTCGCCGACCCGGCGGAGCGGTCGTTGGTGGCGTCGTGGTCGGTGGTCGAGGGTGGGTCGGCGGCGGAGGTGGGTTCGGGTGTGGTGTCGGTGGATGGGTTGGTGGGTCGGCAGGTGGTGCGGTCGCCGGGTGCGGTGGCGGTGGTGTGTGGGGATGTGTCGTTGACGTACGGGCAGTTGTGGGAGCGGTCGGGTCGGGTTGCGGGGTTGTTGGTGGGGTTGGGGGTTGGTGCGGGTTCGTTGGTGGGGGTGTGTGGGTCGCGTTCGGTGGATTTGGTGGTGTGGTTGTTGGGGGTGTTGCGGGCGGGTGCGGCGTATGTGCCGTTGGATGTTGATTATCCGGCGGAGCGGTTGTCGTTGATGTTGGTGAATTCGGGTGTGTCGGTGGTGGTGGGGGGTGTTGGTGCTGCTGGTCGGTTGCCGGTGGGTGGTTGGCGGGTGGTGGAGGTTGACGGGGATGGTGTGGCGGTGTCGTCGGATGGGCTTGGGTCGGGGGTCGTGGCGGCGTCGGAGGGGGTGTCGTCGGGGGATGGTGCGGCGTATGTGATCTATACGTCGGGTTCCACCGGCCGTCCGAAGGGCGTCACCGTCACCCACCGCAACGCGGTCCGGCTGTTCACCGCGGCGGCCCGGGACTTCAGCTTCGGTCCCGACGACGTCTGGTCGATGTTCCACAGTGCCTCGTTCGACGTCTGTGTCTGGGAGATGTGGGGTGCGCTGAGCACCGGTGGCCGGCTGGTCGTGGTGCCCTACTGGGTCTCCCGCAGCCCCGAGGACCTGTACGCGCTGGTCCGCGACGAAGGCGTCACCGTGTTCAGCCAGACCCCGTCGGCATTCGTCCAGTTCGAGGCCGTGGACGCCCGATCGGCGGACCAACTTCGGCTGCGGTACGTCATCTTCGCTGGTGAGGCGTTGGACCACGGCTCGGTACGGCGGTGGGGCGGTCGCCACGGCTGGGACTGCCCGCGACTGGTCAACATGTACGGGATCACCGAGACCACAGTGCACAACACCTTCCGTACCGTCGGGCCGGACGACCTCACCCGCGCGCTCACCCAGATCGGCCGACCACTGGCGGACCTGACCATCCACGTCCTCGACCAGCACCTGCGACCCTGCCCGATCGGCGTCGTCGGGGAGATGTACGTCGGCGGGCCGGGGGTAAGCCGGGGTTACCTCGGCCAGCCCGGGTTGACCGCCGGCCGATACGTGGCGGACCCGATCGGCGGCGCGCCGGGTGCCCGCCTCTACCGCAGCGGCGACCTGGCCCGGCTGCGCCCCGACGGCAACCTGGAGTACGCCGGCCGGGCCGACACCATGGTCAAGGTCCGTGGCTTCCGGGTCGAGCTCACCGAGATCGAAGCCGTGGCCAGCCAGTTCCCCGGCGTCACCGGCGCGGTGGTCACCATCCGCCCGGACGACGCGGGTGCCCCCCAGCTGATCGGCTACGTGGCGACCGGCGCGGAGTCGACGGTGTCGATCGCCGAGCTGCGGCAGTGGCTGGCGGACCGCCTGCCGGACTACATGGTGCCGGCGAGATTCGTCGAGCTGGCGGCGATCCCGTTGACCCCGAGCGGCAAGACCGACCACCGGAGACTGCCCGACCCCGCCGAGGTGCGCCCGGCCGGCAGCGGCGAGTACGTCGCACCGGTGGGCCCGGTCGAACGAGGCCTTGCCGAGGTCTGGGTCGAGGCACTCGGCGTGGCGCAGGTGGGCCGGCACGACAACTTCTTCCACCTGGGCGGCGACTCGATCCGCAGCATCCGGGTGCTCGGCGCGGCGCGGGAGAACGGCATCTCGTTCGAGCTGCAGGAGCTGTTCCACCGTCCGACGGTCGCCGAACTCGCCGAAGTGTGCACCGTCACGGACGTGCCGCACGCCGTGCGTCGCGAGCCGTTCGACCTCATCGACGCAGCCGACCGGGCGCAGCTCCCGGCGGGCCTCGTCGACGCCTATCCGATGACCGCCCTGCAGGTGGGCATGGTCTACGAGATGTCCCGCGACCCGGAGCGGTTGCCCTACCACAACGTGGACAGCATGGCGGTCCGTGCGCCGTTCGAGTTCACCGCCTTCAAGAAGGCGGTCGACCACGTCGTACGCCGGCATCCGATCCTGCGTACGGCATTGTCGTTGACCGACTACAGCGAGCCGCTGCAACTGGTGTACCCGGACGCCGACCTGCCGGTCGGCTGCGAGGACCTGCGTGGCCTGGCCGAGCCGGCCCAGGACGAGATCATCCGGGACTACCTTGAGCTCCAGCGGGTCACCCCGTTCGACCACGACCGTCCACCGCTGTTCCGGATGTATGTGCACCGCCGCTCCGACGACGTCTTCCAGTGGACGCTGACCGAGCACCACGCCGTGTTCGACGGCTGGAGCCTGCACTCGACGCTCAGCGAGATCTTGCAGGTCTACCTCGGTCTGCGTGGCGGCGTCGAGCCGCAGCAGCGGCCGTTGACGTCGCAGTACCGGGACTTCGTCGAGCTGGAGCGCGCCGCCGTCACCTCGGCCGAGACGGAGCGGTTCTGGCGCGAGCGGCTGGCCGACGCCCCGGACACGAGGCTGCTGCGGTGGCCGGACGGGCCGGTACCGCAGTTTGCCGGCGAGGACCGGTTCGACGGCGAGTGGTGGTACGCCACGGACGAACGTCAGCGGTACGGCTCGGTGGAGACCCTGCTGAGCCTGCAGCTGTGCACGGCGTTGCGGGAACTGGCCGACGGACGCGGTACCGCGCTGAAGACCCTGTTCATCGCGGCCTGTCTGCGCGCGGTCGGCTACGCCACCGGCACGACGGACGTGCTGGTCGGCGTGACCGCCAACGGGCGGCCGGAGGAGCGCGGCGGCGACGAGGTGCGAGGGCTGTTCCTGAACACGCTGCCGTTCCGGTTGCGGCTGCCGGACGGTCGGTGGACCGACCTCGTGGATGAGGTCTTCGCGGCCGAGCGGGACATGCTGCCGCACCGCCGGTTCCCCCTGTCCGAACTGCAGCGCAGGCTCGGTCTGGACCGGGCGGTCAACGTCAACTTCGTCTACAACCACTTCCACGTGATGGCCGAGGTCTTGGCCGACCGCAGCGCCGAGATCCTGGACGGCAAGATCGGCAGCTTCTCCACGGTCCGCGCCGAACCGACGAACTTCCCGCTCAACATCGGCGTGGTGCGCGACCCGGTCGCTGACCGGGTGCTGCTGGCGATGGACTTTCACACCGACGCGCTGCGGGCCGAGCAGGTCCGGTTGCTGCGCGACTACTTCGTGGCCGCGCTCTGGGACATGGTGGGCGACCCGGACCGGCGTTACCTGCGGGAGCCGCTGGCCGGCGCGGCGGAGCGGTCGTTGGTGGCGTCGTGGTCGGTGGTCGAGGGTGGGTCGGCGGCGGAGGTGGGTTCGGGTGTGGTGTCGGTGGATGGGTTGGTGGGTCGGCAGGTGGTGCGGTCGCCGGGTGCGGTGGCGGTGGTGTGTGGGGATGTGTCGTTGACGTACGGGCAGTTGTGGGAGCGGTCGGGTCGGGTTGCGGGGTTGTTGGTGGGGTTGGGGGTTGGTGCGGGTTCGTTGGTGGGGGTGTGTGGGTCGCGTTCGGTGGATTTGGTGGTGTGGTTGTTGGGGGTGTTGCGGGCGGGTGCGGCGTATGTGCCGTTGGATGTTGATTATCCGGCGGAGCGGTTGTCGTTGATGTTGGTGAATTCGGGTGTGTCGGTGGTGGTGGGGGGTGTTGGTGCTGCTGGTCGGTTGCCGGTGGGTGGTTGGCGGGTGGTGGAGGTTGACGGGGATGGTGTGGCGGTGTCGTCGGATGGGCTTGGGTCGGGGGTCGTGGCGGCGTCGGAGGGGGTGTCGTCGGGGGATGGTGCGGCGTATGTGATCTATACGTCGGGTTCCACCGGCCGTCCGAAGGGCGTCACCGTCACCCACCGCAACGCGGTCCGGCTGTTCACCGCGGCGGCCCGGGACTTCAGCTTCGGTCCCGACGACGTCTGGTCGATGTTCCACAGTGCCTCGTTCGACGTCTGTGTCTGGGAGATGTGGGGTGCGCTGAGCACCGGTGGCCGGCTGGTCGTGGTGCCCTACTGGGTCTCCCGCAGCCCGGACGACTTCCACCAGCTGGTGACCGAGACCGGGGTGACCGTCCTCTGCCAGACCCCGTCCGCCTTCGCACAGTACGAGGGTGCCGACGCCCGGCTCGGCCAGCCGCAGGCGTTGCGCTGGGTGATCTTCGGCGGTGAGGCGTTGGACCACGGCTCGGTACGGCGGTGGGGCCGTCGCCACGGCTGGGACAGCCCGCGACTGGTCAACATGTACGGGATCACCGAGACCACAGTGCACGTGACCGCCCGCACGCTCGCCGCCGCCGACCTCGACGGCGGTCTCAGCCAGATCGGCCGCGAGGTCGCCGGACTGACCGCACACGTCCTCGACCCGGCGCTCGCGCCGGTGCCCCTCGGCGCGGTCGGTGAGCTGTACGTCGGTGGCGCCCGGCTGGCGCAGGGCTACCTCGGACGACCCGGTCTGACCGCGCAACGGTTCGTCGCCGACCCGTACGGCGTCGAGCCGGGTGGCCGGCTGTACCGCACCGGCGACCGGGTGCGGCTGCGCCCCGACGGCGACCTGGAGTACGCCGGCCGGGTAGACAACATGGTCAACATTCGTGGTTTCCGGGTCGAGCCCGGCGAGATCGAAGCCACCCTCGCCGCGCATCCGCAGGTCGGCGCCGCCGTGGTGGCGGTGCGTGACGACGGCGCCGGGCATCCCGCACTGGTCGGGTACGTGGCACCGGTGGGTACGGCCACCCTGGTCGACGCCGAGGTCCGCGAATGGTTGCGGCGGCAGTTGCCCGAGCACATGCTGCCGGCCCGGATCGTGGTGCTCGACTCGCTGCCACTGACCCCGACCGGCAAGGTGGACCGGGCAGCGCTGCCCGAGCCGCAGGTCGACGGGGCACGGACCGGGCCGCCGCCCAGCACCGCGACGGAACGGATCCTCTGCGAGATCTACGCCGATCTGCTCGGCGTGCCTGACCTGGGCGTCGACGGCAGCTTCTTCGAACTCGGCGGCGACAGCATCATGTCCATCCAACTGGTCAGCCGGGCGCGCCGGGCCGGCCTGGCGATCAGGACCAAGGACGTCTACGAGCACCGCACCGTGCGGGCCCTGGCCGCGGTGGTGACCACGGCGGACCGGACGGTCGCCGACCAACTGGACGACGGGGTCGGCGCCGTGCCGCTGACACCGATCATGGCCTGGGCCCGGGAACGCGGCGGACCGATGGCCGCGTACAGCCAGTCGCTGCTGGTCCAGGTGCCGCCCGCCCAGACTTTCGACCAGGCCCGGGACGCGCTGCAGGCGTTGCTCGACAACCATCCCGCGCTGCGGATGCGGGTCCGGTCCGCCACCGCCACCGCCACCGCCACCGACGGCGATAGTGCCGGCGACGCGCCGTGGGAGCTGGAGATCCCCGCCGCCGGGACGGTACGCGCCGAGAACTGCCTGCGCGGCGTGGACCTCGCCGGGGCCAGCGGCGGGCAGCGTACGACGCTGATCCAGGCGCAGGAACGGGCCGCCCGCGACCGACTCCGCCCGAGCGAGGGCGAACTCGTCCAGGCGGTCTGGTTCGACGGTGGCCCCACCGGCGACCACCGACTGCTGCTGGTGATCCACCACTTCGCTGTCGACGGCGTCTCCTGGCGGATCCTGCTGTCCGACCTGCGGGCGGCCGGTACGGCGCTCGCCGCCGGGCACCGACCGGTGCTGGAACCGGCAGGTACGTCGCTGCGGCAGTGGGCGGGCCGGGTCGCGGCGGTGGCTGACGAACCGTCGGCCGACGAGCAACTTCCGGCCTGGACCGCGCTGCTCGACCGGCCGGAGCCGATACTTGGTGCCCGTCCCCTCGACCGTCGGGTCGATGTCTTCGACCGGCTGCGGACGGTGTCCCGGACGGTGGCGCCGGACTGCACCCGAGCGGTGCTCACCACCGCACCCGCCGCCTGGCGCACCGGGGTCAACGAGATCCTGCTGACCGCGCTCGCGCTGGCGATGCCGCCGTGGCGTGCCCGGCGGGGCCGGGACGCGGGCAGCGACATCCTGCTCGACCTGGAGGGCCACGGCCGGGACGGACTCGTGCCGGAGGCCGATCTGTCCCGCACCGTCGGCTGGTTCACCAGCATCCACCCGATCCGCCTGGACGCCGGGCCGGTCGACTGGGCGGAGCTGGTCGCCGACGGCCCGCAGACCGGAGCGACCGGCGTCCCGCAGGCCGGCGCGGCGGTCAGTGCGGCGGTCAAGCGGATCAAGGAACAGCTGCGCGCGGTGCCCGCCGGCGGCAGGTACGGCGCGCTGCGCTACCTCAACGCCCGGACCGGTCCGGTGCTGGCCCGGATGCCGGTACCCCAGGTTGCGTTCAACTATCTCGGCAGGTTCCCCGCCGCCGAACCCGGCGACTGGGGGCTGGCCGCGGAGAGCACCGCGCTGAGCGGCGGAGGTGATCCCCGGCAGCCGGTGACCCACGTGCTGGAGATCGGCGCCGTGACCGTCGACGGCCCGGCCGGTCCGCAGCTGCGGACCACCTGGTCGTGGCCGGAGCAGGTGCTGACCGAGGCGGAGGTGGCGGACCTGGCGGACGCGTGGCACACCGCCCTCGAGGCGATCGTGGCCAGCTCGACGACGTCGGCGGCCGGCGCTCCCACGCCGTCGGACCTGCCGCTCGTCACGCTGACCCAGGACGAAATCGACGATCTTGAGCAGGAGCTGTCGCAGCAGCGAGGAGCGATGTGATGAGTACGTCCAACATCGAGGACATTCTGCCGCTGGCACCGCTGCAGGCCGGGATGATGTACCACTCCTGGAACCAGACCACCGGCCCGGAGGTGCAGACCGCCCAGCTCATCCTGGACCTGTACGGCCCGCTCGACGTCGCCGCGATGCGCGCCGCCGCGGACGACCTGCTGCGCCGGTATCCCAACCTGCGAGCGAGTTTCCGGGAACGCCGATCGGGCGCGCCGGTCCAGGTGATCGTCAGCCGACCGGAGCTGCCGTGGACCGAGGTGGCGGTGGCCCCGGGCGAAGCCCTCGCCGAGGCCCTCGCCCGGCACACCGAGGCGGACCAGGGCCGCAGGTTCGATCTGCGGACGGCCCCGCTGATCGCCTTCCGGCTGATCCGGGTCGACGACGAACGGCACCGGCTGGTCGTCACCTACCACCACATCCTGCTCGACGGCTGGTCCACCGCCCTGCTGGTCCGGCAACTGTGCGAGTCGTACGAGCGGCACGAGCGCGGTGCCGGCGGCGCGGCGGTACCGCCGCCCGCGGCGTACCGGGACTTCCTCGCCTGGCTGGCGGCGCAGGACCGGCCCGGCGCGGAGCAGGCCTGGCGCGCGGCGCTCGCCGAACTGGACGGTCCGACCCGGGTGGCCGCGCCCGACCCGACCCGTACCCCGGTCTGGCCGGCCAGCCTGCCGGCCGAGCTGAGCCGGGAAGCCACCGCGGAGCTGGTCGGGTTCGCCCGCCGCAACGGGCTTACCGTCAACACCATCGTGCAGGGCGCCTGGGCGCTGCTCGTCGGGCAGCTGACCGGGCGCAGCGACGTCGTGTTCGGCGCGGCGGTGTCCGGCCGGCCGGTCGACCTGGCCGGTGCCGAAACCATGATCGGTCTGCTGATGAACGTCGTCGCGGTGCGGGTACGGCTGCGCCGCGACGAACCGCTGTCGGCGCTGCTGGCCCGGATTCAGCACGAGCAGGCGCAGCTGTTCGAACACCACCATCTGGGCCTGGCCGAGATCCAGAAGGTGGCCGGCACCGGCGAGCTGTTCGACACCTGCGTCGCGTTCGAGAACTTCCCGGACACCGGCGACCTGCGCTGCGGGCAGTTGCGGGTGGAGGTGGGCGCGGACGACGCCGCGCACTATCCACTGAGCCTGAACGCGGCCGGCGGGCCACAGCTGCGACTGCGCTTGTCGTACCGTCCCGACCTGTTCGCGGCCGGCTTCGTCCGTGGCCTGCTGCGGCGGTTCGTCCGGCTGCTCACCGAACTGCCCGCCACGGCGCGGGAGCGCACCGGGCGGCTCGATCTGCTCAGCGCCGACGAACGCCACCGGCTGTCCGCCCAGGGCCGTAACCCCGCGCCGGTGCCGGTGGCGACCCTGCCGGAGCTGGTCGAAGCACGGGCGGCCGAGACACCCGAGGCGGTAGCGGTGCGCTGCGGCGCGCGCAAGCTGACCTACCGGGAGCTGAACGCGGACGCGAACCGCCTCGCCCGGGTGTTCGTCGACCGGGGGATCGGCCCGGAGCAGTTCGTCGCCCTCGCCATGCCCCGCAGCGTCGAGCTGGTGACCGCGATCCTGGCCGTGACCAAGGCCGGTGCCGGCTACCTGCCGGTCGACCCGGAGTATCCCCGCCCGCGCGTCGAACAGATGCTCGCCGACGCGGAGCCGGCCTGCGTGGTGTTCGCCGACGCGGTCGCCGCGCCGGTGGCCCGGGCCGTCGCCGACGCCGCCGGACTGTTCTGTCTCAACCTGGACGATCCGGCACTGCTGCGGGTACTGCCGGAGCAGCCGACCCACGACCTCACCGACCGGGAACGCCGCACCGCGCTGCTGCCGGCCCATCCCGCATACGTGATCTTCACCTCCGGGTCGACCGGTCGTCCGAAGGGCGTCGTCGTCACCCACCAGGGCGTCAGCAGCCTCGCCGCCACCCAGGCCGACCAGCTCGGTGTGGACGGCCGGGCCCGGGTCCTGCAGTTCGCCTCGCCCAGCTTCGACGCCTCGTTCTGGGAGCTGTGCATGGCGCTGACCTCGGGCGCCGCCCTGGTGGTGCCGACCGAACGGCTGCTGGTCGGGGAACCACTCGCCGCGCTCGTGCGGGCCCACGGGGTCACCCACGCGACGCTGCCCCCGGCGGTGTTGTCCCAACTGCCCGTACAGCCGTTGCCGACCCTGCGGTCCCTGGTGCTGGCGGGTGAGGCGTGCCCCGCCGAACTGGTGACCCGGTGGGCGCCGGGACGTCGGATGGTCAACGCGTACGGCCCGACCGAGACGACGGTCTGCGCCACCATGAGTGCCGGACTGCCGGCCGAGGGCCTGGCCGCCGGGGTTCCCGTACCCATCGGTCGCCCGGTGCGCAACTGCCGGGTGTACGTGTTGGACGACAGCCTGCGGATGGTGCCCGCCGGGGTGGCCGGTGAGCTCTACGTCTCCGGTCGCGCGTTGGCCCGCGGCTACCTGCGTCGGCCGGGGCTGACCGCGACCCGGTTCGTGGCCGACCCCTTCGCCGGTGCCGGCGAGCGGATGTACCGCACCGGTGACCTGGTGCGCTGGCGCCCCGACGGTGACCTGGAGTTCGTCGGCCGGGTCGACGAGCAGGTGAAGGTGCGCGGCCACCGGATCGAACCCGGCGAGGTGGAAGCCGTGCTGACCCGCCACGACGCGGTCGGCCAGGCGGTGGTCGTCGTCCGGGAGGTCGGTTCGGGAGGCCGGCAGCTGGTCGCGTACCTGGTCGGTGCGGCGCCGAGCGGCAAGATCGACCCGGCTGCCGTGCGTACCTTCGTCGCGGCCAACCTGCCCGAGTTCATGGTGCCGAACGTCTTCGTCCCGCTGGCCGCCCTGCCGTTGACCCCGAGCGGCAAGGTCGACCGGCAGGCCCTGCCCGCGCCCGACGCGGCGCCGGCGGCCGTCGACGAGGGTCCGGACAGCGCCGTCGAGAAGCTGCTGGGCGACCTGTTCGCCGAGGTGCTCGGGCTGGACCGGGTCGGGGTGCGGGACAGCTTCTTCAGCCTCGGCGGGGACAGCATCTCCTCGATCCAGCTGGTGAGCCGGGCACAGAGCGAAGGGCTGGCCATCCGGCCCCGCGACGTCGTCGCGCATCCGACCGTCGCCGAGCTGGCCGCCGTCGCCGAACGTGCCGCCAGCGAGGCGGACGACGCCGCCGTCAGACAGGCCGACGACGGGCTGGGCGACATCGACTCCACCCCGATCATGGAGTGGCTGCGGATCGCCGGTGGGCCGGTGGACGGCTACTACCAGTCGATGGTCGTCAACACGCCGGCGGACCTCACCGAGCCAGGTCTCGGCACCGCGCTGCAGGCCCTGCTGAACCGGCACGACACCCTCCGGATGCGACTCGTCCGATCGTCCGACGTCGACGCACCGTGGCGCTTCGACGTGGCCGGGCCGGGCAGCGTGCCGGCCACCTCGGTGCTGACCCGGGTGGCCGTGGACCCGCACGCACCGGAGCCGGTATGGCAGGAGACCGTGGCGGCGCAGGCGACCGCGGCGCAGGCCCGGCTCGCGCCGGAGAAGCGGGTGATGCTGCAGGCGGTCTGGTTCGACTCCGGCCCGGGGCACCAGGGCCGGCTGCTGCTGGCCGCCCACCATCTGGCCGTCGACGCGACGTCCTGGCGGATCCTGCTGCCGGACCTCGCCGCCGCGTGGGCGGCCGTGTCGGCCGGCGAACGACCCCAGCTCGCACCGGTCGCCACGTCGTTCCGACGCTGGTCGGCACTGCTGCGGCAGGAGGCGACCCGGCCGGTCCGCACGGCGGAGCTGGACCGGTGGCACCGGACGCTCGTCGATCCGCCGCCGCCGGTCGGCGACCGGCCACTCGACCCGGCCCGCGACACCGCCCGTACCGCGCGGTCGCTCATCCAGCGCGTCCCGGCCGAGCTGTCGGCGGACCTGCTGGGCCGGGTGGCCGACGCGCTGCACGCCGGCGTCGACGAGGTGCTGCTGGCCGCGTTGACCATCGCGGTCGCCGCCGACCGACCCGGTGGGCTGCAGCTCGACGTGGAGAGCCACGGCCGGGCCGAGTTGGCCGCCGACGTCGACCTGTCCCGCACCGTCGGCTGGTTCACCAGCCTCTACCCGCTACGGCTGGACCCACCGCAGGTCGACTGGCCGGACGTGTGGGCCGGCGGGCCCGCCGTCGGCAGGCTCGTCACCTGGGTCAAGGAGCAAGTCAGATCGGTGCCGGACAACGGCGTCGGGTACGGACTGCTGCGGTATCTGAACCCGGACACCGCGTCCGAGCTGGCCCGGCTGGACCGCCCGCAAATCGGCTTCAACTACCTCGGTCGACTGGCCGGCCACCAGGACGGGCCGCCCGGCGACTGGACCCCCGTACCGCAGGGCGCGTTCGGCGGCGACGTCGACGCAAACATGCCACTGCCCCACGCGGTGTCGCTGAACGCGATGGCGGTCGACCACGTCGGCGGACAACAGCTGCAGGCCAGCTGGACCTGGGCCGGCGAGGCGGTACCCGAGGCCCGGGTCCGCGACCTCGCGGACAACTGGCTGCGCGCGCTGCGGGTACTGGCGCGCAGCACCGGGACACCGGCGGACAGTGGCCGCCCGCCGTCGGCCAGCCTGATCCCGTCGGACTTTCCGCTGGTCCGGGTCGGCCAGGACGAACTCGACGCGATCAGCGCCGAGTACACCGACCTGGCGGACCTGCTGCCGCTGGCGCCGCTGCAGGAAGGCATCCTCTACCACGCCACGTACGCCGGTGCCGGTGCTGACCTCTACACCGCCCAGTTGACGTTGGAACTGACCGGCCCGGTGGACGCCGCCGCACTGCGCCGGGCGGCACAGGACCTGCTCCGACGCCACCCCAACCTGAGCGCGGGTTTCCGGCAGCGGATGACCGGGGCGCCGGTCCAGGTGATCGGCGCCGAGGTGCAGGTGCCATGGCAGGAGATCGACCTGTCGTCGCTGACCGACGAGCAGGCCGACGCCGAAATGGCCCGGATCGCCGACGCCGAACGCCGACGCCGGTTCGACATGGGCCGACCTCCGCTGCTGCGGTTCAGCCTGATCCGCCGGGGCACCGACCGGCACATGCTCGGTCTGACCCATCACCACATCCTGCTCGACGGCTGGTCACTGTCCCTGGTGGTACGCGACCTCATCGCGCTGTACGAACACCACCTTGGTGCCGGGGCTCCGGAGCCGGCCGAACCGTTCCGTACCTATCTGTCCTGGCTGACCCGCCAGGACCGGCCGGCCGCCGAGGCGGCGTGGCGCCAGGCACTGGCCGGCCTGTCCGAACCGACGCTGGTGGCCGGCCCGGGTGCCGCGCACCCGACGTCGTTTCCCCGCGACCTCACCGTCGAGCTGGACGAGGAGTTGACCGCGGCGCTGACCGCCCTGGCCCGCGAGCGGGGGGTGACCGTCAACACCGTGCTGCAGGCCGCCTGGGGGGTCCTGCTCTGCTACCTCACCGGGCGCGACGACGTCGTGTTCGGCACCCCGGTGTCGGGTCGCCCGCCGGACATCCCCGGTGTGGCGGCGATGGTGGGCCTGTTCCTCAACACGCTGCCCGTGCGGGTACGCACCGATCCTCGGGAACGGTTCACCGACTTACTGGCCCGGCTGCACGGGGAGCAGTCGGCTCTGGTGCCGTACCACTTTCTCGGGCTGGGCACGGTGCAGAAGCTCGCCGAAACCCCGGGCACCCTGTTCGACACGCTGTACGTGTTCGAGAACTACCCGGTCGCGCTCGACGGTGCCCCGACCATCGGCGATGCCACGGTGACCGGCGTCGACGGCCGGGACGCCACGCACTACCCGTTGGCCCTCGTCGTGCTGCCGGGCACCAGGATGCGGGTGCGGCTCAGTCACCAGGCCGAGCTGGTCGATCCAGCGACCGCCGAGGCGGTGCTGACCCGGCTGCACACCGTGCTGCGGGCGGTGGCCGCCGAACCGGCCACCACGGTGGTCGGATTGTCCCTGCTCACCGGGGCGGAGTCGGGACTGATCGCCGACGCCAACGACACCGGCGCCGGCACCGCTGTCCGCGCGACCGACGCCGGCACCGCCGCTGGCGAGGCGAGTCTGTCCGGCCTGTTCGAGGCCCAGGTGGCCAGGACACCGGACGCGATCGCCGCGCGCGATGGTGCCGACGAGCTGAGCTACGCCGAGCTCAACGCCCGGGCCAACCAGCTGGCCCACCTGCTGATCGGCCGCGGGGCAGGACCGGAGCGGGTGGTGGCCGTCGAGCTGCCCCGCTCCGTACCGAGCCTGATCGCGATCATCGCCACGGTCAAGACCGGTGCCGCGTACCTGCCGGTCGACCCGGACCTTCCCGCCGCCCGCCGGGCGCTGATGGTCGGTGACAGCCGCGCTGTCTGCGTCGTCGGGACTCGGGAGGGCCTCGACCAGTTGGTCGAGGCCGGCTGCCCGCCCGCCCACGGCCTTGCGGTCGACGACCCGGCGACGACCGACCAGCTCGGCCGGCAGCCGACGACCGACCCCGGCGACCGGCACCGGCACGACCCGTTGCTGGCCGGACATCCGGCGTACGTCATCTACACCTCCGGCTCGACCGGTCGTCCGAAGGGCGTCGCGGTGCCGCACTCCGGCATCGTCAACCGACTGGTGTGGATGCAGGAGCGGTTCCGGCTCACGCCCGAGGACCGGGTACTGCACAAGACGAGCCTCAGCTTCGACGTCTCCGTCTGGGAGATGTTCTGGCCGCTGGCGACCGGCGCCAGCGTCGTCGTCGCCAGCGGCCGGGACCAGCGGGAGCCGGCGCGGCTGGCCCGACTGATCGCCCGGCACCAGGTCACCACGATCCACTTCGTACCATCGGTGCTGGCCGCCTTCCTGACCGAACCGGTCGCCGCCCACTGCGCCAGCCTGCGCCGGGTGATCTGCAGCGGTGAGGCGCTGGACCCGGAGCTGGCCGACCGCGTCCACGCCACGCTCCGCACGGAGCTGCACAACCTTTACGGGCCGACCGAGGCGTCGGTGGACGTCACCCACTGGCCCGTCCCGACCGGCGTTCGGCTGGCCCGGGTACCGATCGGTCGTCCCATCCGCAACACCCGGGTGTATGTCCTAGATGGATACCTGCGGCCGGTCCCACCGGGCGTGATCGGCGATCTCTACCTGGCCGGAGCCGGCCTGGCCCGAGGCTACCTGCGTCGACCGGTGCTGACGGCCGAACGGTTCCTGGCGGACCCGTTCGGATCGGCCGGTGACCGGATGTACCGCACCGGCGACCGGGCGGCTTGGAACCGCGACGGCCAGGTGGAGTTCCACGGGCGTGACGACCACCAGGTGAAGATCCGGGGCTTCCGGGTCGAGCTCGGCGAAATCGACGCGGCACTGGGCCGCTGCACCGACGTGGCCGCCGCGGCGACAGTGGCCCGCGACGACGCGCCGGGCGGTCGGCGGCTCGTCGGGTACGTGGTGCCGGTCCCGGGCGGGTCGTTCGACCCGGACCGGTTGCGCGCGGAGCTGTCCGCGACGCTGCCCACGTACCTGGTGCCGACGGTCTTCGTCGAGCTCGCCGCGATGCCGCTCGGGTCGAGCGGCAAGCTCGACCGCGCCGCCCTGCCGGCACCCCGCCCGGCGACGACCAGCCGGGCCGAACCGGGGCCGGTCAGCGGCCTGGTGGCCCGGCTGTGCGAGCTGTTCGGTGAGGTCCTCGGAGTCGAGGTCGGCGCCGACGACGACTTCTTCGACCTCGGCGGGGACTCGCTGACCGCGATGCAGCTGGTGTTCGGCGTCGAGTCCGCGCTCGGCGTCGAGCTGGAGATTCTCGAGCTGATGCGCCATCCCACCCCCGCCCGACTGGCGGAGCACCTGCCAGATCCGGCACCGGCACCCGCCCCGACCGCCGGCTGACCCCGTACCACCACCGGCTGACGCCGGCTGACCCCGTACCACCACGCCGGCTGATCCGCACCACGGTCGTCCGCCGGTCGATCAGTACTCCTGCGAACGAAGGTTGATGACAATGCTGACGCTGGGATTCAGCGGCCTCGACCGCAGCATGGCGCTCAAACGGGCGATCCTCGGCGACGGCTGGCACCGGGAACAGCGGATCGTCCAGGGCCTGGACTCCGCCGCGGCGCTGGTCGACGAGACCGGGGTGCTCGCCGCCGCGGCGCAGGAGCGCTACGACGGCGTGAAGGGGACCGGCCACTTTCCCAAGGACGCGATCGACGCGTGCCTACGGATCGCCGGGGTGTCGATGCGCGACGTCGACATGGTCGCCCACGGTTTCCGGTACGAGCCGTCGCCGGTCTGGCGGCTCGATCACCTTTCGACCCGGTGGTACGAGCAGGTGTACGCGCAGGAGGTGCAGCGGGAGATCTTCCGCGCCCACTATCCGGCCGACCTCGCCGACCCCCGGATCGTCCACGTCCGCCACCACGAGGCACACGCCGCCAGCAGCTACTACCTCAGCGGCTTCGACGAGGCGCTGGTCGTGGTGGCCGACGGTATGGGCGAGCAGGAATCGTTGTCGGTGTTCGAGGGTCGCGGCGCCGCGCTGCGCCGGTGCGCCACCTTCCCGATCATGAGTTCGCTGGGGATCCTCTACAGCGTCTTCACCCACTACCTGGGCTTCCAGGCCGGCATGGACGAGTACAAGGTGATGGGTCTGGCGCCGTACGGCGACCGGGACCGGCACCGGGCCGCGCTCGACGAGTTCGTCCAGCTCAAGCCCGACGGGGATTTCGCCATCCCGTTGCTGTCGGCCAACAAGTCCCCGCTGGAGCGCGAGACGCACCAGGGCGTGCTGCGTCTGCTGGAGGAGAGACTGGGACCGGCTCGTGAACCCGACTCCGACCTGACGTCACACCACATGGACGTGGCCGCCGCACTGCAGGCGACGCTGGAGCGGACGCTGCTGCACGTGCTGGGCGAACACCGGCGCCGGACCGGCCTGCGGCGGCTCTGCATGGCCGGCGGCGTGGCGCTCAACTGCACCGCCAACGGAGTGGTGCTGCGCAGCGGGCTGTTCGACGAGGTGTTCATCCAGCCCGCCGCCGGCGACGACGGCAGCGCGCTCGGGGCGGCTCTGTACGCGCTGCGCCAGGAACGCCCGGCACCGCCGACCAGCATGCGGATGCCGTACTGGGGCGACGGCCCGACCGACGCCGAGGTGGACGCGGCACTGCGCGACCTCGGCCCGGGCTTCGAATCCAGCCGGTACGCCGGCGAACAGCTGATCCCGGAGGTGATCGGACTCATCGAGCGGGGTGCCACCGTCGCACTGTGCCAGGGGCGGATGGAGTTCGGCCCCCGTGCCCTCGGCAACCGCAGCATCCTCGCCGACCCACGCTCGCCCACCATGCGTGCCCATCTGAACACCGTGGTCAAGCAGCGGGAGGAGTTCCGCCCCTTCGCCCCGGCGGTGCCCGTCGAGGACGCCGCGACGTACTTCGACATCGCACCGGGCACCGAGTCGGCGTACCGCCACATGCTGACGGTCACCGGTGTCCGACCACCGTTCCAGGACCGACTGCCCGCCGTGACACACGTCGACGGGTCGGCCCGGGTGCAGGTGGTGGAGCGTGACTCCGCGCCGCTGTTCTGGGGACTGCTCCGCGAGATGGGCCACCGCACCGGACTGCCGGTGCTGGTCAACACGTCGTTCAACCTGCGCGGGCAGCCGATCGTGCGGACTGCCGTCGACGCGGTCGCCACCTTCGCGCGATCGACCCTCGACGCCCTCGTCATCGGCGATGTGCTGGTCCGGCGGGTCGATGTAGGACTTGCCGGGACAGAGCGCGCCGAGCCCGACGGTGACTCCGGGGTCGCTGCCGGTGCCGGATCGGGGAGGACGCAATGACCATCGACGACGAGCGGGTCACCGCCGACGCGCCCGCCTTCGAGGAAGTCGTCCGTACCGCGTTCGGTCAGGTTCTCCAGCGGGCCGATGTCGAGCCGGACGCCGACTTCTTCGATCTCGGCGGGCAGTCGCTGCAGGCCGTCGAGGTAGCGCTCGAACTTCGCCGACGTACCGGCATTCCGGTCGACCTCGATCTGCTGTTCACCTACCGGCGCCCGGTAGACGTCGGCACGTTCCTCGCCCAGTTGGCCCCGTCGGTGCGGCCGACGACGATGTCGCCGACCGAGGAGCGCATGCTGTTCCTGGACCGGCTGCATCCAGGGTCACCGCTGTACTGCGTGCCGGTCCGCTACCAGTTCGACGGCGAACTGGACACCGAGGCCCTGCACGCCGTCCTGCAGGACCTGGTGTCCGACCATGAAGCCCTGCGGACCTGCTTCACCGCGGACGGCCGACGGCTGGTCCAGTCGGCAGCCACGCCGAGCTGGACGGTGCTGGACCTGTCCGGGGAGGAACCCGAGCGGGCCGCCGCCGAGACCGGCCGGCACATCGCCGCCGAGGTGCGCCGTCCGATCCCCACCGACGTGGCGCCGCTGGCCCGGGCCAGCCTGGTGATCGAACGGTCGGACCGGCACGTGCTGCTGCTCACCCTGCACCATTTGATCGCCGACCAGCACTCCCTGGACCTGCTCGACCGACAGTTGCAGCAGCGGTACGGCGAGCGTGTGGGGCTGAGCCGGGACTTGCCGCCGCTGAGCCGTCGGGGCTTGGCCGGACGGCCCGACCCGACGGCGTCGCGGGACTACTGGCGTGGCCAGTTGGCGGGGCTCGGCGGCCGGATGGCACTGCCGGCCGACCGTACCCGGCCGGACGTGGTGGGACCGGACGGCGAGGTGGTGAGCGCGGCACTCGAACCCGACCTGGTCGCCCGCCTGGCTGAGTTGGCGATCGCCGCCTCGGCGTCGGAGTTCATGGTGCTGCTGGCGGCCTACGCGGCCTTCCTCGGCCGGGCCACCGCGACCCCATCCGCCGCTGGCCGGGACGCCACCGCTGGCCGGGAAGCCGTCGCCGACCCGGCCGACGTCGTGGTCGGCGCGCCGCTGAGCGGCCGGACAGCTGACGACGAGCAGACCGTCGGGATGTTCGTCAACGTCCTGCCGATCCGGGTGCGGGTGAGCGCCGACGTCACGTTCCGTCAGTTGGTCACCGAGGTGCGGGCGTTGGTCAGTGCCGCGTTGGCCTACCAGCAGACCCCGTTGCAGGAGCTGGTGGCGGAGGCGGCCGGGACCGGTGGTGCCCGCCACCACCCTCTCACCCAGGTCAGCATTTCGCATGTGGACAACCGTCGGTGGCACTGGGCGCCGACCGGCGCCCAGGCGACCCGGATGGTGCTGCCCACCGGTACAGCCAAGTACGAACTGCTCTGGACCGTCACCACCGACGCCGCGTCGTCGACCTCCATGCTGGAGGCGAGCAGTGACCTGTTCAGCCGGGGCCGGGCCGAACACCTGCACAACCGGCTGCTGACGAGCCTGACCCACCTCGTCTCGGCACCGGACGAGCCGGTCGGTCCGCTGCTGGATGCTCCGACCGGTCCAGCGTCGGACGAGCCGGTCGGTTCGTTGCCGGACGCTGCGGCCGGTTCGGTGGGGGGCGGCGACGGGTACCGCCGTCAGCCGGCCGCGGGTCCGGTGCATGAACTGGTGGCGGCCCGGGCACGGGTCCACCCGTCGACCGTCGCGATCCGGCACGGACAGCGCGACGTGACCTACGGCGAACTGGACGCCGCCGCGTCCGCACTGGCCGGTCGCCTGGTCAGCGAGGGAGTCCGACCGGGCGACCGGGTTGCGGTCGTCGCCGAGCGGGGCGCCGACGCGGTGACCGCCTTCCTGGCCGTGCTGCGTGCCGGTGCGGCGTACCTTCCCATCGACGTCGCCCAGCCGCCCGGCCGCAGCCGGGCCATGATGCGCGACAGCGACGTCCGGCTGGCGCTGTGCGAACAGGGCTCCGCGGCGCACGCGCCGGATGAGGTGCGGACCGTCGGGCTGGCCGAGGCGCTGGCCGAGGTCCGCGACGCGCCCCGGCCCACACCAGCGGTCCCGGTGACGGTACGGCACGCGGCATACGTCATGTACACCTCCGGGTCCACCGGTACGCCCAAGGGCGTGGTGATCCCGCACGAGGCGATCTGCCGGCTGGTGCCCCGCTCGAACTACCTGCGGATCCGCCCGCAGGACGTGGTCGCGCACCTGTCGAACGTCGCCTTTGACGCGGCCACCCTGGAGATCTGGGGGGCATTGTGCGCTGGCGCGACGCTGGCGGTGGTGCCCCGCGAGGTCGCCCTGTCCCCCCACGAGATGGCACGGCTGCTCGCCCGCACCGGCGTGAGCGTCATGTTCACCACGAACGCGTTGCTCAACGCGATCGTCGCGCACGTCGCAGACGCCTTCGCCGGTCTGCGGGTGCTGCTCATCGGCGGCGACCAGTACGCGCTGGACCAGGTCCGGCGGATGCTCGCCGCCGGCGCCCCCCAGCAACTGCTCAACGCGTACGGCCCGACCGAGAACACCACCTTCTCCGCCGCGCACCGGGTCACCGACACGGACCTGGCGCGGGGCGTCATCCCGATCGGCGGGGCCATCGACGGCACGTACCTGCGGGTCCTCGACGACCGGCTGACCCCGGTCGCGCCCGGCGACACCGGCGAACTGTATGTCGGGGGCCAGGGGCTCGCCGACGGTTACGTCAACGATGCCCGCCGGAGCTGCGCGACTTTCGTCGCCGACCCGTTCGCGGCCCGGCCCGGTGACCGGCTCTACCGCACCGGCGACCGGGTGCGGCTGCTGCCCGACGGCGGGGTCGTGTTCCTGGGCCGTCGCGACGACCAGGTCAAGGTCAGCGGGTTCCGGGTCGAGCTGGGCGAAGTGGAGCGGGCACTGCGGGCCTGCCCCGGGGTGGGCGACGGCGCGGTGTCCGCAGTTACCGCCGAGGGCGGAACCGAACTGGTCGCCGTACTGACCGGTCCGGCCGACCCGGCCGAGGTCCGGGAGCACCTGCGGGCCAACCTGCCGGCGTACATGGTGCCGGCGCGGTGTCACCGGGTCGACCGGCTGCCGATGACCCGCAACGGCAAGGTGGACCGCTCGGCGCTGGCGGCGCTGTACCGCGATGCGGGGTCGGCAGCGGTCCCGGACGCCGCGGTGGCCGGCGCGCCAGTGGCCGACGTACCGCTGCCGCCGAGGGATCGGCCGCCGACGGATCCGCTGCCGACCGACCCGGTCTCCGCCGGGCTCGCCGACATCTGGCGGAACCTGCTCGGAGTCGCCGACTTCGGCGTCGACAGCAACTTCTTCGAGCTGGGAGGAACCTCGATCAAGGCCCTGCACCTGGTCGGGGCGGTGCACCGGCAGTTCCACGTCGATCTGCAGATCCTCGCCGTGTTCCGGCGGCCCTCCTTCGCCGATCTGGCCGGCGAGGTCACCGACCTCGTCCGTACGCGGGTCAGCGGCGCCGACGCGACGGAAGGTGCCCGGTAGTGGACCTT
Organism: Micromonospora sp. LOL_021; assembly: GCF_048060215.1. NCBI lineage: Bacteria > Bacillati > Actinomycetota > Actinomycetes > Micromonosporales > Micromonosporaceae > Micromonospora > Micromonospora sp. LOL_021. The sequence continues at coordinate 24,696 of NZ_JBHMIN010000038.1, read as the reverse complement.
GGCGATCCCGATCTCTACCTCGACTCCGGCCGGTTCGCCCGTTGGCACCGCAACGCCGCCGCGGACGCCGTGCTGTGGAGCGAACCTGGTACGTCACCGGGCGGCTTCTGGTCGGTCTTCTCGATGGCCGCGTGCCGGACGGTGCTGTCACCGAAGGCGCCGTTCACCTCCGAGTACGGGATGATGATCGGCTTCGACCGGGACCATCCGGACAAGGCCGGCGGCGGGATGCTGGTCGTCGCCGACGGCCCGCAGCACGGCCAGCTGCGCAGCGTCATCATGCCCTTCCTGTCCCGGGCGATGGCCGAAACCCTGGACGAGGCCGTCCGGCAGGAGGTACGGGGACTCGTCGCGGACGCTGTCGCCACCGGCAGCGTCGATGTCGCCGCGACCCTCGCCCCGGTGATCCCGGCCAGTGTCGTCTGCCGGGTCCTGGGGGTGCCGGAGGCCGACCGCGACATGCTCATCGAGTTGACCAATCACGCCTTCGGTGGCGCCGACGACACGTTCGCCAAGATGTCACCGGAGGCGGCGCATTCGGAGATGATCCTCTACCTGGCCGACCTGGTGGCAGCCCGGCGGCGCAACCCGGGTGACGACCTGATCAGCGCGTTGGCCGGCGACCGCCGGTTGGGCCTGCGCGAGGTGCTGCTCAACTGCGACAACGTGCTCGTCGGCGGGAACGAGACCACCCGGCACGCCATCGCCGGCTGTTTCCACGCCCTGGCCACCGCGCCCGGAACCCTGACCCGGCTGCGCGCGGATCCGGATCTGGTCGGGCCAACCGTCGAAGAGATCATCCGGTGGACCTCACCCGCGATGCATGTGCTGCGGGTCGCCACCGCTGACCTCGACCTGTCCGGTCAGCGGGTGACCTGCGGCGAGACGGTGGTCGCCTGGCTGCCGGCGGCCAACCGCGACCCGCGGCACTTCGACGCGGCCGACGATTTCCGACCCGACCGGCGGGCCAACCAGCACCTTGGCTTCGGACACGGGCCACACCACTGTCTCGGCGCGGCGCTCGCCCGGCTGGAACTCCGGGCGCTGCTGACCGCGCTGACCGAACTCGTGGAGTCCGTCGCCGTGCTCGGGGAGCCGGTGCAACTGCGGTCCAACCTGGTCCACGGCTACCGCCACCTGCGGGTACGGCTGGAGCCTGTCCGTCCGTGAGCCGTCGAACCGAGAGGCGTTGAGTTGAGTGAGTGCTATCCGAGATCCCCAGTTCCGGCGGTTGTACGTCGGCGACGCGTTGTCCGGTTTCGGGGACACCGCACTGTTGCTGGCCCTCGGTATCTGGGTCAAGGAACTCACCGGTAGCAACTCGGCGGCCGGTGTCGTCTTCCTCGCGATGGGCGTACCGGTGCTGTTCGCCCCGTTCGTCGGCCGGCAGATCGACCGGATTCGGCGTAAGCCGCTGCTGATGGCCACCAACGCATTCGCCGCGGTGGCGGTGCTGGCACTGCTGTTCGTGCGCTCCGCCGAACAGACCTGGATCATCTATACCGTCGCCGTCCTATACGGCTGTGTCTCCACGGTGCTCACCGCGGGACGCAGCGCCCTGCTCAAGGACCTGCTGCCGGACCAGGACCTGGGGTCGGCCAACGCGGCGTTCGGCACGCTGTTCGGGTTCACTCGAATCCTGGCGCCGCTGGTCGGCTCCGGCATCTACGCGGCGCTCGGCGGCCACATGCTGGCGCTGCTGGACGCGCTGACCTTCGTCGCGGCGATCGTCGCTCTGGCGACGGTGCGGGTCACCGAGTCGCAGCCGGAACGTACCGGGGAGCGGTTCAGCAGCGAGGTCCTCGCGGGCATTCGCTACATCCGTTCCGTTCCGTTGCTGACTCAGGTCACGGTGCTCAGCGCCGTCGCGTTCGGGGCGGTGGGATTCCTGGAACCGATCATCTTCGTCGTGGTCGAGGAGGGGTTGCACCGGCCGGCGGCGTTCTTCGGCGTGATCGTCAGTGTGCAGGGCATCGGCTCCATCATCGCCGGGTTCACCGGGGCGTGGCTGCTGCGCCGTGTCGGCGAGGCCCGGGCCATCGGCGGGGCGTTGATCGGGTTGGGCATCGGCTGCGCCGTGCTGGCTGTCGGCGCCACCTCGGTGGTGCTGGGCGGGGCGATCGGGGTCGGGCTGGCGGTGACCTGGTTCTCGATCGGATGGAACACGACGCTGCAGCGGCATACGCCACCGCGGCTGCAGGGCCGGGTCTTCACCACCGCCGGGGTGATGGTGACGGTTCCGCAGACGGCCTGTATCGGGTTGGCCGCGGCGCTCATCGTCGTCATGGACTACCGGCTCCTGCTGGCCCTGCTGTCGGTGGTCATCGTGCTCTGCGGGCTACGGCTGCTGGTGCGCCCACAGCCGGCACCGGCACCGCAGCCGGCACCGGGTGACGGCGCGGACGCCGCGCCGAACGAGCCCTCGCCGCAACCGGCGCGGAGTGAATCGGCGGTCGCCGACGAAGCCGTGCACAGCAACCGGAAGTAGCCGGACCGGCCCGGTCCGTGCAAGGACCATCCAGATCGGAGGCGAACGATGACCACAGCTGAGACGTCGATCACCCGGCGTACGGTGCGGGTGCCCTTCGCGGGCAGCCGCGAGGGTGAATGGCCGGTGACTCTCGCCCAGGGCAACGTCTTCGACTGGATGGCGTTGAACAGCCACAGCGCGGTGTTCGCGCTCTACGCCGACCTGCCGGCCGGACATACCGTCGAGGAGGTGTTCGAAGCCGTCGGCGTACTGGTGTCCCGGCACGAAGGGCTGCGGACGGTCTACGACACGGAATCCGCCGCCGGGCGCAGACAGCGGGTCTCCCGCACCGGCTACGTCGACGTGTTGGTGATGGAACTAGGGCCGCAGGCGCGGGAGCGTACCCAGATCACCGATCCGCTGCGGCTGTTCGATCACGGCCGTGAGTATCCGGTCCGGGTGGCCGTGACCACCCACTCCGGGGTTCCGGTCCGAGTCGTGTTCGAGTTCTCCCATGTCGTGGCCGACCTGGTGGCGGCCGGTATCGTACTGGACGATTTCGTCGAACTCGTCGCCTCGCCCGAGCGACATGTGGGCCCGCCCATCTGGCAACCTCCGGACCAGGCCGAATACGAGCAGACGCCCGAAGCGAAGCGCCGGATGGCCAGGACCCTGAAATACTGGGCCAAGCAGATTCACGAGCTTCCGGCTTGCGTGTTGTCAGTTCCGGCCCGGACCTCGGGACCGCCGGACGTCAGACTCTCGACGATGAGGTCCGCGTCGGTCGCCACGGCACTGCGGGAGGTGTCTGCTCGGGCCCGGGTCACGCCGGCGACGGTCTTGGTCACCACCATCGCGACGTTGTTGTCCTGGTGGACCGACACCGATCTGGCCGCGTTGGACACTCTCTACAGTAACCGCGCGTTGCCGAGGATGCGCCGCTTCGTCGGCAGCATCGTGCAGAGCGCGCTGGTTCCGTTCTCGACCTCGCCCTCGTTCTACGAGACACTGCGGCAGACCCATGCCGCGATCTTCAACGCGTACCAGTACGCGTACTTCGACGCCACCGCAGTCGCCGCCATGGTCGACTCGATCGGGATCGAGCGGGGATGTGCCCGGCACCGGGATCTGGTGGTCAACGACATGAGCACCGGCCATGGCGCGGTCTTCGACAGGCACCGGGGGGCGGGGGCCGACGCCACGGAGGTGGAGACGGGACTGGAGACGACCGCCGTGGACCCGTTCGGGCTGGTCATCCTGCAGACCGAGCCGATCGCCGTACTCGGGCTCACCCACGACGTACGGCACGTCACCAACGACGAGGCGGCGGCCATGCTCCGGTCGCTGGAACGGATCCTGACCACGGCCGTGGAGCGCGACGTCGACGTCGACAAGCTCGGCGAGCTGGTCGAACTCGACCGGGTCGAGCGCGACGCGGGGTGGGCGAAGGTGAACGCGTCATGGATGGACGTCGGCTCGATCGAGGCGACCCTGCGGGAGGCGGCCGGCGACCCGGCGGCCCGGGTGTTCGTCCGTACCGCTCTGGGTGGGGCCACGTCGCTGGTCGGGTACGCGGCGCCGGCGGACCGGCGGACCGGCCCGCGTGAACTGCACGCGGCGGTGATGGCCCGGCTGGGTGGTCGGCACGGGGTGACGGCACCGGATTCGTACGTCGTGTGTGCCAGAGCGCCACAGCGGCCGGAGAGCCTGCCCGCGTGGCAGGAGCAGCCGATCCGGAAGGCGGGGTCCGGCCGGTGACGTGGTGAACCCGTCGGCGTCGGTCGCCGCGTCCGTTGCCGTGCCGGTGGATACGCTGGATCTCATGCCGAAGGCCATCTGGAACGGACTCGTGATCGCCGAGAGCGACGACACGGTCGTCGTCGAGGGAAACCACTACTTTCCCAGGTCGTCGCTGCGTGACGACGTGGTGCGGAATTCCGACACCAGCACGCACTGCCCGTGGAAGGGCGACGCCTCCTACTGCAGCTTGGAGCATGAGGGGCGGCGAAGCGCCGACGCGGTCTGGTACTACCCGGCACCGCTTCCGGCGGCCGAGATGGTCCGGGACCGGGTCGCCTTCTGGCGTGACGTGGAGGTCGTTGACACCTGACAAATCGGGTGCGAGCCGTGAGGCGCGTGACGGGCCGGGGAAGGGTCTTGTCGGCCCGGATGCATCCTGATACCGTCCTCTGCATAGAAATGCGGAGGTGGGTATGGGCATCATCCGGGTCGCCGTCGCCGGCGCGAGCGGGTACGCCGGGGGAGAGCTGCTGCGACTGATCGCCGGGCACCCCGAGCTGGACCTGGTCGCTGCCACGGCGCACAGCCAGGCCGGCGCGCCGGTCGCCGCCGTACACCCGCACCTGGCCGGCCTCGACCTGGTGTTCGTCGCCACCGATCCGACCGACCTCGCCGCTGCGGACCTGGTCTTCCTGGCCCTGCCGCACGGCGAGTCGGCCGCGCTCGCCGCCAACCTGCCGGCCGACGTCAAGGCCGTCGACCTCGGCGCCGACCACCGGCTCGCCGACGCCGCCGCCTGGTCCCGCTACTACGGCGGCCCGCACGCCGGGGTTTGGACGTACGGGCTTCCGGAACTGCCGGGCCAGCGGGACCGGGTGGCCGCCGCCGACCGGGTCGCCGCCACCGGTTGCTACGCGGTCGCCACCACCCTGGCGCTCGCGCCGCTGATCGCCGCCGGAGTGGTCGCCCCCGACGACGTCGTGGTGGTCGCCGCCAGCGGCACGTCCGGTGCCGGTCGGTCCGCCAAGACCCATCTGCTGGCCAGTGAGGTGATGGGCAGCCTGTCACCGTACAAGGTCGGCGCGCATCAGCACGTGCCGGAGATCAAGCAGGCCACCGGAGCGACCAGCCTGTCCTTCACCCCGGTGCTGGCTCCAATGCCGCGCGGCATCCTGGCCACGGTCACCGCCCGGCCGGCCGGCGGAGCCGCCGCCGACCCGGCCGCCGCCGCGCGCGGGGCGCTGACCGCCGCGTACGCCGACGAGCCGTTCGTGCGTCTGCTGCCCGCCGGCAGTTGGCCGACCACTGCCGCGACCCTCGGATCCAACGCCTGCCACCTGCAGGTGAGTGCCGACGTCGACTCGGGACGGGTGATCGTGACCAGCGCCATCGACAACCTCGGCAAGGGCGCCGCCGGCCAGGCCGTGCAGTGCGCCAACCTGATGCTGGGCCTGCCGGAGACCACCGGCCTGACCGCATTCGGGACTGCGCCATGAGTGTCACCGCGCCGAAGGGGTTCCGGGCGTCCGGGGTGGCCGCCGGGCTCAAAGCCAGCGGCGCGACCGACGTCGCTCTGGTCGTCAACGACGGACCGGCGACCGCCGCCGCCGGGGTGTTCACCGCCAACCGGGTGCAGGCCGCGCCGGTGCGGTGGAGCCGGCAGGTACTACGCGCCGGTAAGGTGCGCGCGGTGGTGCTCAACTCCGGCGGAGCCAACGCCTGCACCGGGCCGGGCGGCTTCCAGGACACCCATGCCACCGCCGAACACGTCGCCACGACCCTCAGCGCGACAGGTGGCACGGACGTCGGGGCCGGTGAGGTCGCGGTCTGCTCGACCGGGCTGATCGGCGAACGGCTGCCGATGGACAAGCTGCTCGCCGGAGTGACGTCGGCGGTCGCCGGGCTCTCCGGCGACGCCGGACCGGTCGCCGCCGAAGCGATCATGACGACCGACACCCGGCCGAAGACGACCCTCGTGGACCGGACGGCACAGCCGGGTGGGCGGGCCTGGCGGGTCGGCGGAATGGCCAAGGGCGCCGGCATGCTCGCCCCGGCGATGGCCACCATGCTCTGCGTTCTGACCACCGACGCGTTCGCCGACGCCGTCGACCTCGACGCCGCGCTGCGCGAAGCCTGCCGGACCACCTTCGACCGGGTCGACTCCGACGGCTGCCTGTCCACCAACGACACGGTGCTGCTGCTGGCCAGCGGCGCCTCCGGGGTAACCCCGTCGGCCGGGGAGCTGACCGCCGCGGTCACCGCCGCCTGCGCCGATCTGGCCCGGCAGTTGATCGCCGACGCCGAGGGTGCCAGCAAGGAGGTCGCCGTCGAGGTGGTCGGCGCGGCCAGTGAGGCCGACGCGGTGCAGGTCGGCCGGGCGGTGGCCCGCAACAACCTGGTCAAGACGGCGCTGTTCGGCAACGACCCCAACTGGGGGCGGATCCTCGCGGCGGTCGGCACCACCAGCGCCACGTTCGACCCCGACCAGCTCGACGTGGCGATCAACGACGTGTGGATCTGCCGGGACGGGGCCGCCGCCGCGCCCCGCGACCAGGTCGACCTGACCGGCCGGCAGGTGTACATCCGCATCAGCCTGCACGCCGGTGCCGACACCGCGACCATCTGGACCAACGACCTGTCGCACGCGTACGTGCACGAGAACTCGGCGTATTCGACATGACGGATTCCCCCGGACAGCTGAGCCGCGACCTCAGCCTCGCCCAGACCAAGGCCGCCACCCTGATCGAGGCGCTGCCCTGGCTGGCCCGCTTCCACGGGGCCACCGTGGTCGTCAAGTACGGCGGCAACGCCATGATCGACCCGCAGCTGCAGCGGGCCTTCGCCGCCGACATGGTCTTCCTGCGCTACGCCGGCATCCGACCGGTCGTGGTGCACGGTGGCGGGCCGCAGATCTCCAGCATGCTGCGCCGGCTCGGCATCGCCAGTGAGTTCAAGGGCGGCCTGCGGGTCACCACCCCGGAAGCGATGGACGTCGTCCGGATGGTGCTCGTCGGCCAGGTCGGCCGGGAACTCGTCGGCCTGATCAACGAGCACGGGCCGTACGCCGTCGGACTGTCCGGCGAGGACGCCCAGCTGTTCACCGCCGTGCGCCGGCCCGCCTGGGTCGACGGTGAGCCGGTCGACGTCGGCCAGGTCGGCGACGTCGACACGGTCAACCCGTCGGCGGTCGCCGACATCATCGCAGCCGGGCGCATTCCGGTGATCTCGACGGTCGCGCCCGACGTCGACGGCGTGCTGCACAACCTCAACGCCGACACGGCCGCCGCCGCGCTGGCCGTCGCGTTGCAGGCCCGCAAGCTGGTCGTGCTCACCGACGTGCCCGGCCTGTACGCCGACTGGCCGGACACCGGCAGTCTGATCAGTCGGATCGACGCCGACGACCTGGCCGACCTGCTGCCTACCCTCGCCGCCGGCATGGTGCCGAAGATGGAGGCGTGCCTGCGGGCGGTGCGCGGCGGGGTACCCGCCGCGCACGTGGTCGACGGCCGGGTGGCCCACTCGACGCTGCTGGAGGTCTTCACCTCGGAGGGCTTCGGCACCATGGTCACTGACCCGACGAACGACGGGGAGTCCTGAATGGCCTCGCTGCGGGACCGCTGGTCCGCATCGTTGATGGACAACTACGGCACACCACCGCTGGCGCTGGTGCGCGGCGAGGGCGCGACCGTCGTCGCTGAGGACGGCCGACGCTACCTCGACCTGTTGGGCGGTATCGCGGTCAACTCGCTCGGGCACGCCCACCCGGCGGTCGTCGAGGCGGTCACCCGGCAGATCGGCACCCTCGGGCACGTCTCGAACCTCTACGTCGCCGAACCGCCGGTGGCCCTGGCCGAACTGCTGCTCGCCCTCACCGGCCGCCCCGGCGCGGTGTTCTTCTGCAACTCCGGGGCCGAGGCGGTCGAGGCCGCGTTCAAGCTGTCCCGGCGTACCGGCCGGACCCACGTCGTGGCCACCCATGACGGCTTCCACGGCCGAACCATGGGGGCCCTGGCGTTGACCGGGCAGCCGGCCAAGGCGGACCCGTTCCGGCCGCTGCCCGGCGAGGTCACCCATGTGCCGTACGGCGACACCGACGCGCTTGTTGCCGCCGTCACCGACCGTACCGCCATGGTGATCCTGGAGCCGATCCAGGGTGAGGCCGGCGTGGTGGTGCCGCCACCGGGCTACCTGGCGGCCGCCCGGGAGATCACCACCCGGCACGGTGCCCTGCTCACCCTCGACGAGGTACAGACCGGGGTCGGACGGACCGGCCACTGGTTCGCCCACCAGGCCGACGGGATCACCCCGGACGTGGTCACCCTGGCGAAGGGCCTCGGCGGCGGACTGCCGATCGGTGCCTGCATCGCCTTCGCCGACACCCAGGTCGGTGGCGTGGGCACCCCGTCGGCGCAGCTGACCCCGGCCGCGCTGCTGACCCCGGGCAGCCACGGCAGCACCTTCGGCGGCAACCCGGTCTGCTGCGCCGCCGCCCTCGCCGTGCTGCGCACCATCGCCGCCGAAGGGCTGCTCGACCACGTCAAGCGGGTCGGCGAGCAGTTGCGCCGGGGCGTCGAGACGCTCGGCCATCCGCTGATCGCCGGGGTACGAGGCGCCGGTCTGCTGCTCGGCGTGATGCTCACCGCGCCCGTCTCGGCCGCGGTCGCGGCCGGGCTGCGCGACGCCGGGTTCCTGGTCAATCCGGCCCAGCCGGATCTGATCCGGCTGGCTCCGCCGCTGATTCTCACCGCGGAGCAGGCCGACGAGTTCCTGGCCGCGCTGCCAGCGGTCCTCACCGCCGTCACCGACGCTGCGGCGACCTCCGGAGCGGCGTCGTGATCCGGCACCTGCTGCGCGACGACGACCTGAGCCCGGCCGAGCAGTCGGCGGTGCTGGATCTGGCCGCGGCGATGAAGGCGGACCGGTACGGCCACCGGCCGCTGGCCGGCCCCCGCTCGGTCGCGGTGCTGTTCGACAAGCAGAGCCTGCGGACCCGGCTGTCGTTCGACGTCGGCATCGCCGAGCTGGGCGGCAACCCGATCGTGGTGGACACCCAGGCCACCCACTTCGGTCGCGGCGAGACCCTGGCCGACGCCGGTCGGGTGCTGTCGCGGTACGTGTCGGCGATCGTGATGCGTACCTTCGGTGACGACCGGCTCGCCGAGGTCGCCGCAGGGGCGAGCGTACCGGTGGTCAACGCGCTCACCGACGGGTTCCACCCCTGCCAGCTGCTCGCCGACCTGCTGACCGTGCGGGAGCACTGCGGCGGCACCACCGGCCGGACCCTGGCGTACGTCGGCGACGCCGCGAACAACATGGCGAGCTCCTACCTGCTTGCCGGGGCCACCGCCGGGATGCATGTACGGGTGTCCGGGCCGACCGGGCACGACCCGTCCCCGTCGGTGGTCTCCCGGGCCGGCGAGATCGCCGCCTGGACCGGCGGGTCGGTGCAGGTCATCCGGGATCCGAAGGAGGCCGTCGACGGCGCCGACGTGCTGGCCACCGACACCTGGACGTCGATGGGCCAGGAGGGCGACGGCCGGGACCGGCGTACTCCCTTCTGGCCGTACCAGGTCAACCAGGAACTGCTCGACGCCGCCGCGCCGGAGGCGATCGTGCTGCACTGCCTGCCCGCCCACCGTGGCGAGGAGATCACCGACGGGGTACTCGACGGTGCGCGCAGCGCCGTGTTCGACCAGGCGGAGAACCGGCTGCACGCGCAGAAGGCGCTGCTGGCCTGGCTGCTGCGCCAGCAGGACGGGCCGTCGTGACCGGGCCGGCGACCCGGACCGCCCGGCACGCCCGGATCACCGAGCTGATCCGGGCCAAGGCGGTCCGGTCGCAGACCGAGCTGGCCGAGTTGCTCGCCGCCGACGGCATGCAGGTCACCCAGGCGACCCTGTCGCGGGACCTGGAGGAGCTCGGCGCGGTCAAGGTGCGCGGCCGGGACGGCGGCCCAGCGGTCTACCTCATCCCGGAGGACGGCAACCCGACGCTGCGTCCCGCCGAGCAGGCCCCGGCCCGCCTGGTCCGGCTGCTGCACGAGCTGCTCACCGGCGTCGACGCCAGTGGCAACATCTGCGTGCTGCGTACCCCACCGGGTGCGGCGCAGTTCCTGGCCAGCGCGCTGGACCGGTCCGGGCTACCGGACGTGGTCGGCACCATCGCCGGTGACGACACCATCCTGGTCGTCGCCCGCGACCCGGCCGGCGGCGCCGACCTGGCCGGCAAGCTCTCCACCTGGGCCGCCACCCCGCCGGGCCCGACCACCTCCTGATCTATCCGATACGCACATTCAACGAGGAGCACGACATCATGACTGAGCGGGTGGTACTCGCCTACTCCGGCGGCCTGGACACCTCGGTCGCCATTCCCTACCTCGCCGGGGAACTCGGTGCCGAGGTGATCGCCGTCGCGGTCGACGTCGGCCAGGGCGGCGAGGACATGGACGTCATCCGGCAGCGGGCGCTGGACTGCGGCGCGGTCGAATCCGAGGTGGTCGACGCCCGGGACGAGTTCGCCGCCGACTTCTGCCTGCCGGCGCTGCGGGCCAACGCCCTCTACATGGACCGCTATCCACTGGTGTCGGCGCTGAGCCGGCCGCTGATCGTCAAGCATCTGGTCGCGGCGGCCCGTAAGCACGGCGGCACCGTGGTGTCGCACGGCTGCACCGGCAAGGGCAACGACCAGGTCCGCTTCGAGGTCGGCATCGGCGCGCTCGCGCCGGAGCTGAAGGTGGTCGCCCCGGCCCGCGACTTCGCCTGGACCCGGGACAAGGCGATCGCGCTGGCCGAGGAGAAGGGGCTGCCGATCGACGTGTCGCACAAGTCGCCGTACTCGATCGACCAGAACCTGTGGGGCCGGGCGGTGGAGACCGGCTTCCTGGAGGACATCTGGAACGCCCCGATCGAGGACCTGTACTCCTACACCGCCGACCCGGCCGCGCCGCGCGACGCCGACGAGGTGACCGTCACCTTCGACGCCGGCGTGCCGGTGGCGGTCGACGGCGAGACGGTCACCCCGTACCAGGCGGTGGTGGAGCTCAACCGGCGCGCCGGAGCGCAGGGCATCGGGCGGCTGGACATGGTCGAGGACCGGCTCGTCGGGATCAAGAGCCGCGAGGTGTACGAGGCACCGGGCGCGATCGCGCTGATCACCGCCCACCAGGAGCTGGAGAACGTCACCGTGGAGCGCGAGGTGGCCCGGTTCAAGCGGACCGTGGACCAGCGCTGGGGCGAGCTGGTCTACGACGGCCTGTGGTTCTCCCCGCTGAAGCAGGCCCTCGACGCGTTCATCGACGAGACACAGCGGCACGTCACCGGCGAGGTCCGAATGGTGCTGCACGGCGGCCGGCCGGTCGTCGTCGGCCGGCGTTCCGAGGCCAGCCTGTACGACTTCAACCTGGCCACCTACGACACCGGTGACACCTTCGACCAGAGCCAGGCGAAGGGCTTCGTGCAGCTGTGGGGGCTGTCCAGCCGGCTGGCCACCGCCCGCGACACCCGGCTCGCCGGCCCCGGCGGGCAAACCCGGCTGCCCGGCTCGGGAGCCTGACCCCGACAATGGTCGCCGTGGACGACAAGAGCCTGACCGAGAACACCGCCAGCCCGAACCGCACCAGCCTGTGGGGTGGCCGCTTCGCCGGCGGGCCGGCCGAGGCGCTGGCCCGGTTGTCGGTCAGCGTCCAGTTCGACTGGCGCCTGGCCCCGTACGACATCGCCGGCTCCCGGGCGCATGCCCGGGTGCTGGCCGCCGCCGGCCTGCTCGACCCGGACGAACTGGGCCGGATGCTGGCCGCGTTGGACGACCTGGAGGCGGCCTGCGCCTCCGGGTCGTTCCGGCCGACCGTGGACGACGAGGACGTGCACACCGCGCTGGAACGCGGCCTGCTGGAGCGGCTCGGCTCACTCGGCGGCAAACTGCGCGCCGGCCGGTCTCGCAACGACCAGGTCGCCACCGACCTGCGGCTGTATCTGCGCGACCACGCCCGTGGCCTGGCCGCCCAGCTGGTCGAGCTGGCCGGTGCCCTGGTCGAGCAGGCCGAGCGGCACCTGGAGACCCCGGCGCCCGGGATGACCCACGTACAGCACGCCCAGCCGGTCACGTTCGGGCACTGGCTGCTGGCCCACGTCCACCCGCTGTTGCGCGACCTGGACCGGTTGCGCGACTGGGACGCCCGTACCGCCGTGTCACCGTTGGGTGCCGGCGCGCTGGCCGGCTCCGGCCTTCCGCTGGATCCGGTAGCGGTGGCCAAGGACCTGGGTTTCCGGACCTCGTTCGCCAACTCGATGGACGCGGTCGCCGACCGGGACTTCGCCGCCGAGTTCCTGTTCGTCACCGCGATGATCGGGGTGCACCTGTCCCGGCTGGGGGAGGAGGTGGTGCTCTGGACCTCGCAGGAGTTCGGCTGGGTGGAGCTCGACGACGCCTTCGCCACCGGGTCGTCGATCATGCCGCAGAAGAAGAACGCCGACATCGCCGAGCTGGCCCGGGGCAAGTCCGGCCGCCTCGTCGGCGGGCTGGTGGCGGTGCTGACCATGCTCAAAGGGCTGCCGCTGACCTACGACCGGGACATGCAGGAGGACAAGGAGCCGGCGTTCGACGCCGTCGACACCCTGCAACTGCTGCTGCCGGCCCTGGCCGGGATGATCTCCACCATGACGGTACGGGTGGACCGGCTCGCCGCCGCCGCCCCGGCCGGGTTCACCCTGGCCACCGAGGTGGCGGACTGGCTGGTCCGCAAGGGTGTGCCGTTCCGGGACGCGCACGAAGTCACCGGCAAGCTGGTGGCGCTCTGCTCGGCCCGGGAGTGCGCGCTCGACGAGGTCTCCGACGACGACCTGCGGCTGGTCAGCGAGCACCTGGACGCTGGCGTCCGGGACGTGCTCTCGGTACGGTCGGCGCTCGCGGTGCGGACCACGCCGGGCTCGACCGGCCCCGGCCCGGTGTCCGACCAGTTGGCCGCCGTGACCGAGCAGCTGTCCGGGTGGCGGCGGTGGGCTGCCGAGTCGGTGGTGCCCCGCTGACCTGGCCGTCGGCCGGGTCCGGTCACCGGGTGGGCGGCGGGAACCGGTAGGCCCGCTCCACCCGGGCCACGTGCACCGCGAAGCTGGCGTACCACCGGGCCCGGCCATCGGCCTGGGCGATCAGATGCTCGACGTGTCGACGCCAGGCGGCGATCGACTCCTCGTCACGCCAGTAGGAGATGGTGATGCCGATCCCGTCGGGATCCCGGGCACTGTCCACGCCCAGGAAGCCCGGCTGCGCGGCGGCGAGCTCCACCATCCGGCGGGCGGTGGCCGCGTAGCCGTGGCTGTCGTCGGTGCGGGTGGAGGCGAAGACCACCAGGTAGTACGGCGGTGGCGGGGTGTCGGCGGGATTCATCGGTCGCTCCCTGGCGGTGGTGTGCTGGGTCGCTGCGCCATGCTGCGCCGCTGTGCTGTGCTGGCATCATGAGACCATCCGCGCCGGTCGGCGATCTCGCGACGGTGCTCGCCGGACCGGTCGACGTCGCGGCCCGCGCGTTGCTGGGTTGCCGGGTCGCCGTCGGCGACGTCGAGGTCCGGCTCACCGAGGTCGAGGCGTACGCCGGGGTCGGCGCCGACCCCGCCTCGCACGCCCACCGGGGCCGTACGCCCCGTAACGCCCCGATGTTCGGGCCGTCCGGTCGGCTGTATGTCTACTTCAGCTATGGGATGCACTGGTGCGGCAACGTGGTCACCGGTGCGCCGGGACAGGCGGCGGCGGTGCTGCTGCGGGCCGGTGAGGTCGTCGCCGGGCAGGGGTCCGCACGGCGGCGGCGTGGGCCGCAGGTGCCGGACCGGGACCTGGCCCGTGGCCCGGCCCGGCTGATGGCAGCGCTCGGGCTGGACGGCGCGGCGAACGGTACGTCGGTGCTCGACGGCACCGGCCCGGTGTCGCTGACGCCATCGCCGGTGCCGGTCCCGGCCGGAGCTGTCCGCACCGGCCCCAGGGTGGGCGTGGGCGCGGCCCCGCATACGCCATGGCGCTTCTGGTTGGCCGGCGAGCCGACGGTCAGCGCGTACCGCAGGGCTGCTCCCCGGCCGCGCGGCGGCCGGACCGGGTCACCGAGCGTGACCGGATGACGGGAGATCGGTGCGATCGGATGACGGGAGATCGGTGCGGCGGCAGGCGGTCAGCCGGCGCGACGCGATGGCTGCTCCGCCCATGGCAGCAGGCCGTCCTCGACGGCGCGCCGGGCAAGCTCCAGTTTCGTCTGTGCCGGGCGGCCGGCTGCGGCGTACTTGCGCTTGACCCGCTCGAGGTACTGCTTGGCGGTGCCGAGACCGACTCCGACGCGACGGGCGGAGGCGACCATGGTCAGCCCGGACAGGTAGGCGACCAGGACTGCGGTCTCCTGTTGGGAGAGCCGTGGACCGGGGTGGTACGAGGGCTCGGACACGGGCGACCTCCGGAGCTGTTGACTCCGGTAGAGTAGGCAGTTGACTTTCAGGCAGTCAATAAGTTGACAAGATCTAGTGTTCGATCCCGCAACAGGACGGCCAGCCGCGCGCATCCGCCCCGGACTGACCACCCGGCCCCGCCGTACCGCCGACCCCCGCCACCGCCAACACGGCGACGAGCGCGACGGCGAACGCCACGCGAGACAACTTCATCGGCCCTCCTCGACGGTGGTATAAACCTCCGTGCAGTAAATTAGGGGGCCGGACATGAGTCAACAAGTTCACCCGGACTTCCCCCGGCGGCTGCGAGCCCTGCGGGTCGCGCGCAACATGACCCAGCGGGAGCTGGCCCGGGGAAGCCTGTCGGTCAGCTACATCTCGTTGCTCGAAGCCGGGCGCCGGTCACCCAAGCCGGAGGTGCTGCGCGAGCTGGCGCAGACCCTCGGCTGCTCGGTGGCCGAACTCGCCGGGGAGGCGGACGCGGTCGCGACAAGACCCGCCGCACTGACCCTGTCGTACGGTCGGCTCGCCATTGAGGCCGGGGACCCGACCGAGGCGGAACGACAGTTCAGCAGCGTCCTGGCCACCGCCGCGCCGGACCCGCTGACCCGGACCGAGGCGCAGCTCGGCCTGGCCCGCGCGCTGGCCGAGCAGGGCCGGCTGGCCGAAGCCGCCCAGCAGTACGAGTCGTTGCTGCGCGACAACCCCGACCGCCCGGCGTTCGTCGCCTCGCTCGGCATGGTGATCAGCTGGATCCGGTGCCTCTACGAGCTCGGTGAGCTGCAACGGGTGATCGAGGTCGGGATGGGCACCCTGGACCGCGTCGACCGCCTCGGTGCCTGGGAGTCCGAGGACGCCGTCCGGCTGCTCGCCACGGTCGCCGCCGCCCACTCCGAGCTGGGCGACCTGCGACAGGCCGAACGGCTGCTGCGCGAAGGCCTGCAGCGCGCCGACCGAATCGGCTCACCCCGGGCCCGGGCCGCGGTGCTCTGGAACGCCAGCCAGGTCGCCTGCGAACAGGGCAGCTACCGCGAGGCGCTGGAACTCGCCGAGGAGGCGCTGGCCTTCTTCCGCCAGGACCGGGACCGACGCAGCGCCGCCCGGCTGCTCACCGCCTACGGCTGCATCCTGCTCAGCCACACTCCACCCCGCGTCGGCGAGGCCCGCACGACGTTCGAACGGGCGCTGCGCGAGCTCACCGAGGTCGGCGGCGGGATCGACCGCGGCTACGTACTGACCGAACTGTCCCGCACCTTGCTGCTGGACGGCGACGTGGCCGGCGCGGTGCGCACCGCCCGGCGGTCGCTGGCCGAACTCGGTGGGCAGGCACATCTGGAGCGGGCCCGGGCGCAGACCGCGCTGGCCGCGGCGCTGGCCGCCGCCGGTGACATCACCGAGTCCCGGGAGATGTTCGCCGGCGCCGCCGCGACCCTCAGCGGGCTGCGCGCCTCGCGACAGGCGTCCCGGGCCTGGGCCGAGCTCGGCGACGTGCTGGCCGACACCGGCGATCCGGTCGGCGCCGTCGAGGCGTTCCGTAAGGCCACCGCCGCGGTGCACCTCGGCCTTCAGCCGTCCCGTCGGGCCGGGTAGCCCCAGCCCTGGGCCACCTCGAACAGTGGACCCGGCAGCGCCACGTCGGCCGGCAGTTCCCGGGGCGGCTGGACCGTGCCGGTACGAATCCGTCCGGTCCAGTCACCCAGCCCGGCCTTGATCCGGCCATGGTCGAAACGGCCGTACTCCACCATGTCCGATTCCCACTCCAGACCAAGGAACTCGCAGATGCGCCGGGTCTCGGTCGTCGGATCGGCGGCCAGATCCTCGTAGCGGACCGTGTGTCCGGGAAGCACCCGGCGGGCCTCGGCGAGTTTGGTCAGGTACCGGCCGACGCTCTCAGCCGCCTCCTGCGGCGTCTGCTGCGGCCGGGCCCTGGACCACGAGTCGAGGATCGCGGCCGGGTGGCGCAGCAGGAACACGAACCGCGCGTCCGGCCACACCTGGGCGATCCGGGTCCAGATGAACACGTTGTGCGGGGTCTTCTCGACCAGGACCTGTTTGCCGCTGCGCTGCAACGCCGCGTCCAACACCCGGTCCCACAGCAGGTGGGTGACCTCCTGGGCGTCCCAGCCCAACTCGCCCATGCTGTCCGTGATGTAGTGGTCACTGAACTCCACCCGCAATTTGCTCAGATGCAGCTCGTGCGGGGCGTAGAGCGAAGAGTGGCTGTTCAGCATCATTCGCAGCAGTGTCGACCCCGACCGGACCGACGACAGAATGAACACCGGTTGGCGCAGCAGCCGGTGCGGGCGGCGGACGAAGGCGGGACGGCCGCCCCGGCGGGTGATCTGCATTCCGGTCGACCGGGCGATCCGTACGGCAAGGTGATGCTTCCAGCTCATACGACCCGACACTACGAAATCTTGCTGAGAAAATGCTAGGGGTCTTCGCCCGCCAGCCGGGCACTGCGACGGCGGATGCCAGGTGACCTGCGGGCCGACCGGCCCGGAAACCCGGACGGGTGGCAGGATTCGCATTCGGTCCGGGTGGGCAATGCAGGCCGCAGCACACCGGCGACGGAATCCGGGTCACGACGGCGGCGATGAAAGGTGCGTACGTGCAGGGGTACGGAACACAACTCGCGCTGGTCGGGATCCTGGTGGTGCTGAACGCGGTCTTCGCCGGTAGCGAGATCGCCCTGGTGTCACTGCGCGACAGCCAGCTGCAGCGGCTGGAACGGTCCCGTCGGACGGGTCGCGTCCTGGCCAAACTCGCCAAGGACCCGAACCGGTTCCTCGCCACCATCCAGATCGGCATCACCCTGGCCGGGTTCCTGGCCTCGGCCACCGCCGCGGTGTCCCTGGCCGAGCCGCTGGTGCCAGCGCTGGACGTGCTCGGCCGGGCCGCGGAGCCGGTGGCGATCGTGCTGATCACCCTGGCGCTGACCTTCGTCACACTGGTCTTCGGCGAACTGGCCCCGAAACGGGTGGCCATGCAGCGGGCCGAACGGTGGGCCCTGGCGGTGGCCCGGCCCCTCGACATGATGGCCAGCCTGGCTCGGCCGGCGGTCTGGGCGCTCGGCACCACCAGCGACCTCGTGGTCCGCCTCGTCGGCGGCGACCCGAAGGCAACCCGCGACGAGATCAGCCCGGACGAACTGCGCGACATCGTGGCCGGTCACCGGGCGTTCAGCGCCGAGCAGCAGATTATCATCTCCGGGGCACTGGAGATCGCCGACCGGCGGCTGCGGGCCGTGCTCGTGCCCCGGCTGGAGGTCTTCACCCTGGACAGCGGGACGTCCGCCGAGGCGGCCCGGATCGTGCTGGCCACCTCAGGGCACTCCCGCGCGCCGGTGGTCCGAAACGGGATGCTGGACGAGACCGTCGGCGTAATCCACCTGCGTGACCTGGTCGGCGTACCCGACGACCGGCCGGTCGACGCGGTCGCCCGCCCGCCGATGCTGCTGCCCGAGTCGCTGCCGGTGGTTGACGCGTTGCGCCGGTTCAAGACACACCGCCAGCACATCGCGCTGGTCGTCGATGAACGCGGTGCCGTCGACGGCATCGTCACCCTGGAGGACGTGCTGGAGGAGATCGTCGGCGAGATCTACGACGAGACCGACCGGGACATCCGCGCGGTACGCACCGAGCCGGACGGCACCATGCTGGTCCCCGGGACCTTCCCCGTGCACGACCTGCCGGACATCGGGGTCGACCTGCCCGGCCGCCCGGCCGGCGACTACACCACCGTCGCCGGTCTGGTGCTGGCCCGGCTCGGCCACATTCCCACCGACGCGGGCGAGTCGGTCCGGGTCGACGGCTGGACCATCACCGTCGCCTCCGTCGACCACCACGCCATCAGTGGCGTACGGCTGCGCCGATCCGCGCGGGACGACGGCGACCGCGCGGGTGACGGCGACCGCTCCGACGCCGAGGACCGCCCGCTCAGCTCGGCCGTTGAAAGACCAGACAGTAGTCACCGGTCAGCCAGTCGGGCTGGTGGTCCCAACACAGGAACGACTCCTGAACCAGAGTGAGATGGGCGCGGATCACCCGACCCACGTCCCAGGCGAGGGTGGTCACCCGACCGTCGACCCGCATGTTCGCCACGTTGACCACGGCGTGGCCGCCCGGCCGCAGCAACTCGGCGACCTGCCCGAAGACGTCACCGATCTCGTCGAGATAACTGGCGTAGTCACCGTCGAGGGTCTCGTAGGCGTTGAGCGGGTTCTCCGGATGGTCCGTCGCGTCCATGTAGGGCGGTGAGGTCAGGCAGAGGTCGAACGGCCCGTCGACCACGCCAATCAGCTTCCGCGCGTCACCGTCGACGATCTCGGCACCGGCCGCCCCGGCGAGCCGCTGCCGGATCAGTGCGACCCGGTCGGGCAGCAGTTCGACGCCGGTCGCCCGTCGACCCATCCGCGCCGCGGTCACCAGTGTGGTGCCATAGCCGGCGAACGGGTCGAGCACCGTCTGCCCGGGCGTGGTGTACTCGTCGATCACCGCCTCGACCAGAGCCTCCGGAAAGTGCACCTGCTGGTCCTCGCCGGCCGGCAGTTGGGCGATCAGGTCGGTGCTGGTCAGCTGCAGCCACGGTCTCACCCGACCATTGTCCCTCGCGGCAGTCGCGGCGGCCGGCCGCCCTGCGTCGCTGGCGCACGGCCTACTCCGACCCTGCCGGGCTTACTCCGGCGCCGCCTCGTCGCCCCGCCCGGACTGGCGACGGTTGCGCAGCGCCACCCAGGTGGCAGCGAACACGATCGCTCCGGCCAGGCAGACCGCGACCGCGTGACCGCTGCCGGTCCAGCCGAACCAGTCCTGCAGCAGTATCCGGGAGCGGGAAGTGGGATCCACCAACGTGATCGCCACGAACGCGGCGACCAGCACTCCGGCGCCGAGGGCGAACGCGGTCGCCCACGGCCCGCTCGGCCCGAACCGGCCGTGCAGCACGAGCACAGCACGCACGATCCGCCGGGCCCGGACCAGCCGTAACGTGCCTACCGTGTAGATCAACCGGAACACCTGCAGCGGCCCCAACGCCAGGATGGTGACCGGGACCACGATCAGGGTCAGCGTCACCAGCCCCCGGTTGCGCCGTAGCCAGGCCAGCCGGTCGGCGGAGAAGGCCAGCAGTACGGCGGTCTCGGCGACCAGCACCGCTCCGCTCGCCCAGTGCAGGACCTCACCGACCGTTGCCAGGGCCCCACCGGCGAGGGTGAGGAACACCGCCGGAACCGAGGCCAGCGCCGCGACCAGCACCGGCACCGCCAGTCGCCGTTCCCACCGGGCGGACCGGTCCTCGTCGGACTCGCCAGCTGGTAGACCGCTGGCAGGTCGTCCGGGCTCGCCAGCCGGCTGATCGTTCGCAGGTCGGCCGTCGGCGCCGGTCATCCCGATGTGCCGGCGGCCCGCCGTCCGACGGTCGCTGGCGGAACCCGGACCGCGATCTCCACACCGAGCTGCGCACCGTCGCTCAGCCGGAGTCGGTCACCGCTCCAGAACCGGCCCGGGTCGTACCAGTTGGTCCGCCGGCCCGCTGGCAGCAGCCCCATCGCCTCGTAGGTCACCGCGACCACCTCGGCGCAGTAGACACTCTCCAGATCCGGCCGGCCGGCAGCACCGTCAGCCGACGGTTCGGCGCCGCCCGGCACCTCGGCCGCCTCGGCGCCGGTCGTGCCCCGACCGACCGGCGGCAACCAGCTGGCCAACCGGTCGCGTACCACGCCGGCCAGCGGCGCCCGCCGTACGGACGGGGCACGACCTCGCAGCCACCGCCAAGCCAGCGCGGCGGTGGACGGGAACGGGGTGCCGTCCAACCGGGCGACGGTCCGTAGCACGGCATCCTCCATCGCGCTGTCGGCAGGCGGCTCCAACTGCCGCAGCCAGGCTCGCTGACCGTAGCGCCGTGCCCAGACCGTGACCGCGTCGCGCAGGTCGTGCAGCTGGACCCCCCTGTGGTGGCTGCCCGACCACATGTCCGGCAGCGACCGACCGAGCTCGGCATGCCACAGCAGCGGCGGGAGATCCTCGATCACCACCGCCATCCCCACATGGTTCACCGGGCTGTTCGTGGTCATCTGGATCGCCCGGTCGGGCATCGTTCGCCCGCGGAACAGCCACAGGTCACCGGTGCGGGTCAGCTCGACCGCCGCGTCGAGGGAGAGTGGTTGGCCGGTCACTCGACTACCCTAGGCCGATGCGTTGGTGGAAAGTAATGGGCCTGGCCGCGTTCGTCGGGGTCGCCGCGACCGGAGCGGTCGTCGTCCGGGCCGAACGACGCCGTAGGGCCTACACTGCCGAACAGATTCGCGACCGGCTCCGACAGCGCCTGGTCGAGGCCAGCCCGGCGGACGCCCCGCCCCCAACGTGAGCCGTCGGTCAGCCGAGCCGCCGGCTCCGCCGGCGGCCGGTCACAGCAGTCGCGCCTCGCGCAGCAGGTGCGCAAGGCCGGCACCGTCGGGTGCGGACAACCACCGCCGGCCACCCGGCCCGGCAGCCCTGGAGGTCTCACCGGCCGGTGCCGGCAGATTGCCGGCCAGGACCGCCTGGGTCGGCGAGAGCCGACGGATCGCCACCGCCGCCAGGCTGTCCGGATGCTGCGCCGCGAACTCGGCGTAGATCTCCGGATCGTGCTGCCCGTCGTCGCCCACCAGCAGCCAGCGGATCTGCGGGAATTCCTCCGCCAACCGGGCCAGGCTGGCGCGCTTGTGGTCCCGACCACTGCGGAACCACCGTTCGGTGGTCGGACCCCAGTCCGTCAGCAGCAGCGGGCCGGCCGGGTAGAGATGCCGGGACAGGAAGCGGCTCAAGGTCGGCGCGACGTTCCAGGCACCCGTGGACAGGTAGAGCACCGGCGCACCCGGATGCGCGGTGACCAGGCGTTCATACAGCACCGCCATCCCGGCGACCGAGGCCCGGGCATGCTCGTCCAACACGAACGTGTTCCACGCGGCCAGCATCGGCCGGGGCAGCGCGGTCACCATGACCGTGTCGTCGATGTCGGAGATGATGCCGAACCGGACCTGCGGGTCGACGATGCGTACCGGCGCGTCGACCGGCTCAGAGTCACCGCTGTGCAGCCGTACCGACGTCCAACCAGGCTCCAGATCGGCCGGCACGACGGTGTCCACGAACCCGCCCCGGTCGGCCTGGACCTCGTGCCGCTTGCCACCGGCTTCGATCACCACCGGCGCGTCCTTGACCGGCAGGGTGGCGAAGCTGCGCCAACCCCGTACCTTCTTCGCCCGTCGGAGCGGGGGATCAGGCCGACCCAGCAGCACCCGGGCCATCACCCGGACCCAGCCCGGCGCGCCGTAGCCGGTGTACGGAATGAGCGTGAGATCCCAGCCGCGTCGCCGCAGCCGGCGCTCCAGCAGGGCGTGGATGGCATCCTCGAGCCGGACGGCCCGGTGTGCGCCACGTGCCGCCGGGCTCACGGGTGTCATCGCCACGGGTGCCACCCTGCCACAGCCGCCCGCTGCGGGCACGGCGCGGTGAGCGACGACGTGAAACCCGCTCAGCCGGCCGGTGTCGCCGCCGACACCGGCCGATCCGGCGTTATCGCCGTAGGTCAGGTCGAGGCCAGTTCGATCTCCACCTCGGGCGGGTCGAGCAAAGTGTTGTGCACCGTGCAGTGCGCGGCGACAGCCCGCAGCGCAGCCCGGCGTCCGGCCGGCAGCTCGTCCGGAACGCTCAGTTCGATCCGCACCGCAGCCACCCGGGCCGGCCGGTCGGCCGCCATCACGTACCGGGCACCGACGGCGAGCCCGTCCCGAGACAGTCCGTGCCGGACCAGGTAGCGGCCGGCGTAGTACCCCACACACGACGCGAGTGCGGCGACGAACAACTCGACCGGCGTCGGTGCGCTGTCCGAGCCGTCGCCGCTGACCGGTTGGTCGACGACGATCTGGTGGCCACGGACCTGCACCACGTACCGTTCGCCGTCGACGTGCCGCACAGTCAGTCCGGGCTGCTCCGCCGGCTGGCGGGTCGATTCGGTCGGTCCGACCGTGACCGGCTGGCTGCTGTCACGCAGCTCGGTCGTCGACTCGATGCTGTTCACCGTCGGCTCCCTCCGCCGGCGCTCGACTGCCCTGCCGGCACTCTCATTGCACCCCGCCCGGCGGCCCGCCGGTCAGAGCCGGGTGGCACTGCCCGGTGGGCCGGACGATTCGGCCCGTGGGACCCGCCGGTCAACGACCGGCCCGATGGGTTCACGGACTCGGGGCGACCTGCGCCGCAGGTCGGAAACCGGATGTCCGTACTGGTCGGCGATGAGGGACAATCGCGCCGTGACGGACGAACAAGACCCGGCCGGTACGCCCAACGTGCTGGACGAGCTGCGTTGGCGAGGCCTGATCCAGGATGCCACGGATGTGACCGAACTGGGCCGGCAGCTGAGCGGCCCCACCACCTTCTACGTCGGCTTCGATCCGACGGCCCCCAGCCTGCATGTGGGCCACCTGGTCCAGGTGCTCACCGCCCGTCGGCTGCAACTTGCCGGACACCGGCCGCTGCTGCTGGTCGGCGGGGCCACCGGGCAGATCGGGGACCCGAAGGAGGGCGGTGAGCGTAACCTGAACCCGCCCGAGGTGGTGGCGGGCTGGGTGGACCGGATCCGCGACCAGCTCGCGCCGTTCGTCTCGTTCACCGGGTCGGTCGCGGCGCGGGCGGTCAACAACCTGGACTGGACCGGGCCGATGTCGGTCGTCGAGTTTCTCCGGGACGTGGGCAAGCACTTTCCGGTCAACCGGATGCTGGCCCGTGAGGTGGTTCGGGCCCGGCTGGACAGCGGCATCAGCTTCACCGAGTTCAGCTACCAGCTGCTGCAGGCGAACGACTTCTTCGAGCTGCACCGGCGGCACGGTTGTCTGCTGCAGTTCGGTGGCTCCGATCAGTGGGGCAACATCACTGCAGGGGTCGACTACGTACGCCGCCGTGGAGCCGGCCCGGTGCACGGTTTCACCACGCCGCTGGTCACCCGGTCGGACGGCACCAAGTTCGGCAAGACCGAGGGCGGCGCGGTCTGGTTGGACGCCGCGTTGACCAGCCCGTACGCCTTCTACCAGTTCTGGGTCAACGTCGACGACCGTGATGTCGGGCGGTACCTGCGCTACTTCAGCTTCCAGGATCGCGAGACGATCGCCGAACTGGGGCGGGAGTCGGCGGCCCGGCCGGCGGCGCGGATCGCCCAGCGCGCGTTGGCCGAGGAGCTCACCGCCCTGGTGCACGGTCCGGTGGAGGCCGCCCAGGCGGTGGCCGCCAGCCAGGCCCTGTTCGGCCGGGGGTCGCTAGACGAACTGGCTCCGGAGACACTGCACGCCGCGTTGCGTGAGGCGGGCCTGCTGACCGTGACCGGCGAGATGCCGGCAGTGGCCACGTTGCTGAAGGAGTCGGGACTCGTCAACAGTCTCAACGAGGCACGTCGGGCTATCGCCGAAGGCGGTGCCTACCTCAACAATCAGCGGGTTTCGGACGTCGAGGCAGTGGTTGCGGCCGAGACGCTGCTGCACGGCCGGTTCCTGGTGCTGCGCCGTGGCAAGCGCACGTTCGCCGGGGTTGAGCTGGTCAGATAGGCGTCGGTCGACGTTGTGACGTGGGACGCGTACGCTCGATTTGACGACTGATCGGGCGGGCGCGTAACTTTCTCTCTGCCCGCAGGGGAACGGACGGAAACACCGGAGCCGCAACGCAGCCAAGGTGACCGGCCGGAACTGTGGGACAACCTCCAGGTCCGGGTGTTCGCACCGAACGGAACTGGGCGGGCGGGGCCGCGAGGGGTCGCACCGGCAGAGCCGGGGCCGATTTGGAGCGGCGAGACCGACCGGCTAGGGTTGATGACCGCAGGGCACCGGGCGAGTCGACGGAAACGTCGCGGCCGGCCTGCAAAACCGGGTACGAACACTTAGGTGACACTGTGTGTTCGACCAGGCGGTCAAACCGGCACGAAGCACTATGATCCGGAAAAACCCGGGTTGACGGGGCAAAAGAGTCGGAGTAAGGTAGTAAAAGTGCCCGGCGGAAGTCGGGTGGGACGGATGGCCCTGGTGGGGTTGCCTGCTTGGTGTGGGTG
>NZ_JBHMIN010000037.1:0-61523 GCF_048060215.1 Micromonospora sp. LOL_021 | reverse complement strand
GGGCTCGTCGGGCGTCGGGGCGTCGGGCGCGGGCTCGTCGGGCGTCGGGGCGCCGGCGTCCGCCGGCCCGTGGGCCTGGCCAGCGGCGCCAGCGGGCGGTTCGCCCCGGCCGGACCGCAGCGCGCCGACCAGCCCGAGTACGCCGAGCAGGATCAGCCCGCCAGCGACGATCCAGCCGACCCGGGGCAGCGGTACGTCGACGGACTGGGCGATCAGCCACCAACCTGCGATCAGGATGAAGATCAGCCCGAAGGTGAGGGACACGCCGTCGGTGCGGTGCCGTTTCATCGGATGACCTCCAGGTCGCCAGCGTTGAGTTCGATCCGCAGGGTGAGTTCGCCGCCTCCGGTCCCGTCGGGTCCGAGGTCCGACACGACGCGACGGCCCTGCTCGAAGCCGTCCCAGTGGTGTCCGAGCACCTTCGCGTTGCCGGCGTTCATGTCGGTTTCGGTCCGGACGTCGACCTCGTCCGGCAGGTAGATGCGGAGTTTGCCGAACGACAGCGAGACCGTCACGTCCTTCTGCCGGTCGGTGAAGTCCACGTCGCGCAGGTCCAGCACGGCATCACCGATCGTCGCCGCGTAGCGTGAATTCACCTGTTCGTAGGTCGTCGGTTTCCACACCGTTGGCTCTGAGGTGGCCTCCTTCGCCGACTCAGCGAGGCTGGAGACACCGACCGCCGCAGCGGCCGTCAGACCCAGCGCGATGAGCCAGCGGGCCCGGCCGATCCAGGCCCCGACCAGCAGTCCGACCGCGATCGTGGCGAGCACCGCCGCGAAGTAGGCCGAGGGTGGCGTGGGCGCCACGTCGGTCAGGTCGAGCGCGGCGACCAGCCCGAGCACCACGAAGATCATCGAGAAGGTGACGGTGCCCAGCCGGGACCGTTCCTTGCGCCGTGGTGGTGGTGCAGCCGCCGGCGAAGGTGGCACCGGGTACGGCGGGCCCGGAGGGGGCGGGGGGACCTGCCCCGGCGGCCCGCCACGACCCGCGTACGGGCCGTAGGGGGCGAAGGGTGCCCGGTAGCCCCCGGCCGGCGGCTGCGGGCCCACCGGCGGGTAGACCGGCAGCGGGCGGGTCGGTGGCTCGTCCGGCTGTGGCCGGGCCGGCTGCGGCCCGCCGGGTACGAAGTCTGCGGTGGCCGCCGGCTGGTCGGCGGCGACCGGTGCGGCCGCTCCTGCTGCTCCCGCAACCGGTCCGTACGGCGGCGGACCGTACCCGGATGCCGGTGGGCCGTACCCGGGTGGCGGACCGTACCCCGGCGGTGGTTGACCGTATCCCGGCGGTGGCGGCGCCGGGGGCCCGGCCGGTCGTGGGCCGTCCTCCCGGACACTGCGGTTGAGCAACAATGCGCCGCCGATCAGCACCGCTGAGCCGAGCAGGACGGCCCGGAACCCGTCGGTGACGATGAAGCCGAACATGACAGCGGCGAGGATGCCGATCACCAGGACGATGACCGGTGAGGTGCTCGACCGGCCCCGGCCCAGCAACCCTTCCACCGGGGAGGTGCTGTCCCCCTCACTCGGGGTGGCCAGCCATACCACCAGATATACCAGGATGCCGATGCCGCCGAAGAAGCCGAGCACCGCCAGCAGTACCCGCCACAGGACCGGGTCGGTGTTGGTGGCCCGGCCGATGGCCCCGCACACCCCGGCCAGGTACCGGCCCTGACGCGGCCTGACCAACCCGTACCGCGAGGCGAGGGCCTCGGCCTGCGGTGGCGGTGGCTGCCAGCCGTACCCGGTGTTGGGGGCGTCCGTCGGCGGGGCCGACGCGGTCCCGCCGGCCGGCCCCGTTGCTGGATCGGGTGGCTGCGCCGACTCGCCCGCCGGGTCGGGTGGCTGCGCCGGTCTGGTCGCTGGGTCGGGTGGCTGCGCCGGTCCACCTGGCTTGGTCGGGTCGTCGGTCATACTTGTGATCCTCCGTGCCCGGCTGTCCGACCTGCCTCGGGAATCGACCCTGAAGCCACCCTGACTTTCCAGACGGTGGTTGTCCGGGACGTCCCCGTGGTCGCGCGGGTCGTCGCCGTGTGACGATCGAATCCACCGGCCGAATTCACCGCCACCGGGTGCCGGCCGGAATCGGCCGTCAGATCGTCCACGTCCCATCCGCCGAGGAGGCAGCGATCACCACCGCGATCGAGCCGCCACGTCTGTATCGCAGTCGCGAGCAGCGGGTGGTTGCCGGAGTCGCCGCCGGGATCGCCCACCACCTGCGACTGCCGGTGGTCGGCGTACGGGTGGCGTTCGTCGTACTGATCGGGTTCAGCGGACTCGGCGTGCTGCTCTACGCGGCGTTCTGGGCGGTGGTGCCACCGGCGACCGCTGGACCGCCGAAGCGCCGCGACCTGGGCGAACTACTGCCGTTCGTGGCGATCGGTCTCGGTGTCATTTTGATCCAGGTGCTGGTCTTCGAGTCCAGCGGGGTGAGCGCCACCGCCGGCTGGCTGGTGGCGGTCATCGCGGTCGGGACCGGGATCATCTGGCACCAGTCGGCACCAGAGCGGCGGCGGGCCTGGCGGGAGACCCTGCCACAGGTGCCGTGGCTGGGCGCGGTGGTGGACGAGAGCGACCGACGGGCCTTCCTGCTGCGGTTCATCGGCGGCGGACTGCTGGTGGCGGTCGGGGTGATCGGGGTGGTAGCGGTGTACTCGCCCCGTGGTGACTTCGCCGCCGTCGTCAACGGCGTCATCTTCGCCCTGGTCGGTCTCGCCGGCGTCGGGGTGGTCACCGCTCCGGTGCTGTGGCGGACGTTCAACCAGTTGCGCGCCGAGCGGGAGGGCCGGGTCCGGGAGCAGGAGCGGGCCGAACTCGCCGCGATGGTTCACGACCAGGTGCTGCACACCCTGGCGCTGATCCAGCGCAACGCCGCCGACCCGAAGGCCGTGCAGCGGCTGGCCCGGGGTCAGGAGCGGACTCTGCGGAACTGGCTCTACAAGCCGACCGCCTCGCCGACCGAGCGGTTCGCGGCGGCGTTGGAGCAGGTCGCGGCCGAGGTGGAGGACACTTTCGGATTGTCCGTCGAGGCGGTCGTGGTGGGTGACCGGGGCACCGACGAGCGGGTCGGCGCGCTTGTTGCGGCGACCCGGGAGGCGCTGGTCAACGCTGCGCGGCACGCCGGGGTGCAGACCGTGTCGCTGTACGCGGAGGTGGAGCCGGAGCAACTCAGCGTCTTCGTCCGGGACCGGGGCGCGGGCTTCGACCCGGCCCGGGTGGGGGACCACCGGCACGGGGTGCGCGGCTCGATCGTCGGCCGGATGCGCCGGCACGGCGGCCGTGCCGAGATCATCAGTACGCCGGGCTCGGGCACCGAGGTCCGGCTGACGCTGCCGGTCGGGCCGGAGAGCCGGCAACCGGGGCCGCAGAGTCCGCAGCCCACGCCGGACGGCCGACAGCCTGGAGAGGGGCAGACATGAGTGAACCGACCAGCCAGCCGGCGGCGGGTGGGGAGCCGCGCCAGCCGGACGGACGGCGGTTGCGGGTCTTCCTGGTCGACGACCACGCGATGTTCCGCACCGGGGTTCGCGCCGAACTTGGTGTCCACGTGGATGTGGTGGGCGAGGCGAGCGCGGTGGCCGAGGCGGTCAGCGGAATCTCCGCTGTCAGCCCGGACGTGGTGCTGCTCGACGTACACATGCCTGATGGTGGGGGACGGGCGGTGCTGGACGCGGTGCTGCGGGGTTCCGGTCCCGGCGTGGCGCGGCCGTCGGTGCGGTTCCTGGCGCTGAGCGTATCGGATGCGGCGGAGGACGTGATCGGGCTGATCCGGGCCGGCGCCCGTGGATACGTGACGAAGACGATCTCACCGGACGATCTGGCGGCGGCGATCCAACGGGTGGCCGACGGTGACGCGGTGTTCAGCCCTCGGCTGGCCGGGTTCGTGCTGGATGCGTTCGCCGCCCGGGCTGACACGCCGGTGGTGGATCCGGAGCTGGACCAGCTGACCAACCGGGAGCGGGAGGTGCTGCGGCTGCTCGCCCGGGGCTACGCCTACAAGGAGATCGCCAAGGAGTTGTTCATCTCGATCAAGACGGTGGAGACCCACGTCTCGAACGTGTTGCGCAAGCTGCAGATGTCGAACCGGTACGAACTGTCCAGATGGGCGGCGGACCGTCGGCTCATCTGACCGACCAGCGGACTTGCTCTATCTCCCGGATGGTGGGAACCTAGTTGGCGATCCGTCCGCAGTCGAACGTGACGGGCCCTGGTTGTGGGCTTGTGGTGGGTCTGCTGCGGACCGGTGTTAACCCTGAGGTTACAAGCCGGCAATTGCCGTCAATCCGGCATTCGGGCACCTCGGACAAGTGGTGACTATTCGTATTCACTTGACATCAGAACGTGATGGAGGGGTCGCGGGGAAGGTCACACGAGGGCGTTCCTACTCTGCGGTAATAAGGGTTGTACAGTGGTCCGATGCCCAGGTCAGGGCGGGTCTGAGCGACGGTTGAGTGATCTTGACCGGAGTATCGGGGCCGTCCCGGCCGCGTATCACCTTGATAACGGCACCTTCACGCAACGGGCTACCTGGTGTCACAGTGTCAGTCACCTCACAACCCCCCCGTGAGCGCCCTGAGGAGGCTCTCCCATGCGTGGGAAAACCCTAAAGGTGGCGGTCGCAGCGACCGCCATCGCTCTGTTCGCCACCGCTTGCAGTAGCGACGGCGAAGACACCACGGAGAACAACAACTCCGGCGGTACGCTTCGCATCTATGCCTCGGAGCCGGCGTTCCTGCTGCCGTCCGCTGGTGACGACGAGCCGTCCATCCTGGTCATCCGCCAGCTCTACCGTGGTCTGGTCAAATACAACGCCGAGACCGGTGAGCCGGAGAACGACCTCGCCGAGTCGATCGAGTCCGAGGACAACAAGACCTGGACGGTCACGCTCAAGGACGGCTACACCTTCGACAACGGTGAGCCGGTCAACGCCGACGCCTTCATCCGGGCGTGGAACTACACGGCGTACGGGCCGAACGCCCAGAACAACGCGTACTTCATGAAGCGCATCGTCGGCATCGACGAGGTCAGCGGCGAGGAGCCGGCGGCCGAGGAGCTCTCCGGCCTGCAGCGGGTCGACGACCTGACCTTCACCGTCGAGCTGAAGGAGCCGTTCGCCGGCTTCCCGGCGATCGTCGGCTACTCCGGCTTCTTCCCGATGGCCGAGGCCTGCCTCGCGGACACCGACGCCTGCAACGAGACCCCGATCGGCAACGGTCCGTACAAGATCGAGGGCAGCTGGGAGCACGACCAGCGGATCCAGTTGGCGCGCAGCGAGACCTGGGCCGGTGAGGAAGAGGGCGCGGCCGACGTCCTGGACTACAAGATCTACGCCGATGTGGACGCCGGCTACGCCGCCTTCCAGTCCGGCGAGCTGGACGTGATGTACACCATCCCGCCGGCGCGGTACCAGGAGGCCAAGCAGCAGTACGGCGACCGGATGTACGAGGCCCCCGGCGACAGCTTCACCTACGTCGGCTTCCCGACCTACGACGAGCGCTTCGCCGACAAGCGGGTCCGGCAGGCCTTCTCGCTCGCGATCGACCGGCAGGGCATCATCGACGCCGTCTTCGACGGCCGGTTCACCCCCGCTGAGGGCGTCGTGGCGCCGACCTTCGACGGCTACCGCCCGGGTGTCTGCGAGTACTGCACCCAGGACGTCGACCGGGCCAAGGAGCTGCTGGAAGAGGCTGGCGGCTGGGACGGCGAGCCGCTGGTGCTGTGGGCCAACGCCGGTGCCGGTCACGAGCAGTGGCTGCAGGCGGTCGGTGACCAGCTGAAGGCCGCGCTGGGCATCGACTACGAGCTGAAGGTCAACCTGCAGTTCCCCGAGTACCTGGCGACCGCCGACGAGAAGGAGTTCACCGGTCCGTTCCGGCTCGGCTGGGGCCCGGACTACCCGGTGGTCGAGACCTACCTCTACCCGCTCTACGGCTCCGGTTCGGACAGCAACGCGTCCGGCTACAACAACCCCGACTTCGACGCGCTGATCGCCCAGGGCGACGCCGCGGCGGACCTCGAGGCGGCGATCCCGTTCTACAACCAGGCCGAGGACATCATCGTGGAGGACATGCCGGTCATCCCGATGTGGTTCAGCAAGATCGCCGCGCTGTACGGCGAGAACGTCGACGAGTTCCACTGGAACAAGATCTCGGACGCTGAGTACGGCAAGATCACTCTGAAGAACTCCTGACCTGCGAGTCTGACTGATCAAGTCGTAACGCGACGTGGCGGCAACGGGAACTCCCACGAGGGGCCTGTTGCCGCCACGTTTAGCGCCGAGAGGAGACCCCCCAGATGGGGCGCTACGTCATCCGACGGTTGCTCCAGTTCATCCCCACCGTGCTGGGCACCATGTTCCTACTGCACTACGTCACGTCGCTGGGCATCCAGTTCAGCGGCAACCCGGTCCGGGCGATCTTCGGCGACCGCAAGCCGACCGAAGCTCAGCTCGCCGCCATGACCGAGAAGCTCGGCTTCGGCGACCCCTGCCTGGAGCAGCCGGGCAACCCGTGCTTCGGTCTGTTCTTCGACCGCCTGCAGGACATCTTCCTGCGCTTCGACTTCGGCATCAACCTGCAGCAGGAGCCGGTCACCGAACTGGTCTCCCGGGCCCTGCCGCACACCCTCAAGCTGGTGCTCATCGCCATCGTCTTCGAGGCGATCATCGGCATCTTCGCCGGCGTCCTGGCCGGTCTGCGTAACGGCAGCTTCTGGGACTACCTGGTGAAGATCTCCACGGTCTTCGTCATCTCTGTGCCGATCTTCGTCCTCGGTGTCGTGGTCCGCCAGTACGTCGGCGTCGAGTTCGGCAACGTCCTGCGCGAGCAGGCCTGGATACCCGAGGTGATCTCGCGCGGGGTCTTCGGCGCCGGGTTCATCGCCGACTATCCGACCGCCAGCCTGGTCATCCCCGGCATGGTGCTCGGCGCAATCTCCCTGGCCACCACCGCCCGGCTCACCCGGACCAGCATCATGGAGAACATCCGGGCCGACTACGTGCGTACCGCCAAGGCCAAGGGTCTGGCGAACCGGCGGGTCATCGGCGTGCACACGCTGCGCAACTCGCTCATCCCGGTGATCACGTACCTCGGTGTCGACATCGGTGGCCTGATGGGCGGCGCGGTGGTCACCGAGCGGATCTTCAACGTACGCGGTATCGGATCATTGGTCGCCCAGGCCGCCACCTCCGGTGAAGCCTCGGTGGCGATCGGCGTGGTGACCATGCTGGTCATGGTCTTCCTGTTGGTGAACCTGCTGGTGGACCTGCTTTACGCGGTCCTCGACCCGAGGATCCGCTATGAGTGATCGCAATGGACCGAACATCCGGCCCGGTGCCGTGCCGATCCACGGCGGACCGAGCGTAGCGAGGTGCCACCATGAGTGACCCGACCCATCCCACTGCCCCCGCTGGCGGCACCGAGGTGGCACCACCGCCACCCGAACCGGCCCCGGCCACCACCGAACGCAACGCCAGCCTGTGGGCCGACGCCCGGCGGCAACTGCTGCGTGACCCGGTCTTCATCGCCGCGTCGATCTACGTGCTGCTGGTCGCGTCGATGGCCGCCTTCCCCACCCTGTGGACCCGGCAGGACCCGCGCGCCTGTGACGTCCAGCGGACCCGGATCGCGCCCAGCTGGGAGCACCCGTTCGGGTTCAACAACCTGGGCTGCGACTACTACTCGCACGCCATCCACGGGGCCCGACCGTCGCTGCAGATCGCGATCTTCGCCACGCTGGGCATCGTCCTTCTCGGCGGCACCGCCGGGCTGCTCGCCGGCTACTTCGGCGGCTGGGTGGACGCGATCATCTCGCGGATCACCGACATCTTCTTCTCGCTGCCGTTCCTGCTCGGTGCGATCGTCTTCCTGACCGTGATCAAGCAGCAGAACGTCTGGA
The DNA here is from genome assembly GCF_048060215.1 of Micromonospora sp. LOL_021. Taxonomy (NCBI): domain Bacteria; kingdom Bacillati; phylum Actinomycetota; class Actinomycetes; order Micromonosporales; family Micromonosporaceae; genus Micromonospora; species Micromonospora sp. LOL_021. The sequence continues at coordinate 53,634 of NZ_JBHMIN010000037.1, read as the reverse complement.
CGCTGGCCGCTGTTCTGATCGTGCTCGGCTGGACCACCATCGCCCGGATCATGCGCGGCAGCGTGCTCTCCTCCAAGGGCCTTGACTACGTGCAGGCGGCCAAGGCGATGGGGGCCGGGCACGGCCGGCTGATGTTCCGGCACATCCTGCCGAACGCGATCGCCCCGTTGGTCGTCTACGCGACGATCACCCTGGGTGCGTTCGTCTCCGCCGAGGCGACGCTGACCTACCTCGGTGTCGGCCTGCAGCCACCGGAGGAGTCCTGGGGCATCATGATCTCCCAGCACCAGGTCTACTTCCTGGACCACCCGTGGCTGCTGCTCTTCCCGTGTGGGCTGCTGGTCGGCACGGTGCTCTCCTTCATCCTCATGGGCGACGCGCTGCGCGACGCCCTCGACCCGAAGCTGCGGTGAGGTGAGCCATGGCGACAGACAGAGACATCACCGCCACCATCGACGCGCTGCCCGGGCTCGACGCCAGCGCACCGCCGCTGGAGGTCAACGACCTGCAGGTCGAGTTCCGCACCCGCAACGGCATCGCCCGCGCGGTCAACGGGGTGAGCTTCTCGTTGCAGGCCGGCGAGACCCTGGCCATCCTGGGTGAGTCCGGCTGCGGAAAGAGCGTCACCGCCCAGGCGATCATGGGGATCATCGACTCACCGCCCGGGTTCGTCACCGGCGGCGAGATCAAGTACCGGGGCGTGGACCTGCTCAAGCTGCCCGAATCGCAGCGACGCAAGATCCGGGCCAACCGGATCGCGATGATCTTCCAGGACGCGCTGTCGGCGTTGAACCCGGTGTTCACCGTCGGCTTCCAGCTCTCCGAGCTGTTCCGCAAGCACCGGGGGATGTCCCGGGCCGACGGTAAGGCCCGGGCGGTCGAACTGCTCGACCTGGTGAAGATCCCGGCCGCCAAACAGCGGGTCAGCGACTTCCCGCACCAGTTCTCCGGCGGCATGCGCCAGCGGGTGATGATCGCGATGGCGTTGGCTCTCGACCCCGAGGTGCTGATCGCCGACGAGCCGACCACCGCCCTCGACGTCACCGTCCAGGCCCAGGTGATGGCCCTGCTCGCGGAGCTGCAGCGGGAACGCAACATGGGCCTGGTGCTGATCACCCACGACATGGGGGTGGTGGCCGACGTCGCCGACCGGATCTCGGTCATGTACGCCGGCCGGGTCGTCGAGGAGGCGCCGGTACGGGACATCTACGCCTCGCCGGCCCACCCGTACACCAAGGCGCTGCTGGAATCGATCCCCCGGATCGATCTCAAGGGCCAGGAGCTGAACGTCATCAAGGGCCTGCCGCCCGCGTTGACGAACATTCCGGCCGGCTGCTCGTTCAACCCGCGCTGCCGGTACGCGCAGGACGTCTGCCGGGTCGACCCGGAGCCGGCGCGGTTCGCGGTGGCCCCGACCCGGACCTCCGCCTGCCACTTCTGGAAGGAGGTCAAGGGCGATGAGTGACGTTGTCCTGGAGACCAAGGACCTGGTCAAGCACTTTCCGCTGACCCAGGGCATCCTGTTCAAAAGGCAGATCGGCGCGGTCCGCGCGGTGGACGGGATCAACCTGCAGCTGCACCGGGGCGAGACGCTCGGCATCGTCGGCGAGTCCGGGTGCGGCAAGTCCACCCTGGCCAAGCTACTGGTCGGGTTGGAGACCCCGTCGTCCGGCTCGATCGTGGTGCACGGTGCGGACATCGCCGGCCGCAGCGGTGCCGAGATGCGCCGGGCCCGGCGCAACATCCAGCTGGTGATGCAGGACCCGTACACCTCGCTGAACCCGCGGATGACGGTCGGCGACCTGATCGGCGAGCCGTTCGAGATCCACCCGGACGTGGCACCGAAGAGCGACCGTAGCCGCCGGGTCCAGGAACTGCTGGAGCTGGTCGGTCTCAACCCGGACCACATCAACCGCTACCCGCACCAGTTCTCCGGCGGGCAGCGGCAGCGGATCGGCATCGCCCGGGCGCTCGCGCTGCGCCCGGAGATCATCCTCTGCGACGAGCCGGTCTCCGCGCTGGACGTGTCGATCCAGGCTCAGGTGATCAACCTGCTGGAGCAGCTGCAGAAGGAACTGGGGCTGTCGTACATCTTCATCGCCCACGACCTGTCGGTGGTGCGGCACATCGCGCACCGGGTCGGCGTGATGTACCTCGGCAAGATCGCAGAGATCGGCACCGAGGAGGAGATCTACGAGCAGCCGACCCACCCGTACACCCAGGCGCTGCTCTCCGCGGTCCCGCTGCCCGACCCGACGGTACGCGGCCTGCGGGACCAGATCGTGCTGGAAGGCGACGTGCCGTCACCGGCCGACCCGCCGTCGGGCTGCCGGTTCCGGACCCGCTGCTGGAAGGCACAGGACATCTGCGCCGCCGAGGAGCCGACCCTGACGGTACGGGCGACTTCGGCGCACCCCAGCGCCTGCCACTTCGCCGAGGTGCGCGACGTCGTGCACGTCACCGAGTAGTCCCGGCGCCGGCCCGCTCGTCGCCGCGCGTCACGTCGACGCATGGCAGGAGTGGGCCGGCCGGCCGCCCACGTGGGTTCTGGCCGGCGGGCTACCGTGAGCGCCGGCCGGTGATCACAGCGGGCCGCGGCCTGCCCGCAGCACCAGCAGCGCCAGCTGGATGCCGTCGGCACCCAACTCCGACCGGTAGCGGTCGACGATCTCGCGTTCCCGGGAGAGCACCAGCCGGGTGCCGCCCGAGGCGATCCGGACCGCGCCCACCTGCCTCGACAGCTCGGCCCGTTCCTTCCAGAGCGCGATCAGCGCGTCGTCGATCTCGTTGATCCTGTTCCGGATGGCCAGAATGCGGTCGGCCGCCTCCGGCGCGTCCGTCCCGGTCTGTTGCCGACCGTCGGATCGCCCTGCCGAGCCGGTCGCGCCGGGTTGGCTCGCCTCCTCGGCGGTCCCGGCCGGTGGCGTCGCGCTGCTGTCGGCGGTGTGCGCAACGGCGTTGGTCCCCATGTCCTGCCTCCTGGACTGTCCGGCCCCGGTGGACGCGGAACCCGGAACGCGAAGTGCCCCGGGCTCTCGCGAGAGCCCGGGGCACTTGTAGGTCTGATGATCAGGCGCGACCTACGGCAACCGGACTCCCGGAACCGTAGCTAAAGAAAAATCGTGCCTGGCGGATCACGCTACGAGTATGCCCAGGCTGGCAACGTCAGCGCAAGAATTCCGCCATCCTCTGGGAAGGCGCCCAGGGTGTGCTGGCGGTGGCCCCGGGCCGGGCGACCCGCGCACGCGTGGCGGGCCTGGCGGCGCGGGGCTGTCGGTCGTGCGGCATAGACTCGCCGTGCGATGCATCCACTCTTCGAAACCCCAGCGGCCCCATCCGCACCAGCCACGGATCGGGGCGGTCCGCCGGCTGAGCCCAATTTGGCCGGCCGGGGGCCGGCTGAGCCCCGTGCGGCCGGCCGGGGGCCGGCTGAGCCCCGTGCGGCCGGCCGGGGGCCGGCTGAGCCCAATCTGGCCGGCGCCGCGCTGCTGACCGGGCTCAACGGCCCGCAGCGGGAGGCGGTCACCCACGCCGGTGGCCCGCTGCTCATCGTGGCCGGCGCCGGCTCCGGCAAGACCAAGGTGCTCACCCACCGGATCGCGTACCTGCTCGCGGCCCGGCAGACCCACCCCGGTGAGGTGCTGGCGATCACCTTCACCAACAAGGCGGCCGGTGAGCTGAAGGAGCGGGTCGGCAACCTGGTCGGGCCGCGGGCCCGGATGATGTGGGTCTCCACCTTCCACTCCGCCTGTGTGCGGATTCTGCGGGCCGAGCATGAGCACGCCGGGCTGAAGTCGACGTTCTCCATCTACGACGCGGACGACTCACGGCGACTGATGCAACTGGTCGCCCGGGAGCTCGACCTGGATCCGAAGCGCTACCCGGCCCGGGGGCTGGCCACCCAGGTGTCGAACCTGAAGAACGAGCTGGTCGACCCGGAGACGTTTACTGACCGGGCGGCCGGCCCCAACGAGCGGGCTCTGGCCGAGGCGTACACGCTCTACCAGCGTCGGCTGCGCGAGGCGCACGCGCTCGACTTCGACGACCTGATCATGACGACGGTGCACCTGCTGCAGGCCCACCCGCACGTGGCCGGCAGCTACCGACGGCGGTTCCGCCACGTGCTGGTCGACGAGTACCAGGACACCAACCACGCGCAGTATCAGCTGGTCAAGGAACTGGTGGGGGACGGTTCGGACGACGTACCGCCGGGGGAGCTCTGCGTGGTCGGCGACGCCGACCAGTCCATCTACGCGTTCCGGGGCGCCACCATCCGCAACATCCTGGAGTTCGAGCGGGACTTCGCCCAGGCCCGCACGATCCTGCTGGAGCAGAACTACCGCTCCACCCAGACGATCCTGACCGCCGCCAACGCGGTGATCACCAACAACGCCGGTCGCAAGCCGAAGCGGCTGTGGAGCGACCAGGGCGACGGCGAGCGGATCGTCGGCTACGTCGCCGACACCGAGCACGCCGAGGCGGACTGGGCGGCCCGGCAGATCGACCGGTTGTGCGACGACGGCGCGGCCCGGCCGGGCGACGTGGCGGTCTTCTACCGCACCAACGCGCAGTCCCGGGTCTTCGAGGAGGTCTTCATCCGGGTCGGCCTGCCGTACAAGGTGGTCGGCGGGGTGCGCTTCTATGAGCGCAAGGAGGTCCGCGACGCGCTGGCCTACCTACGGGCGGTGGTCAACGCCGACGACACGGTGAGCATCCGGCGGGTGCTGAACACGCCGCGTCGGGGCATCGGCGACCGGGCCGAGGCGTGTATCGAGGCGCTGGCCGCCCGCGAACGGATCTCGTTCGGTGCCGCGCTGGGGCGGGCGGCCGAGGCACCGGGGATCTCGACCCGGGCGGTGAACGCAATCGCCGACTTCGTGGCGCTGCTCGACGGGGTACGGGAGCAGTTGGCCACCACCACCCCGGAGGAGGCGTTGGAGTCGGTGCTGCTGCGCTCGGGTTACCTGACCGAGCTGGAGGAGAGCCTGGATCCGCAGGACGCCGGTCGGGTGGAGAACCTGCAGGAGCTGGTCAGCGTGGCCCGCGAGTACACCGAGCGGGTCGAGGCGTCCGACGAGCCGGCGACGGTCGCCGGTTTCCTGGAGCAGGTCGCGCTGGTCGCCGACGCCGACCAGGTGCCCGACGACGATCCGGACCACCAGGGTGTGGTCACCCTGATGACCCTGCACACCGCCAAGGGCCTGGAGTTCCCGGTGGTCTTCCTGACCGGCCTGGAGGACGGCGTCTTCCCGCACCTGCGGGCCCTCGGCGACACCGGGGAGCTGGAGGAGGAGCGGCGGCTGGCGTACGTCGGGATCACCCGGGCCCGGCAGCGCCTGTTCCTGTCCCGGTCGGTGACCCGCGCCGCGTGGGGGCAGCCGGCGTACAACCCGCCGTCGCGGTTCCTCTCCGAGCTGCCGGCCGAGCTGGTCCGCTGGGAGCGGACCGAGGCCGCGTACACCTCCTGGTCGGGCACGGGTGGCGGGGTCGGTGGGCGGTCGGCCGCCGCGGACCGGTCACCGGTCGCCCGCGGCGGCGGCTTCGCCGGCGGCACGCCGAAAGCCGCCCGCCTCGCCCAGCGGCTCGGGGTGGACCCGAGCCGGCTGAGCACCGCCAGCGAGCTGCACACCGCGCCCAAGGTGACGGTGGGGGAGCGGGTCAACCACCAGCGGTACGGGCTGGGTCGGGTGCTGGCGGTGGAGGGGCACGGGCCGGGCGCCAGGGCCCAGGTCGACTTCGGCGACCAGACGATGTGGCTGGTGCTGCGGCACGCGCCGATCGAGAAGGTCTGACCCCGGGCCCGTACCGCAGCGGTCAGCAGCCCAGGTCGACGCCGCGTTCGCGCATCCACGGGGCCGGGTCCACCTGGCTCCACAGCCCGCCGACGTGCACCTCGAAGTGCAGGTGCGGGCCGGTGGAGTCGCCGGTGGAGCCCTCCGCACCGATGGTGTCCCCGGGGGCCACCCGGTCGCCGACCGAGACGCTGGTCGCGGAGAGGTGCGCGTAGTGGGTGAGCACACCCCCGCCGTGGTCGATCACCACCGAGATGCCGTAACCGGTGTACGCCCAGCCGGCGACCTGCACCGTCCCGGCGCCGGCGGCGAGCACCGGGGTGCCGGCCGGCAGGGCCAGGTCGATCCCGGCGTGCAGCACGCCCCAGCGCTGGCCGTAGCAGGAGGTGATCTGGGCGCCGGGCATCGGGGTGACCCAGTCGGCCGTGCTGGCCGCTGTACTCGGCTGCGCCGCCGCTGCGGTCGTGGCCGGGTCATTGCCGTCACTGTCGCCGTCGGTCTGCCTCGCGGCGTCGTCGGCCGACCTCGCGGTCTCGTCGTCGGTCCCGGTCGGCGTGGCGTCGCCGGCTGCTTCGGTCGGGTCCGCCGGTTGACCGGTCTCCTCGGCGCGGCTGGTGCTGCTGTCCGTGGGCGCCGGGCCGAAGCCGGTCTCGTCCCCGCTGCTGTCCGGGGTGGCCGTCGGCTGACGGGTGCTCCGGTCGGCGCGTCCCGCCGAGTCGGCCCGGTCGGCGAGGGCCGAGGTCGTCGCCGGATCGGTCGCGGTGGGGTCGGGGGCGGAGTTGAGTGCGGTGGCGGCGCCGCCGATACCGAGGGCCGCGACGGCCAGCACGGTGAGTGCGGCGGTACGGGTCCGGCGGCCGAACTCCGCCACCTGGGCGTGCCTGCCGGGCGGAACCAGCCGGTGCAGCCCTGGTGACCGACGCCGGGTCGAGGGCTCGCTGCGCTCCGTGGGCTCAGGGTGCGACACGGGGGTGACCTCCGTGGTTAAGGGGGGCACGGACCCGGAAATGGTGGTGTGCCAGGCACAGAGGGTGGGTACCGGGTAGCCGGAGAAGTCGGCGCGTACTGCCCGGAGGCCGGAATTTCGTGACTCTCCGTGGTCAGATGGGGGATTTGCTGGCCGGGACGACAGTGGTGCAGCTCACAAAATCCAATGTGACGTAGGACATATTCTCGCTGCTAGGTGCGAGCGGACTGCACAAAAACCGCTCAGACCGTACGGTCTGAGCGGTTTTTGTCAGTCAGTCAGTGTCAGGGCTCGACGACGCCGCCGTAGATCGCCTCGACCTGCAGTTTGAGGTCCACTCCCTTGCCCCGCAGCCACGTGATCGGGTCCTGCGGCTCCGAGTCCACGTGCACCTCGAGGTGCAGGTGGGCACCGTAGGAGTGGCCGGTGTTGCCGACGTCGCCGAGCAGGTCACCGGCTTCCACTCGCTGACCGGCGGTGACCCGTAGCCGGGACGCATGGCCGTAGACGGCCTCGGTTCCGTCGTCGTGCTTGACGATCACGCAGTAGCCGTAGCCGCCGTTCCAGCCGGCGAGGGTGACCGTGCCGGCGTGGATCGAGTGGAACGGGGTGCCCTCGGCGGCGGCCAGGTCGACGCCGGCGTGCAGCTTCCCCCAGCGCATGCCGTACGGGGAGGTGAAGGTGTAGCCGCGCAGTGGCAGCATCCAGACGTCGGGAGCGGCCTGGGTCATCGAGGTGGCCGGCGTCCGGTCGGCGTCCCGGGAGGCGCGCTCGGCGTCCTCGGCCCGCTCGCTGATCTGGCTGTCCAGGTCGAGGGCCTGGTCGTCGATCTCCAGGGCCTGGTCGCTCAGCGCGACGCTGTTCTCCAGGTCGGCCAGGGCCGACGGGCTGAGTGTCTTGGCGTCGGGCATCGCGCTGGCCCCGAGGGCGACGACACCCGCGCCGACGACGGCGGTGGTCATGACCGCCGCGTAGCGGCTACGAGGTGGAGTCGGTACGCGGCGACGACCCCGATATCGATCGGGCTCTGACGACAGGCGCTGGCGCACGCACACCCTCCATCGGCGGGTAGTTCGGCGGCGGTGCGAGCATCCGGGACCCTCGTTGCGGAACCTGGGATTAACGCTCGTTGGCCGGGTTGGTTCTGGCCGGAGCCAGAGGACAACCGTGGACACGGTAGCCAACCCCTAGGGCCGCCACAACCCGACTCGCGAAAAACTGTTGACGATCTGCGACCGTCCGTTGTGTATTGCCCGATTTCGTAACCTTTTATCGGGCCACTCGTTGGTAACTGCTGGTTACATTGAGCAATACTTATCGTGCGTTCAGTCAGGGTGGATCGGGGTTGCGGCTCAGGGTCGGCCGGGCTGCCGCCGATGTGCCGAGGTTGGTTAACCTTCGTTAAGGATCGACCGGTCGGCAGGAGGCGCGCAGCGATGGAGACTCGGATCCGGGTGGTGGTGGCAAAGCCTGGCCTCGACGGCCACGACCGCGGTGTCAAAGTGGTGGCCAGGGCGTTGCGGGACGCCGGCATCGAAGTCATCTACACCGGTCTGCACCAGACACCGGAGCAGATCGTCGAGACCGCCATCCAGGAGGATGCCGACGCCATCGGGCTCTCCGTGCTGTCCGGCGCGCATCTCACGCTGTTCCGCCGAGTGCTCGACCTGCTGCGCGAGCGGGGTGCGGACGACATCGTGGTCTTCGGTGGAGGCATCGTCCCCGACGAGGACGTCGCGGCACTCAGCGCGCTCGGCGTGGCCAGGATCTTCACCCCCGGGGCGAGCACCGCCGACATCGTCGACTGGGTCCGCGGCAACGTCCCCACCCACTGCATTGGCAACGTCCCTGACCAGTGAAGAAGGTGAGAAGGTCACTGAAAGGGTGAGAGGCCGGACGCACCCCTCACACGTCCGGCCTCTCCATGCACGATGCCCCGCCGCCACCCCTCGACCGACAGGGCATCGGCCGCTTTCCGTCGGCCCCGCGCTGCGTTTCCGACACCTCACTCAACGACACCTGTCACCGGGGGTTACGTCGCCGGCACACCTTATTTTCGGGGGCCGTGCCGGTGATCGGGGACCAGCTCGCCGTACGGCTGTGTGGGCGGCTCGCCGGACTCGCCGGATGTGTGCAGTTGCGCACACCGTCCGCCCGCCTACTGGCGTCCCGGGGCCGGGTGGTTAGGCTGCGCCAATGGCCGGTCACCGCTCGTGACCGGGAAATCATCTGATTCTGCACGCTGGCGGCGGCGCGACGGCGCGCCGCAGAGACGGAACGGGACGCGCAAACGTGGACCTGTACGAGTACCAGGGGCGCGAGCTGTTCGAGCGACACGGGTTGCCCGTGCTCGCCGGCGGCGTCGCCACCACCCCGGAAGAGGCCCGCGCGATCGCCGAGCGCCTCGGCGGCCGTGTCGTGGTCAAGGCCCAGGTCAAGGTCGGTGGTCGAGGTAAGGCCGGCGGCGTGAAGCTGGCCGAGGACGCCGACGAGGCGGTCAGTCACGCCACCAACATCCTCGGTATGGACATCAAGGGGCACACCGTCGGCAAGGTGATGTTGACGGTGACCGCCGACATCGCCGACGAGTACTACCTGTCGTACCTGCTGGACCGGGCCAACCGCACCTTCCTCTGCATCGCCAGTGTCGCGGGCGGGATGGACATCGAGCAGGTCGCCGCCGAGACTCCGGAGCGGGTGGCGAAAATCGCCATCGACGCCAACGTCGGGGTGGACGAGGCCAAGGCCGCCGAGATCGCCGCCGCCGCCGGCTTCCCGGCCGAGCTCACCGACCAGATCACCGAGATCGCGGTCCGCCTCTGGCAGGCGTTCATCGCCGAGGACGCCACCCTGGTCGAGGTGAACCCGCTGGCCCGGACCCCCGAGGGCCGGGTGCTCTGCCTCGACGCCAAGGTCACCCTGGACGAGAACGCCGGTTTCCGGCACCCCGACCACGAGGCGATGGTCGACCAGTCGGCGGTTGACCCGCTGGAGCAGCGGGCCAAGGAGAAGGACCTCAACTACGTCAAGCTCGACGGCTCGGTCGGCATCATCGGCAACGGGGCCGGCCTGGTCATGTCCACCCTCGACGTGGTGGCGTACGCCGGCGAGGCGCACGGCGGCGTCAAACCCGCCAACTTCCTCGACATCGGCGGCGGCGCCAGCGCGGCGGTGATGGCCAACGGGCTGGAGATCGTGCTCTCCGACCCGGACGTGCGGACCGTGTTCGTCAACGTCTTCGGCGGGATCACCGCCTGCGACGAGGTGGCCAATGGCGTCGTCCAGGCGCTGGCCCTGCTCGAACAGCGCGGAGAGACGGTGACAAAGCCGCTCGTCGTCCGGCTGGACGGCAACAACGCCGAGGCGGGCCGGGCGATCCTCGACTCGGCCGCCAACCCCCTCGTCGAGCGGGTCGACACCATGGACGGAGCGGCCGAGCGGGCCGCGCAGCTCGCCGCAGCGGCGTCCGGCCGCCCGGAAGGACAGTGATCGAGATGGCGATCTGGCTGACCAAGGACTCCAAGGTCATCGTGCAGGGGATGACCGGCTCCGAGGGCTCCAAGCACACCCGGCGGATGCTTGCCGCCGGCACCACCGTCGTCGGCGGGGTCAACCCACGCAAGGCCGGACAGCAGGTCGAGTTCGGCGACACCCGACTGCCGGTGTTCGCCAACGTCGGCGAGGCGATGAAGGAGACCGGGGCCGACGTCACGGTCATCTTCGTCCCACCGGCGTTCTGCAAGGCGGCGGTGATCGAGGCTGTCGACGCGGAGATCCCGCTCGCCGTGGTGATCACCGAAGGCATCCCGGTGCACGACTCGACCGCCTTCTGGGCCCACAACACGGCAAAGGGCGGCAAGACCCGGATCATCGGACCGAACTGCCCGGGCATCGCCTCCCCAGGGGCCTCCAACGCCGGCATCATCCCGGCGGACATCACCCCGGCTGGCCGGATCGGCCTGGTCAGCAAGAGCGGCACGCTGACCTACCAGCTGATGTACGAGCTGCGCGACATCGGCTTCTCCACCTGCGTCGGCATCGGCGGTGACCCGGTCATCGGCACCACCCACATCGACGCGCTGGCCGCCTTCCAGGAGGACCCGGAGACCGACGCGATCGTGATGATCGGCGAGATCGGCGGCGACGCCGAGGAGCGGGCTGCGGAGTTCATCAAGGCGAACGTGACCAAGCCGGTGGTCGGCTACATCGCCGGGTTCACCGCCCCGCCCGGCAAGACGATGGGCCATGCCGGTGCGATCATCTCCGGCTCGGCGGGCACCGCCGACGCCAAGAAGGTCGCGCTGGAGGCGGCCGGCGTCAAGGTCGGCCGTACGCCGAGCGAGACCGCCCGGCTGATGCGCCAGGTGATCACCGGCGGCTGACCGGCCACAACCGACACGGGCCGTCGGTCGGGGGACCGGTCGACGGCCGTCGTCGTGTGGTCAGCCGATCGGGTAGGTCCCGGTGGCCCAGAAGCTGGCGTTGGCGATGATGTTCAGCACGCTCAGCACGATCGCCACCCAGCCCAGCACCGGGGACTTACGGAAGCGGTTGGCGTCGCGGATCGACAGTGCGCCGAAGACGATGCCGAGGATGCCGCAACAGAGCAGGCCGACCACGATGCCGAGCACACCCCACAGGGTGCTGCGGTCGCTGCCGGCCGACGCCGCGGCCGGTGGATACTGGGCCATTGGCAGGGTCCCCCGTCAACTCGACAGCCGCCGTCGTCGACGGCGCGGTTCAGCACCGAGCGTACGGCCAAATGACCGGAATGTCGGCGGGTTCGGCAGGTGACCGGCCAGGCCACGGCGATATTGCCGCCGGATCAGTGCGCCCACGTGCCAAAGTAGGCACGATGGCAGCCCACCCCCCGGATCCGCCACGGACGGCGGACGGTACCGCGTCGGTCGACGCCGTTCGGCGCCGCGACCCCGGTGCCGGCCCCGGACCCGGCGCCGCCCGCCGTGGCCGGGCTCCGCTGGTCGTCGCGGCCTCGGTGACCACCCTGTGGGCCGCCGTGGTGTCGTACCTGCCGGTCGCGGTGGTGATGTGGCTGATCCGGCTCGCCGAAGGCGACTCGTCGGTGCCTGGCGCGGCCCGGATCGGTCTGGCCGCCTGGCTGCTCGGGCACGGCGTACCGCTGGACACCCCGACCGGTCCGCTCGGTCTGCCGCCGCTGCTGCTCAGCGCGTTCGCTGCCTGGCGGATCTACCGGGCCGGGGTGCACACCACCCGGGCGGTCGGTGCCCGGCACCGCGGATCCGCCGTACGGGCGATCGTCGTCGCGTTGGCCGTCGCGACCGCGTACGGCGCGCTCGGGGCAGCCGCCGCGCACGTCGCCGGCAGCGCCACCACGGGGATCGAGCCGCTGCGGGCCGGGGCCACGCTGGCGGTGTTCGGCGCGGTCGGCGCGTTGCTCGGAGCCGGTCAAACCACCGGTACGCTGCGCCGACTGGCGGCGCGCTGCCCCGACCTGCTCCGGCACGCGACGCGGGCCGGGCTGGCCGCCGCGCTGCTGGTGCTCGGCGCCGGCGCCGCCGTGGCCGGGCTGTCCGTGGCGATCAGCGGTGGGGACGCCGCCGACACCATCGGGGTGTACCGGGCCGGGGTGGCCGGGCAGGCCGGGATCACGCTGCTCAGCATCGCATACGCGCCGAACGCCACCATCTGGGCGACCGCCTACCTACTGGGGCCGGGCTTCGCGCTGGGATCCGACACGGCGGTACGGACCACCGAGGTCACCCTCGGCAGCCTGCCGGCGGTGCCACTGTTCGCCGGGCTGCCCAACGGCCCGGCCGGCGGGCTCAGCGCGGCGCTGCTCGCCCTGCCGGTGCTGGCCGGGATGACCACCGGTTGGGTGCTGGCCCGCCGCTGGCCGACGGTGACCGCCCGGGGCGGTGCCCGGCTGCCCGGCTGGCCGGTGCTGATCGGTGCCGCTCTGATCAGCGGGCCGGTGGCCGGTCTGCTGTTGGGCGGTGCGGCGGGCGTGTCCGGCGGTCCGCTCGGCGCCGGACGGCTCGCCGACGTCGGCCCGGTCGCCTGGCAGGTGGCGGCGGTGTCGAGCGCGGTCCTCGCGGTCGGGGCGGTGGTCGGCGCGGTGGCGGCGCGGGCGGTGGCGGCTCCTCCGGCGGACCGGTCCGCCCCGCGTCCGGGACGGTCCGGCAACGGAACAGGGCGCCCCGGACGATCCGGGACGCCCTGATCGGGCCGCGTCACGACGGCTGGCTCAGATGCTGTTGAACCCGCTGCCGAAGTCCAGCAGGACGCCGAGGATCGAGTTCGCGATGCCGAGCACCACCCCGATCGCGCCGCAGATCAGCCCGGCCATCGCCTGGCCACGGTTGTCTGCCAGGCCCTGGTCGACCTTGTTCTTGCCGAGGAAACCGAGCACCGCGCCGGCGATCCCGGCCGGGATGCCGAGTAGCGGGCAGCACACGGCGAGCACCAGCGAGGTGATGCCGACGATCATGCCGATCAGGCCCAGGTGGTTGTTCTTCTGCTGGCCCGGCATGCCGTAGCCGCCGGCGGGGTACGGCTGGCCCGGCACCGGCTGCTGCGCGTACGGGTCACCGTAGGGCTGCATCGGCTGCTGCGGGTACGGCTGCCCCGGCGGTTGCTGGCCGTACGGGTCGGAGTAGGGCTGGCCCGAGGACGGCGGCTGCTGGCCGTACGGGTCCGAGTACGGCTGCCCCGAGGACGGCGGCTGCTGACCGTACGGGTCGGACGGTGGCGACGAGGTCGGGTCCTGGGGCTGCTGGGGCTGCTGGCCGTACGGATCTTGGCCTGGGTAGCCGGGCTGCACAGAGAGCTCCTTCATGACGACGACGCTCAGGGCGGTCGGAGATCGTGTTTTTGCCCGAGCGTCGGGCAGCGTATCTGGTCAGCGCAAATCCTGCCGCCCGTCGCGCCCGCCCGTCGCGTTGGGCGGGACCTGGGCGGGACCTGGACGGGGCCTCGTCGGCGGCCGGGTAGGGTGCTCGGGTGACCTCGTCCCCGGCCAGACTCGTGGTGCTCGTCTCCGGCTCCGGCACCAATCTGCAGGCGCTGCTCGACGCCACCGAGGACCCCGCGTACGGCGCGGTCGTCGTCGCGGTCGGCGCGGACCGGGACGGGATCGCCGGGCTGGACCGGGCCAAGGCCGCCGGGGTGCCCACCTTCGTGGCCCGGGTCGCCGACCACGCCAGCCGGGCGGACTGGGACGCCGCGCTGACCGCCGAGGTCGCCGCGTACCAGCCGGACCTGATCGTCTCGGCCGGCTTCCTGAAGCTGGTCGGCGCCCGGTTCCTGGCCGCCTTCGGGGACCGCTACGTCAACACCCACAACTCGCTGCTGCCCGCGTTCCCCGGCATGAACGGACCGCGTGACGCCCTCGCCTACGGGGTCAAGCTGGCTGGTGCCACGCTCTTCTTCGTCGACGCCGGCGTCGACACCGGACCGATCGTCGCGCAGGTCGCGGTCCCAGTCGAGCCGGACGACGACGAGGCCAGCCTGACCGAGCGGATCAAGGAAGCGGAACGGGCGCAGCTCGTCGAGTACGTCGGCCGGCTGGTCCGGCAGGGCTGGACCATCTCGCATCGAAAGGTCACCATCGGATGAACCCGAGCATCGACGGCCGCCGCCCGCTGCACCGGGCGTTGATCAGCGTCTACGACAAGACCGGCCTGGTCGAGCTGGCCACCATGCTGCACGCCGCCGGGGTGGAGATCGTCTCCACCGGGTCGACCGCGACCACCATCGCCGCCGCCGGCGTGCCGGTGGTCCGGGTGGAGGACGTGACCGGCTTCCCGGAATGCCTGGACGGCCGGGTCAAGACGCTGCACCCGCACGTGCACGCCGGGCTGCTGGCCGACCTGCGCTCCGCCGACCACACCACGCAGCTGGCCGAGCTCGGCGTCGCCCCGTTCGACCTGCTGGTGTCCAACCTGTACCCGTTCCAGCAGACCGTGGCCTCCGGCGCCGACCTGGACGGCTGTGTGGAGCAGATCGACATCGGTGGCCCGGCGATGGTGCGGGCGGCGGCGAAGAACCACGCCAGCGTCGCGGTGGTCACCTCGGTGTCGGCGTACCCGCTGATCGAGCAGGCCCTCGCCGACGGTGGCTTCACCCTGCGGCAGCGGCGCGCCCTCGCCGCCCGCGCGTTCGCCGACATCGCCGAGTACGACGTCGCGGTCGCCGACTGGTGCGCCCGGACCCTGGTCGGCGCGGACACCGACCAGCCGGTGGACTGGCCGGAGTTCGCCGGCACCGCGCTGCGCCGGGCCGCCGTGCTGCGCTACGGCGAGAACCCGCACCAGCGGGCGGCCCTCTACCTGGACCCGGCGGCACCGGCTGGGCTGGCCCAGGCCGAGCAGTTGCATGGCAAGGAGATGTCGTACAACAACTACGTCGACGCCGACGCCGCCTGGCGGGCGGCGAACGACTTCACCGCCCCGGCCGTGGCGATCATCAAGCACGCCAACCCGTGCGGCATCGCGGTCGGTGTCGACGTCGCCGAGGCACACCGCAAGGCGCACGCCTGCGACCCGGTTTCCGCGTACGGCGGGGTGATCGCGGTCAACCGGCCGGTCACCGTCGAGCTGGCCAACCAGGTCGCGGAGATCTTCACCGAGGTGGTGGTGGCCCCCGGGTTCGACCCGGCCGCGGTCGAGGTGCTGGCCCGGAAGAAGAACCTGCGGCTGCTGCTCGCCCCGGCGTGGCAGCCGGCGGAGGTCGAGTGGCGGGAGGTCACCGGCGGCCGGCTGGCGCAGACCGCCGACCGGATCGACGCCGCCGGCGACGATCCGGTGAGCTGGCGGCTGGCCACCGGTGAGCCGGCCGACGCGGACCTGCTGGCCGACCTGGGCTTCGCCTGGCGGGCGGTACGCGCGGTGAAGAGCAACGCGATCCTGCTGGCCCGCGACGGTGCCACCGTCGGGGTCGGCATGGGCCAGGTCAACCGGGTCGACGCCGCCGAGTTGGCGGTACGCCGGGCCGGCGCCGGCCGGGCCGCTGGCGCGGTGGCCGCCTCCGACGCGTTCTTCCCGTTCCCGGACGGCCTGCAGGTGCTGATCGACGCCGGGGTACGCGCGGTGGTGCAGCCCGGTGGTTCGATCCGGGACGACGAGGTGGTCGCGGCGGCGAACGCCGCCGGGGTCGCCATGTACCTGACCGGCACCCGGCACTTCTTCCACTGACCGGCGGGCCGTGGTCGTGTCGCCGCAGCAGCGCGTCGAGGAGCGGATCGTCGGTGCCGACTGGGCGCTCGACGAGTTCGACCGGGTGCACTTCGACCGCTGTGAGCTCGTCGACGTCGACCTGACCGAGGCGGTGCTGACCGGCTGCGTCTTCACCAACTGCGTTCTGGCGAACGTGCGGGCCAACGCGGCCCGGCTGACCCACTGCGCGCTGCTGCACTGCGTGATCCGGCGGTCGTCGTTCTTCGACGCGACCTTCGCCGACTGCAAACTGACCGGCACCCAGTTCCTCGACTGCACGCTGCGTCCGCTGCACGTCGATGGCGGGGACTGGGGGTTCGTGCTGCTGCGCGGCCAGGACCTGACCGGGACGAAGCTGTCCGGGCTGCGGCTACGGGAGGCCGACCTGACCGAGGCGGACCTGAGCCGGGTGGATCTTTCCGGGGCGGACCTCGGCTATGCCCGGCTGACCAGCGCGAAGCTGCGTGGCGCGGACCTGCGTGGCGCGGATCTGGCCGGGGTCGAGCTGCGCGGCCTCGACCTCACCGGGGCGCGGATCGACCTGGCCCAGGCGGTGCAGGTCGCGGCGGCGTACGGCGCCGACGTGCGGCCCTGACCGGCAGGTCCTTGCGGCCCTGACCGGCTGGCCCGCGTGAGGTGCCAACCGGGGCGGATCGGGCGACGTGAGACGATCGGTGACGTGACGGCGACAATTCTGGACGGCAAGGCGGCGGCTTCCGCCATCAAGGACAACCTTCGTGCCCGGGTCAAGGCGCTCGCGGAGCAGTCGGTGGTGCCCGGTCTCGGCACCGTGCTGGTCGGTGAGGATCCCGGCTCCCAGGCGTACGTCAACGGCAAGCACCGGGACTGCGCCGAGGTCGGCATCGCCTCGATCCGCCGGGACCTGCCGGCCGACGCGACCCAGGAGCAGGTGGAGGCGGTGGTCGCCGAGCTGAACGCCGATCCGGCCTGCCACGGCTACATCGTGCAGCTGCCGATGCCGGCGCAGATCGACACCCAGCGGGTGCTGGAGCGGGTCGATCCGGACAAGGACGCCGACGGGCTGCACCCGGTGAACCTGGGCCGGCTGGTGCTCGGCTTCGACGCGCCGGTCGCCTGCACCCCGCGCGGCATCGTCGACCTGCTGCGCCGTAACGAGATCCGGATCCGGGGCGCGGAGGTGGTGGTGATCGGCCGGGGCACCACTGTTGGCCGGCCGCTGGGTCTGCTGCTGACCCGGCGCAGCGAGAACGCCACGGTGACCCTGTGCCACACCGGCACCCTGGACCTGGGCGACCACACCCGTCGGGCGGACATCGTGATCGCTGCGGCGGGCGTACCGGGGCTGGTCACCGCAGAGATGATCACGCCGGGGGCGACGGTCGTGGACGTCGGTATCACCCGGGTGCTCGGCGAGAACGGCAAGGGCCAGTACACCGGTGACGTGGCACCGGACGTGGCCGAGGTGGCCGGTGCGCTGGCCCCGGTGCCCGGCGGGATCGGCCCGATGACCCGGGCCATGTTGTTGACCAACGTCGTCGAGTTGGCGGAACGCGGCCTCGCCGACCGATGAGCCGAGCTGTGGGCCGGCCGGTGTGGCGGGCGTGAGGTGGGTCTCCGGGCGCGCCCCTGGCCCGCTCAGCCGTTACCTGGCTGATACGGTCCCGTCAAATTCGCCCGGTAGCAGGGAGTGAGACGACAATGGGCAAGAAGGTCACCGTCGTCGGGGCCGGCTTCTACGGCTCGACGACCGCGCAGCGCCTGGCCGAGTACGACGTCTTCGACACCGTCGTGCTGACCGACATCATCGAGGGCAAGCCCGAGGGACTGGCCCTCGATCTCAACCAGTCGCGGCCGATCGAGGGCTTCGAGACCAAGGTCGTCGGTGCGACCACCGGGGTGGACGGCTCCGGCTACGAGGTGATCTCCGGCTCGGACGTCGTCATCGTCACCGCCGGCCTGCCGCGTAAGCCGGGGATGAGCCGGATGGACCTGCTGGAGGTCAACGCCAAGATCGTCCGCGGGGTGGCGGAGAACATCGCCCGGTACGCCCCGGACGCGGTGGTCATCGTGGTGTCCAACCCGCTCGACGAGATGACCGCGTTGGCCCAGATCGCCACCGGGTTCCCGCGCAACCGGGTGCTCGGCCAGGCCGGCATGCTGGACACCGCCCGGTTCTCCCACTTCGTCGCCGAGACGCTCGCGGTACCGGTGGCGACGGTACGCACGCTGACCCTCGGCTCGCACGGTGACACCATGGTGCCGGTGCCGTCGCGGTGCACCGTCAACGGCAAGCCGCTGACCGAGCTCCTGCCGGCGGACAAGATCGAGGAGCTGGTGGTCCGTACCCGCAACGGTGGGGCCGAGGTCGTCGCCCTGCTCAAGACCGGGTCGGCGTACTACGCGCCGTCGGCGGCGGCGGCCCGGATGGCCAAGGCGGTGGCCGAGGACTCCGGCGCGGTGATGCCGGTGTGCGCCTGGGTCACCGGGGAGTACGGCATCGACGGTGTCTACCTGGGGGTGGAGGCTGAGCTCGGGGCCGATGGTGTCCGTCGGGTGGTGACCACCGACCTGACCGACACGGAGCTGGCCGCGCTGAAGGAGGCCGCCGAGGCGGTCCGGGCCAAGCAGGCTGACGTGGCCGACCTCTGAGCCGTACGGGCGTGACGATCGGGGCGGGCATCCGGCCGGGTGCCCGCCCCGACGTGTGTCGCGCCTCGTTCGTCCCGCCCGCTGCGCACCGGGTTCCGCAATCCAGTACGCTCGTACTGCTAACACGAGTTTCCGAGAGGAGCGCCGGTCGATGGCGAAGATCAAGGTAACCAACCCGGTCGTCGAGCTCGACGGCGACGAGATGACCAGGATCATCTGGAAGCAGATCCGGGAGCAGTTGATCCTGCCCTACCTCGACGTCGACCTGCACTACTACGACCTGTCGATCCAGTACCGCGACGAGACTGACGACCAGGTGACGGTGGACGCCGCGAACGCCATCAAGCAGCACGGCGTCGGCGTCAAGTGCGCGACCATCACTCCGGACGAGGCCCGGGTCGAGGAGTTCGGCCTCAAGAAGATGTGGCGTTCCCCGAACGGCACCATCCGGAACATCCTCGGCGGCGTGGTGTTCCGCGAGCCGATCATCATGTCGAACGTCCCCCGGCTGGTGCCCGGCTGGACCAAGCCGATCATCATCGGCCGGCACGCGCACGGCGACCAGTACAAGGCCTCCGATTTCGTGGTGCCCGGGCCGGGCACGGTGACCATCACCTACACCCCGGCCGACGGCAGCGCCCCGGTCGAAATGGAGGTCGCCAACTTCCCCGGCGGCGGCGTCGCGATGGGGATGTACAACTTCGACGAGTCGATCCGCGACTTCGCCCGCGCCTCGCTGCGCTACGGACTGGACCGCGGCTACCCGGTCTACCTGTCGACCAAGAACACCATCCTCAAGGCGTACGACGGCCGGTTCAAGGACATCTTCGCCGAGGTGTACGAGGCCGAGTTCGCCACCGAGTTCGCCGCCGCCGGGATCACCTACGAGCACCGGTTGATCGACGACATGGTCGCCGCCGCGCTCAAGTGGGAGGGCGGCTTTGTCTGGGCCTGCAAGAACTACGACGGTGACGTGCAGTCGGACACCGTCGCCCAGGGCTTCGGCTCGCTGGGGCTGATGACGTCGGTGCTGATGACCCCGGACGGCCGTACGGTGGAGGCGGAGGCCGCGCACGGCACGGTCACCCGGCACTACCGGCAGTGGCAGAAGGGCGAGAAGACGTCGACCAACCCGATCGCGTCGATCTTCGCCTGGACTCGGGGCCTGGCCCACCGCGGCAAGCTGGACGGCACTCCGGCGGTGACCGAGTTCGCCAACACGCTCGAGCAGGTCTGCATCGAGACCGTCGAGGCGGGGCAGATGACCAAGGACCTGGCGCTGCTGATCGACCGCAACGCTCCGTGGCTGACCACCGACGAGTTCATGGCGGCTCTCGACGGCAACCTGGCCAAGCGGCTGGGCGGCTGAGCGCCTGAGTTCGCGGCCGGTACCGTCACCGGTTCCTCCGGCAGATCGTTGAACAGGGTGGACGTGGTGCCAGTCGCGTCCAAGGGGATCTTCCGGTGGCGGTCGCCCTGAGCAACATGACGCTGATGGTGGATCCTCGGCTGTGAACCAGCAGCCTGCCGTCCCTTCCCTGCGGGGGGCCCTGTCCCGGGCCCCCCGCAACCATGTCGGGGCCCGGCTTTCGCATTTCGAATCGGATCGATCGCGCTCGGCCGTCGGTCCTTTCCGGGGTAGCCGGTAGTTATCCGGGCTTTGACCGATTTGTTCGGTCGGTCGGGAGTGCCCAGTCCGGCCGGTCCAGTCACCCGGCATGGGACGTCTCGGTGATGTGTTTCGGGTCGCATGGTAGGTTCTGCGCGCAGCGCTGTGGAAATTCCGCGAATGGAATTTCCATTGGTACGCCCATGACGGTCGCGCCGAGCGTGGTACGGTCCCTGCCGCCGTGTCAGACTGTCTGCCATGACCCGAACGCCCGTTGCCCTGAAGCGCCGCATCGCCTCGGAGTTGCGTGCGCTCCGTGAGCGCAAAGGGCTCACTCTGGAGGCGGCCGCCCAGCGGGCCGAGGTGACCAAGTCTTCGCTCTCCCGATTCGAGAATGGCCACTCGGCCCCGAAGATCCATACCCTGCGGGCGTTGATGGCGGTCTACGGCGCGTCCGCCTCGCTGCGCGCCGAGCTCGAGGACCTGACCAGGGACGCGGGGCGACGGGGCTGGCGGGCTTCCCTGTTCGGCGAGGGTGTCGAGGTGCCGGAATGGCTTCGGTCCTATGTCGGTCTTGAGGCGACCGCGAGGTTGCTGTCCATTTACAGTCTTTTCGTCCCGTCGCTCTTTCAGACTCCCGAGTACGCCCGGACGACCCTGGTCGCCGAGGGGCATGACCCAGAAACGGTCGAGGCGCGGCTGCGGTTGACGATCGCCCGGCAGCAGTTGTTGACCGGAGGTGCCGCGACGACGGAAATCTCCGCTGTCGTCGACGAGTCTGCGGTGCAACGCCACGTCGGGGACCGTTCGGTGTTGCATAATCAGATTCTCGCCCTGGCGGCGGCCAACGACCTGCCCAATGTGATGCTTCGGATTCTGCCGTTCTCGGCGGGGCCCGTTCTGTCGGCGGGCGGTGGCTTCGTGCTGCTCGATCTGGATCCGGATCCGCCGCTGGCTTTCCTCGAGGCGTACGAGATCGCCCAGTTCGTCGAGGGCGAAGCGTACCTGGAGCGATTCCGCCGGCATTTTGATCTCGTCTCGGCCGCCGCATTGGGGCCCGAGGAGACGAACGACTTTCTCGTCCGTACCGCGAAGTCACTGTGACCACCGGCTGAGGTCGGGTCGGTGCCGATCTGCGACCCACGGCCCGTGGCTCGATCGCTCCGTTGGGCGTGCCTGATCGAACTCTCCGCTTTTTTGTGATCCAAGTCACAGGCGGCCGGCTGGCGCTGTTCGTGACACTGGGAGTTCCTCTTTGTATGTTCCATTATGGGATTGGGTGCAGGTGGGATAGCCGGCCGCTGCGGTGGATGTGATCAATCTTCGCTTCGCGGCCGCCGCGTGGAGGCCCCCGCCTGCTGGCGGCTGCGCGTCGACTGGCGATTTCGATGACGGCAGCGGTGGCGTGAGTCATTGCGGATGTGAGAAGTTGGGGGGCCGACGGTGGCTTTTCGATCGACGAACGGCAATGATCTGGGTGGCGGGAATGGCGACGGGTCGGCGGAGCCGGTCGGCGGACCCGGGTCGGCCGACCCGCCGGACGCGGAGACCGCGGTGTGGGCGCGAAGCCTGCGGACCGGATTGATGACCGCCGACGACCGCACCGGTGGTCGGGACCGTTTCCTGTACGCCGAGTTCGGCGGCTGGGACCGGCTCGGCCGACGGGTACCCGGTACCACGCTACTGTTCACCCGGCAAGCGCTGGTCTCGACGATCATGAGCATGATGCGCGGTGGTGTCGACGTCTTCGGGGTGAGCTGGGCCCACCTGTTGTCCGAGGCGTTCGCCGAGGCGATGACCGAGGACCGGGACAGTTTCCGACGATGACCGACGGTGGTAGTCACACCGACGACCGGTGACCGCCAGCGGCGGCCCATTCTGCGTGGTGTTGACGATGGACCCGGCAGGGCAGCCGGCGGTGCGTGTCGCGGTGCGGGCGTTGGTCAATCAGCTCACCGCCGGATCTCGGCCGCCACTCGGCGGGCAGGCGCGGACCCCGGTCCAGGAACCAACGCAGACCCCGATCCAGGAACTGGTGGAGACCCTGATCCGGGAACTTCTCACGGCCGGCCACTGGACACCGGTCGAACGCACCCGGATCGACGGGCTACGCGCCGACGCCACGCTGGCCGAGCTGATCGGTTGGATGGTGGACGGCGACGGGCCGGTGGACCCGGGCCACCGGCTGGTGCGCTACGTCGCCTCGGCGGTCCAGCCGACCGTGCCCGAAAGCTACCGGGAGCGAATCGAGGCGGGGCTGCGGCTGCTACCTGGAACCATCGTGGATCCGGACGCCGACCAGCGGTCGTGACCCGACCTGGTCCGGGCACTCGGTCCTCCAGCCGAACGGGCACTCGGTCCTCCAGCCGAACGGCTGGAGGACCGACCCGTACGTCAATCTTCCCGTCGATGCCGGGCGACGCCGGCCGGCTGCCTTCCGCGCGGAATGGCGCCACCGTGCTGGCCGACCGACTGCTGTCGGGCGAAGACCGCACTGCCGTTGCGGGAAACCTCTTCCAGCATCCGTACTGCGGTGCCGAACTGTCGATGGGCGCCGTCCGCATGGCCCTGTCGGTATCCAACCCGATATGCGAACCGTAGGTGCAGGCGACCGATCGCGTACGCGCTGGAGGCGACCAGCGCCAGGAGGAAGCCCAGGGCGAACCAGGACAACTCTGTTACCTCCCTGCCGACGTCAATGACCTGTCTTCCTGAGTGAGTACCCAGCGTTCCTGAGTGGGCACCCAGCGATCCTAATTCGGGAATCCCATTATGGGAAGGATTGTCGTCGACCGGATCAGCCGAGCCGGCGACATCGACCGACGCCAGCGCCCTCAGTGACGGAAAACGGTGCCGGTCAGGCGTCGCGCAGCAGCGCCGCCGCCTGTTCGGGCCGGACGTCGTTGATGAACACGCCCATCGCCGATTCCGAACCGGCCAGGTACTTCAGCTTGTCCGCCGCCCGTCGGATGGTGAACACCTGCAGATGCAGGTAACCCAACTCCCGTTCGTGACGCACCGGAGCCTGATGCCACGCCGCGATGTATGGCGTACCCTGCCGGCTGTCGAAGAGCCGGTCGAAGCGGCGCAGCACGTCCAGGTAGAGCGGCCCGAAGGCGTCCCGTTCGGCGTCGTCCAACCCGGCGATGTCCGGCACCCGGCGGTGCGGTGCCAGGTGCACCTCGAACGGCCAGCGCGCCGCGGCCGGCACGTACGCCGTCCACCGGTCGTTCGCCGCCACCACCCGCACCCCGGCCGCCCGCTCGGCGGCCAGCACGTCCGCGTACAGGCTCCGCCCGCCGGTCGCCTCGGCGTGCCGTCGGGCGGCGGCCAGCATCGACCGGGTACGCGGCGGCACGAACGGGTACGCGTAGATCTGCCCGTGCGGGTGGTGCAGGGTGACCCCGATCTCCACGCCCCGGTTCTCGAAACAGAACACCTGCTCCACCGCGTCCAGCGCGGACAACTCGGCGGTCCGGTCGGCCAGCGCGTCGACGACGGTGCGGACCCGGGCCGGGGTCAGCGCGGCGAACGAGGTGCCGTGCTCGGCGGTGAAGCAGACCACCTCGCAGCGCCCGAGACCGGGCCGGGTCGGAGTGAACGGCGTACCACCGGGGTAGCCGGCGGGCGCCTCACCCACCCGGTCGCTCAGCGACGGGAACCGGTTCTCGAAGACCACCACGTCGTAGTCGTACGCCGGGATCTCACTGGACCGACCGGGCCGCGACGGGCACAGCGGGCACTGGTCGGTCGGTGGCAGGAAGGTCCGGGTCTGCCGGTGTGCGGCGATCGCCACCCACTCGTCGGTCAACGGGTCGTGGCGAAGCTCCGAGGCCGGCGGCGGGGGCGGCAGCTCCCGCCGGTCCGGTCCTTCCCGGACAGCGTCGTCCCGCTCGTCGAAGTAGATGAGTTCCCGCCCGTCGGCGAGCCGTACCGCACTGCGTTTCACGGAGTTCCTATCGGTGTGGGTCGGCGATCGACAGCTCGACGCCGTGTCCGGCCAGGACGTCGCGGGCCGTCGCGGGCAGTCCGGGGTCGCTGACCACCACCTGGGCGGCGGCCAGCTCCGCCATCGAGGAGATCCCCACGACGTCCCACTTGGTGTGGTCGGCCAGCACCACCAGGCGGGCCGCCGCCGTGATCAGGGCACGGTTGGTGTCGGACTCCATCAGGTTCGGGGTGGTGTAGCCGGCCCGTTCGCTCATCCCGTGCACACCGAGGAAGAGCAGGTCCACGTGCAGGTCGCGGAGGGCGGTCACGGCCACCGGCCCGACCAGCGCGTCCGACGGGGTACGCACCCCGCCGGTGAGGATCACCGTCCGGTCGCCCCGACCGTCCCGGTAGAACACGTCGGCCACCGGGATCGAGTTGGTCACCACCGTCAGCCCGGGGACCTCGACCAGCCGACGGGCGAGCTCCACCGTGGTGGTGCCGGCCGACAACGCCACCGCCCCGCCGGCGACGACCAGGTCGGCGGCGCGGGTAGCGATCGCTGCCTTTTCGGCCTGCTGCCGGGCGGACTTCGCCGCGAACCCCGGCTCGTCGGTGGCCCCGGGATCGACCAGGGTGGCCCCGCCGTGCACCTTGGCCAGCAGCCCTCGGTCGGCCAGGACGTCCAGGTCCCGGCGGATCGTCATGTCCGAGACGCCGAACTCGACGGCCAGGTCGGTGACCCGTACCCCGCCAGCGGCCCGGACCCGGTCCAGGATCGCCGCCTGGCGCTGCGGCGCGAGCATCAGCACCACGTCCGGCTCCCACCTGCTCGCACTCAATCCAACAGATGCGAACACTATCGCGCAGGTGTGGTCGAATGGAAGTACGCCCCGGCCAGGTAGGTGCCTGCGTAGGGTCGGGTCAGCGGAACGCTTCCGCCACCGCGCTGCGCCAGACCGGCGGCCGGCCGAGCCAGCCGGCGAGCCGCGCGTCGTGCGGGGCGAAGTGGT
The DNA here is from genome assembly GCF_048060215.1 of Micromonospora sp. LOL_021. Classification (NCBI taxonomy): domain Bacteria; kingdom Bacillati; phylum Actinomycetota; class Actinomycetes; order Micromonosporales; family Micromonosporaceae; genus Micromonospora; species Micromonospora sp. LOL_021. Next base: position 28,498 of record NZ_JBHMIN010000037.1, on the reverse strand, counting down.
CGGCCAACTCCCGACGGGTACGGGCACCGGGCGGCTCGACCGGCAGACCGTCGGTCGGCGCGTCCGGCGCCGCCTCGACCAGGGCCGGCGGGGCGGTCGGCGGCGGCAACGGCGGCACCTCGTCCAGCCTCGGCAGGCCGAGGAAGTCCAACACCTCGCCGTACACCTTGGCCGGCGTGGTCCACAGCCGTTCGGCCTCCACCAGGCAGATCCGCTCTCGACCCACCTGGCCGGCCAACCGGTCCAGGTAGGTGGCGTACTCGCCGCGCTGCCGGTACGCGTGATGCTGGTGGGCGAAACTGCGGTACCCGGCCTCCACCCCGAGGCGTTCCTCCTGCCCGCGTAGCCGTGCCGACTCCAGCGCCAGCGCCCGCGCGAACGACGGCTCCGGCTCGTGCCCGGCCAGCCGTTCCACCCGGAAGTGCGACCAGGCCCGGTCCACCGGATCGCGGACCAGCACCAGCAGCCGCACGTCCGGCAGGTCTCGGGCGATCCGCAGCGCCGCGTACGGGTGGTAGAGGTAGTAGGTGCTGGTCTCGAAGGCGCTGGCGGTGCCGCCGTGGCGTCGCTGCAACCGGCGGGCGGTGCGCTGGCGGGGGAAGTGCCCCCGGTACCAGTCGATGCCCCGCTCGTACGAGGTATCGAAGAAGCTCACCCCATCGCGCCGGGCCGCCCGCAGCACCAGCGGATGAGCAGCCAGCATCCGGTGCAACCCGGCCGTCCCGCACCGGTGCCCGCCGCAGATCAGGAACGACGGCAGCACCCGGCTCGGGGCCGTCCACCGCCCGTATGACCAGGACCGGGTGGGCACCATCCGGCGGAGCGGCCCCGGGATCCGACTGCGTAGCGGCATGTCGCCTCTCCTGTTCTGCTTGGGCGGCTGTTCTGCCTGCCTGGGCGGCGCAAAACGCTATCTACCGGATAACGTCGCCGCTACCCGGGCAAGAGCGGCTTCTCGTCCGACTTGCCGTCATCTGCAGAAAAGGCGACAAAGGAGGATGCGGCGGTCAGGCCGGCTTCAGTCGAGGCTCCACCCAACCCGTTTCGGTGAGGTGGTGCAGCACCGTCTGCACGCCCTGCTCGATGCTCATCTCACTGGTGTTCAGCACCAGGTCGGCATCGGTCGGCTCCTCGTACGGATCGTCGATCCCGGTCATCCCGGTCAGCTGGCCGGCCCGCGCCTTGGCGTACAACCCCTTGCGGTCGCGGGCCTCGCAGACCTCCAACGGGGTCGCCACCCAGACCAGCAGGAAACCGGCGCCGGCGTCGTTCGCCATCTGCCGGGCCACCGCCCGGGGCTGGGCGTACGGCGCGATCGGGCAGCAGATCGCCACCCCGTGGTGCCGACCGACCTCGGACGCGACCCAGCCGATCCGGCGGACGTTACGGTCCCGGTCCGTCTTGGAGAACGTCAACCCGGCGGAGAGCTCACGGCGTACCACGTCCCCGTCGAGCAGCGTGACGGTCCGGTCGCCGCTCTCCCGCAGCGCGTCCGCCACTCCCCGGGCAATGGTCGACTTGCCGGAACCGGACAGCCCGGTGAAGAACACCACCAGGCCGCGGTGCCGACGCGGCGGCCGGGCCCGAGCCAGCTCCCGGGCCACCGCCGGCGGGGTGTGCCACTCCGGCAGCGGAAACCCCCGGTCCAGCAGATCGTCGATCTCCTCCTGGCCGAGTGCCAGCCGTCGGTTGCGCGGCGGAATGTCGTCGCGCCAGCGCCACTGACCGTCCCGGTTGTCGTAGGCCAGCTCCCGGGGTACCAGCACCCGAGGGCCGCCGCCGGAGAGCATCTCGCCGGTGGACAGCAGGTGGGTGACGCCGTACGCGGCCGCCACCCGGGCCCGCAGCAGCGCGTCCCGGATCTCGTCACCGTGCCGGGTCAACGGCACCGCGACCAGCGTCGCCGGCGGCATCCGGTCCCGGGCCGCGAAGACACTGCGGACCAGCACCTCCGGCGGCAGCCCGCTGACCCCGCTGTCAGCGACCGGGATCAGGATCAGCAGATGCGCGGCGAGGGTACGGGCGGCGTGCGCGATCTGGGCCAGCTGCGGGCGGTGCAGCGGGCGGTCGGCGATCACGCCGAGCACCCGGCCCGGGGGCAGTAGCGCGCGTACCTCCGCCGGGCTGCGACGCAGCCGCTGGAACGGCCCGCCGGTGCCGTCGCCGAGCCGGCGCACCCGGCCGCCGACCGCCGAGAAGCCGTCCCGGCTCGGCCAGGCGTCGACGACGTCCAGCGCGGCCACCGGAGCACCCTCCGGGTCGGTGAGCACCAGCACCCGCAGCAGCGGGTTCGTCAGGTCGAGCCCGGCGACCAGGCTGGCCGGCACCTCCAGGGTGACCGGCACCGGCCAGGCGGTACCGTCGGCCAGTCGGCCGCGACTACGCAACGAGGCAAGATCGGCGCGGGTGTGGAAGCCGGTCAGCGGGGCGTACGCCTCGGACAGGATCAGCTCAAGGTCGGCCAGCTCGAACGGCCGCGGCGTGTACGCCGGCGCGTCCCGCAGCACGTCGTCAGGCAGCACCCAGCCGTCGGTCATCACACCCCCAATGGATCGAACTCACAGTTTCGCAGCCGTCCGGCCGTCGGTCGAGACTGGCACGGCGAGTTCTGCCACCATCGCGGGATGTCGACCACCATCGCGGGATGTCGACGTCTCGTCCGGGACCGAACCAGAGCAACGCTTGGTTTCGGGTGCCGTGGTGTCACCCCTAATGGCAGGGCGTGGGGTGCTCTTCAGGGAACCTCCAGGGGGAAACCCCATCCCACGACGTGCCGGCAGTCCATACCCTGGCCAGGTGACTCTCATCGCGACCGATGCGCTGACCAAGACGTACGGCGGGCGGGTGACGGCCCTGGCCGACCTGACCGTCGAGGTCCAGCCCGGCATCGTCGGCCTGGTCGGGGCCAACGGTGCCGGCAAGTCGACCCTGATCAAGATCCTGCTCGGCCTGCTCGCGCCGACCAGCGGACAGGCCCGGGTGCTCGGACTGGACCCCACCACCGACGCCGACGCGGTCCGCGCCCGGGTCGGCTACATGCCGGAGAACGACTGCCTACCGCCGGACCTCAGCGCCGCCGAATTCGTCACCCACCTGGGCCGAATCAGCGGCCTGCCGCGGGCGGCGGCCCGGGAACGAGCCTCCGAAGCGCTGCGCCACGTCGGGCTCTACGAGGAGCGGTACCGGCAGATCGGCGGCTACTCCACCGGCATGAAGCAGCGGGTCAAGCTGGCCCAGGCGCTGGTGCACGACCCCGACCTGTTGCTGCTGGACGAGCCGACCAACGGCCTGGACCCGGCCGGCCGCGACGCCATGCTGGCCCTGGTGCACCGGATCGGTGCCGAGTTCGGCATCTCGGTGCTGGTCTGTTCGCACCTGCTCGGCGAGGTGGAGCGGATCTGTGACTCGCTGATCGCCATCGACGGCGGCCGGCTGCTGCGGTCCGCCCAGCTGTCCGACATGACCACCGCCAGTGACGTGCTGGCGATCGAGGTCAGCGAGGGCACCGAGGCGCTGGCCGCCCGGCTGGCCGCGGCCGATCTGCCGGTCAGCCGGGAAGGCCAGCTGCTGCTGGTGCCCGCCGAGACCGGCTCCGACGTGTACGACCGGATCCTCACCGCGGTCGTCGAACTCGACCTGCCGCTGCACCGGCTCGACCAGCGCCGGCACCGGGTCGCCGAACTCTTCGCCACCACGGAGGACTCCCGTGTCAACGTCTGACCAGCTCACCGCCGCCCGCGGCACCGGGTCGCCGCCGGCCGGCCCGGCCACCACCTCGAACGGCGCGCCGGGCGGCGTCATCCACGACATCGGCTACCAGCGCTACACCGGAACCCGGCTCGGTCGACGACACGTCGTCGGCGCGCTCTACGCACACAGTCTGCGTACCGCGTTCGGGCTCGGTCGCAGCGCCAAGGCCAAGATCTTTCCCTGGTTCATCGTCGGGGTGGTGGTGGTCGCCGCCGCCGGCCTGGTGGCGGTCCGCGCCCAGATCGGCCAGGTGCTGCTCACCTACGCGCAGTTCGCCGACACGATGAGCTGGCTGGTGATCTTCTTCGTCGCGGTGGTCGCTCCCGAACTGGTCTCCCGTGACCTGGGCAGCGGTGTGCTGCCGCTGTACTTCTCCCGGCCGCTGCGGCTCGTCGACTACCCGCTGGCCAAGTTCGCCGCCCTGGCCACCGCCGTGTTCATGCTGCTCGGCGCGCCGCAGCTGGTGATGTTCCTCGGCGGCGCGTTCACCACCGATGCCGGCTGGTCCGGGGTCTGGGACGAGGTCACCGACCTCGCGCCGGGCCTGGCGTACGCCGTGCTGTGGGCCGGTGTGTTCAGCGCCATCGGGCTGGCGGCCGCCTCGGTCACCGGCAAGCGGGCGTTCGCCGCCGGTGGGATCGTCGCCGTCTTCCTGATGACCATCCCGATCGGTGGGGTGCTCTCGGTGCTGCCGTCGGTCACCGCCAACCAGCTCTCCGGCCTGGCTACCCCGTCCATCCTGGTGCAGGGGACGGGTATCTGGCTGTTCCGCGACGCGCTGGTCCCTGAGGCGGGAACCGGCCTGGACATCGGCGGCTTCGGGCCGCTGTACGGGCTGGTCACCGTCGTCCTGATCGCCGGCTGCATCGCCGCCCTGATCGCCCGCTACCGGAAGGCGGCCCGTCGATGACCACCTCAACCTCGACCTCCAGCCCGGCTGCCACGCCCCCGGCCGCGCCCGCCGCCGCGCCCGCCGCCACTGGCCCCACCGGCCGTCCCGCCGCGATCGAGCTCGCCGGGGTGTCCCGCTGGTACGGCAACGTCGTCGCGGTCAACGACGTCAGCATGGCCCTCGGTGCCGGGGTCACCGGCCTGCTCGGCCCGAACGGTGCCGGCAAGACCACCCTGCTGCACATGATGGCCGGCTTCCTGCCGCCATCGCGGGGCACCGTCACCGTCGACGGCGAGCCGACCTGGCGCAACCCGGGCGTCTACCGCAAACTCGGTCTGGTCAGCGAGCGGGAGGCGGTGCACGGCTTCCTCACCGCGTACGAGTTCGTGCTGGCCAGCGCCCGACTGCACAAGCTGACCGATCCGGCGGCCGCCGCCCGGCGGGCGATCGAGCTGGTCGAGATGACCCCGGCGCAGGACCGGCGGATCAGCACCTACTCCAAGGGGATGCGCCAGCGCACCCGGGTCGCCGCCGCACTGGTGCACGACCCGACGGTGCTGCTGCTCGACGAGCCGTTCAACGGCATGGACCCGCGCCAGCGGATGCACATGATGACGCTGCTGCACTCGCTCGGCGACGCCGGCCGGACCATCCTGTTCAGCTCGCACATCCTGGAGGAGGTCGAGCAGGTCTCCGGCACCGTCCAGGTGATGGTCGCCGGCCGGCTGGCCGCCTCCGGTGACTTCCGCAGCATCCGGCGGCTGATGACCAACCGGCCGCACGTGTTCGCGGTCCAGTCCAGCGACGACCGGGCCCTGGCGGTGGCGCTGCTGCGCCACGACTCGGTCACCGGCGTCGATCTGCCCAAGGGCGGTGGGATCACCGTACGGGCCGGTGACTACGGCAGCTTCACCCGCGCCCTGCCCCGGATCGCGCTCAGCGAAGGGATCCGGGTGCACCGCCTGCTGCCGTCGGACGAATCCCTGGAGAGCGTCTTCTCCTACCTCGTGGAGGCCTGAGAGCCGTGAACTCGACTGTCATGTGGATCACTGCGCGAGGGCTGTTCGGCCGCCGCCGGTTCCTGCTCCTGCTGCCGCTGCCGGTGCTGGTGATCGCTCTCGCCGTACTGTGCCGGTGGCTCGGCGTCGCGCCGGGCAACTGGGCCCAGCCAGTCCTGATCGCGCTCGGCCTGGCCGTGGTGCTGCCGGTGGTGGCGCTGATCGTCGGTACCGGGGTGCTCGGTTCGGAGATCGACGACGGCACCATCGTGCACGTGCTCAGCAAGCCGCTGCCGCGCTGGCAGATCGTGCTGCCGAAGCTCGTCGTCGCGTTCGGCGTCACCACGCTGACCGTCGCGGTGCCGCTGTACGTCGCCGGGGTGCTCGCCGAATCAGTACGCCTCGGCCTGGCCCTAGCCGCCGCGAGCGCAGCCGGCGCGCTGGCCTACTCGGCGCTGTTCGTGGCGCTGAGCCTGGTCACCCGCCGCCCGGTGCTGCTCGGCCTGGTCTACGTCCTGATCTGGGAGGGCCTGCTCGGCAACATCGTCTCCGGCACCCAGGTGCTCTCCGTCCAGCAGTACGTGGTCACCTTCGCCGACCGGATGGCCGCCACCACACTGTTCGACGGCCAGGTGTCAGTCACCGTATCGGTGATCATGACCGCGGTCATCGCCGTCGCCTTCACCGGGCTGGCCATCGACCGGCTCCGCTCGTTCAGCGTGGCTGGCGAGACCAGCTGAACCGACCGTACCGAGCGGCTCGCATCGGGGGGTGCCCGCGCCGGCCGACCAGTCTCCCCGCTGGTCGGCCGGCCCGGCCTTGTCTGCCGTGAGCCGGGCCAGCCGTTCGCGTCTGTGGTGAGCCGGATTCAGCCCGTGTTGCGCATGCCGGCGGCGATGCCGTTGACCGTGGTCAGCAGGGCCCGCTCCAGCGCGGTGTTGTCGCTCGGCGCCCGCCGGGCACCCGGCGCGGTCGCCACCGTCCGCGTCGCCGCCCCCGAGTCGCGGTACTGCCGCAGCAACGCGACCTGCAGGTGATGCAGCGGCTCCAGGTAGGTGTCCCGGACCGCGAGGGTGCGCTGCAGCACGTTGTTGTTCTGCAGCAGACTCGACGAGCCGGTAATCGCCAGCACCTCGCGTACCGTCCGCTCGTACTCTTCGGTGATCTTGTCGAAGATCGGCTGCAGCGGACCCGGCACCAGCGTCTCCACGTAGCGCCGCGCGATGCCCAGGTCGGTCTTGGTCAGCATCATCTCGACGTTCGACAGGAACGTGCGGAAGAAGTGCCACTGCTCGAACATCTCGCCGAGCACGTCGGACAGGCCGGCCTCGCGGGCGGCGGCCAGCCCGGAGCCGACCCCGAACCAGCCGGGCACGATCTGCCGCGACTGGGTCCAGCCGAACACCCACGGAATCGCCCGCAGCCCACCCAGCCCGGCCCCGGTGTTCGGCCGCTTCGCCGGCCGGGAGCCGATGTTGAGCGCGCCGAGCAGCTCGGTCGGCGTCGCCGCCCAGAAGTACGCCGGCAGGTCCGGGTCCTCGACCAGCGAGCGGTAGCAGGCGTAGGCCGAGTCGGAAACCACGTCCATCGCCGCGTCCCAGTTCTCCAGCAGCTCCAGCGGCTGGCGCGGCTCGGTGTGCAGCAGCGTCGCCTGCAGCACCGCGGCGACGGTCAGCTCAAGATTCTCCCGGGCCAGGGCAGGGATCGTGTACTTGTCGGAGATCACCTCGCCCTGCTCGGTCACCTTGATCGAGCCGTCCAGGGTGCCGTACGGCTGGGCCAGGATCGCCTCGTGCGTGGGCCCGCCGCCCCGGCCGACGGTGCCGCCCCGGCCGTGGAAGAGCCGCAGCCGTACGCCGTGCCGGGCCGCCACGTCCCGCAGCGCCCGCTGCGCCCGGTGGATCTTCCACTGACTGGTGGTGATGCCGGCCTCCTTGTTGGAGTCGGAATAGCCCAGCATCACCTCCTGCACCTCGCCACGCGCGGCCACGATCGCCCGGTACGCCGGCAGCGACAGCAGCTCGTCCAGCAGGTCGCCACCGGAGTCCAGCTCGGCCGGGGTCTCCAGCAGCGGCACGAACCCGACCCGGGCCAGCCCGTTGTGCACGTCGACCAGACCGGCCTCGCGGGCCAGCACTGCGGCGGCCAGCACGTCGTCGCTGCCCAACGTCATCGAGATGATGTACGACTCGACGACCTCCGAGCCGAACCGCTGCTGCGCGTCGCGGATCGTGCCGAACACGTTGAACGTCTTGCGCGCCGACTCGGTCAACGGAGCATCCATGCTGGACAGCGGCCGTCGGCCGGTCAGCTCGTCGGCCAGCAGCTTCGTCCGCTCGGCCCGGCTCAACGAGTTGTAGTCGGGCACCTCGCCGACCCGGGCGTACATCTGGGCCAGCACCGCGTGGTGCGCCTCGGCGTGCTCGCGTACGTCCAGCGTCGCCAGGTGCAGACCGAACGCCGACACCGTACGGATCGCCGACGCCAGCTTGCCGACCGCGGTCAGCTGCCCCGAGTTGCGGGCCAGCGACGCCCGCATCAGCTCCAGGTCGGACAACAGCTCGTCGGAGCCGCGGTAGTCGCGGCCCGGCACGTGCGCGGTGCCCCGGTTGAGCCGCAGCCGGGTGTTCGCCAGCTTCGCCTTCACACACCGGGCCTTCAGCCGGTACGGCTCCTCCGCGTTGGTGCGCCGGAACCGGGGCGCCACCTCGGGCAACGCGTCCAGGTCCTTGGCCAGGCTGGCCGACAGGTCCAGTGAGACGCCGCGCAGCCGCCGGGAGACCGACACCTCATTGATCAGCGCGTCCATCGCCTCGTCGGTGGCCTGGATGCCGTGCTCGTGCTGGATCATCAGCACGTCCCGGGTCACCGCCGGGGTGACGTACGGGTTACCGTCCCGGTCGCCGCCGATCCAGCTGCCGAAGGTCAACGGCCGGGCGGTGGGGGCGGTCTCCACGCCCAGCCGGCGCAGCGTGTCGGCGAGGTCGTCGAGCACCTGGGGGGCGGCATCGGCGTACAGGTCGCGCAGGTAGTAGACGGCGTTACGGGCCTCGTCGGTGGGGTCTGGGCGGTCCAGCCGCAACTCGTCGGTCTGCCAGAGCAGATCCAGCAGCTCCGCCAGGCGCCGACTGCTCGTCGAGGCGTGCTCGCTGGCCCCGTACAGCACCGCCTCGGACATCTCCACGTCGAGTTCGTCGGCGACCGCCCGCAGCTTCGACAGGATCGACCGACGGGCCGCCTCGGTCGGGTGCGCGGTGAACACCGGACGTACCGCGAGTCGGCGGGCGGCGGCGGCGATCTCGTCGGCCGACACCCCGCGGGCGGAGATCAACGTCGCCGCCTTGTCCAGCCAGCCACCCTCGGTGGCCCGGCGGCGGCGTAGGTCCCGGGCCCGGTGCACCTGCTCGGTGATGTTCGCCAGGTGAAAGTAGGTGGAGAAGGCCCGGGCCAATTTCGTACCCGTGGTGACGTCCATCGCGGCGAGCCGGGCCGCGGCGGCCTCGGCGTCACTGCGTACCTGGGTACGGATTTCCTCCACCAGGTCGAGCAGCGGCTGACCCTCCTGCCGGGCGAGGGTCTGGCCGAGCAGCGTGCCGAGCCGGCGGATGTCGGACCGCAGCGCCGCGTCCGGCCCGTCCTGATCCTGACCGCTGCCGGCAGTGTCGGTCTGCGCGCTACCGGCCTGGGCGGCGCCGGCCTGGGTGGCATCGGGTTGCGAGTTGCCGGGTTGCGGGTGCTGGGTGGCGGCGAGTTGCTGGGCGTCGGGCATCGGGTTTGCGGACAGCTCAGTCACTGGGCGCTCCTCACGCGAGTACGAAGGACGGCGCTGTCCGACAACTTGGATGTTATCGGCCGTCCCCCCGGCCACGGGGAAACTGGTGAGTCTTGTCTCAACGTTCGGCGTACCGTCCCGAAATATCCCAATAGCGCCCCTCCCGCTGCTTGCGCCTCCTGCGCTCCCCGGAGCTTCCGCCCCTGTTGTCCGTTGTCTGGGCGAGGTCGGTCCGAGCTCTCCAAGATCATGTGAGCGCTATGGACTCTTCAGGGTCGCCGAGACGTCCATAGCGCTCACATGATCTTGGCGTCGGCTGTGGTCGGCGATCGTCCGGCGATCGCCCGACGGATACTATGGGCGAGTTGTTCTTCTTGTCGGAGCACCTCGTCGGCCGTGCAGCGCACCACCAACCAGCCGGCCGCCTGCAGCGCGTTGTAGCGAGTCACGTCCCGGCGGAAGGTCATGCGTCCCCGGTGGTGGTCACCCTCGTATTCGATGGCAATTCGCCACTGCGGATAAGCAAGGTCGACGCGGGCGATGAAGCGGCCTCGCGATCCGGGGCGCGCCGTCGGCGGCGTCACCCCTGGCGGCGGAAGGCGCACCTCGTACTGTGGGGTCGGGCGAGGCAGGCCGGCGTCGTGCAGTAGGAGCCGGAGCCGTGACTCCATCGGCGACTCGGCCAGCGGCTCGGCGAGCGCGACGAGTTCGCGCAGTTGAGCAACGCCGCGCGCACCCGCTCTGGTGTCGAGGTAGCGGGCGAGGACCTCGCGGCTCAGCAGGTGCCGGTGCAACATGGCGTCGAGTGCGGCGAGCGCGTCGGCGCGGGGCAGCAGCCTGCCCAGATCGAACGCGGTGCGCACCTCGGTGGTCATCGGTATGCCGTTGAACAACGTCGTGACGTCGGTCGGAGCGAGCGTGGCGTAGGTGACCGCGATTTGCCGGTTGGGTTTCGGTCGAGTCGATCGGGGCAGGGTGACGTGCACCGGGCTGCGGCGGGGGAGCAGGTCGACACCACACAGGTGCGCGGCGCTCAGCCCGCTGATCGCCCCGCCGATCGGCAGTTTCACCGCGACCGCCTCGCACCACATCCGGTGGTCGTCGGGGTCGTACGACGCTGCCTCCACGTAGACGTCGGGAAGCAGCCGTTGCCAGGCAGGGCCGCGGAGCATCCGCCAGGTGATCAGGCCAGCAGCCACCGCTCGGCTGCCGGAGAACGGGGCGAACCACAACTCGCGGGGGATTCTGGCGGCGACCGGCATCGGCAGAGCCTGCCGGCCAGGGACGACTTCCCGCTGCCCCGGCGGCCGGTTACGTCACCGATCCGACTGTTCCCGCACGAAGACACCTTCGCCTTGGCGGCCTTCGATCAGACCTTCGGCCTTGAGGATCAGCAGAGCCGTCCTGACCGAGCCGTACGACACGCCGTAGTGCTCGATGAGCCCTTGCGTCGTCGGCAGCTGGTCACCGGGTCGTAGCTCGCCTGAGCGAATCTGGGCTCGGATGGCGGAAGCCACCCGTTCGTACTTCGGCGTGGTCATGTCGGTTGGTCTCCCTGGCTCGCAGCGCCAAGTAGACCACTGAAGATCGACAGCGTCTATCACGTCGACAGTGTCGACAATGTCGCTCTGTCGTAACCTCGGTACTGCTCTCCTTGGCTCGCAACCGGGTGGAGCAGGACTTTGTAGGCGGCCCGGGTGGAGTTGGCGCTCCAGGCTCCCGGGCCTTGACCGGGAGAGGACCCCGGCCCATGAGCAATCTACCGAAGCGTGCCCATCCGCCGTGGTGTCTGCGCGGCGCCGACTGCGCCACCGCGCCCGACAGCGCCGCCTGGCACTCCTCTCGCCTGCTCCGCGTCCCCGCAGCCGACGTGCACCCCTGCGTGGACGTCGCCGTCGGCCGCTGGCAACTCGATCCGGCCGAACCAGCGCAGGTGGCCCGAAAGCAGCCGATCGGCATGACCGGTACGGCGGCGGTGCTGGCTGGCGGCGTACTGCTGGAATTTCGGCTCGGTGACGACGTCGACCAGTGGCCGGTAGACCGGGCGCAGGCGCTCGCCCTGACCTGGCTGATCCCGCGACTGCTGCGCGACGACGTCGCGCCCCGACGCCGCCGCGCAGCCTGACGGGTGCCGGCTGACGGTCGAGGCCGGCGCGTCGCCGGTCGGCGACCGTAGGTTCAGTGAGGTCAGTCGACGATGGCGTACGCGCGGACCGGCGAGGTGTCCAGCCCGGCGAACATCGGCGGTACGGCGCTGAACCGGAACCCGTACGCCGGTAGCTCGCCCAGCCCACGCAGGTGCTCGACGATCGGGATCCCGGCGGCCAGCAGGATGCTGTGCGCCGGCCGGGCACCGTTGGCCGCGGGCGCGGTGTCGTCGATGTTGATCGAGTCGATGCCGACCAGGGCGACTCCTGCCGAGACCAGCAGTTCCGCCCCGTCTGCCGTCAGGTAGGGGTGGTCCGGGGCGGCGTACCGCTCGGTGCCGAAGTGCGTCGACCAGCCGGTGTCCAGCAGCACCGCGCGCCCCGCCACCGCGCCGCCGGCAGCCGCGTCGTCGGCGACGGCAGCCCCGGCCAGGTGCGGGCGCAGCAACGCGGCGTCCACCGCTCGCGCGGCGGACGGTACCCGGACCACCACGCCCGGCAGATCAGCCAACTTCTCCAGGGGCAGTCCGGCCAGGTCCGCCCCGTCGGGCCAGCGGTGCGACGGGGCGTCCAGGTAGGTGCCGGTGTTGCCGATCATCGTGATCTGGTTGATCCGGAACGTGGTGCCGGCCGCGTACCGCTCGGCCGACGCTTCCCGGCTGAGCCACTCGGTGATCGCCGGGGCAGGCAGTCCTGGATAGGTGACCATGCCGTCCCGGATGACATGGCTGAGTTCGACGAACCGTTGCTCGGTCGATGTGCCCATGTCCGGCGAGGTTAGTGGCTGAGGGCCGATCGGCGGGCGGATAGGCTGGAAGCCTGACCCCCCGCCCGGACCGGGCGCGGGGTTGTCGTCGCGTGCGCGCCCCAAGCGTGCACCGCCGCACAGCAAGGCGTTTCCCACCGCGAAGGTTGTGACCATGACCGCGCTCGCTGGCCTGCTCAGTGCCGCTCTCGCCGATCCCGCCCTGACCCGGGTACGGGATCTGGCAAGGATCGCCACGCCAGAAAAGGACGGGCTGGACGTCACCGCGCCGCCGGCGCTGCGCCCGTTCACGGTCGCTGCGGTGGCCGCCGAAGCGCGGACCAGCGGCGCGGGGCGGCCGGTGCTGGCGGTCACCGCGACCAGCCGGGAGGCCGACGACCTGGCCGCGGCCCTCGGCGACCTGCTGCCGGCCGGGCAGGTCGCGGTCTTCCCCAGCTGGGAGACGTTGCCGCACGAGCGGCTGTCGCCGCGTTCGGACACTGTCGGGCGGCGGCTCGCCGTACTGCGCCGGCTGGCGCACCCCGACGCGGACACCGGACCGACGGCCAGCGGTGACGTCACGCGGCAGGAGCCGCTGCGGGTGGTCGTGGCGCCGGTCCGCTCCGTGCTGCAGCCGCAGCTCAAAGGGCTCGGTGATCTGGAGCCGGTCCAGTTGACGGCAGGAGGCAACTCCGGCGGCTCGGGCGGTGCTACTGGCGGCCTGGAGGAGGTCGTCGACCGGCTGGTCGCGATGGCGTACGCGCGGGTCGACCTGGTCACCAAGCGCGGCGAGTTCGCGGTCCGGGGCGGCATCCTGGACGTGTTCCCGCCGACCGACGAGCACCCGTCCCGGGTCGAGTTCTGGGGCGACGACGTCGAGGAGATCCGTACCTTCGCCGTCGCCGACCAGCGCACCATCGAAGCCGTCGACCGGCTGTGGGCACCGCCGTGCCGGGAGCTGCTGCTCACCGACCCGGTGCGCCAGCGGGCCGCCGAGCTGGCGCAGCAGCACCCCGAGCTCGGCGAGATCCTGGACAAGCTGGCCGAGGGCATCCCGGTCGAAGGCATGGAGTCCCTCGCCCCGGCCCTGCTGGACGGCACCGACAGCATGGAGCTGCTGCTGCACTGCATGCCGGCCGGCACCCACGTACTGCTCTGCGACCCGGAGCGGATCCGCACCCGGGCGCACGATCTGGTCCGTACCTCGGCGGAGTTTCTCGAAGCCAGCTGGGCCGCGGCCGCCGTCGGTGGCCAGGCCCCGATCGACCTGGGCGCGGCCGCCTTCCGCACGCTGGCCGAGGTACGCGCGGTGGCCGCGACGCTCGACCAGCCGTGGTGGACGCTGTCGCCGTTCGGGCTGACCGAGGCGGAGATTGCCTCAACCGCTGACGTCGCGCCCTGGGAGGACGCGCCGACACCGGTGAGTGTGACCCCGGACGCCGGGGACGCGGTGGCGTTGGCCGCCGTCCCGGCGCCGCTGTACCACGGGGAGACCGCGCGGGTCGTCGACGACCTGAAACGCTGGACCGGCGACGGCTGGTCGGTGGTGCTGGTCTTCGAAGGGCACGGGCCGGCGCAGCGGTCGGTCGCCGTGCTGCGCGACGCCGGCCTCGGCGCGACGCTCGTCGAGACCCTGCCGACCGCCCCGACCCCCGGCGAGCTGGTCGTCACCTGCGGCAGCCTCGGCAACGGCTTCGTCGCCGACCGGGCCCGGCTGGCGATCGTCACCGGCGCCGACATCAGCGGCGGCCGAGGCGCGTCCACCAAGGACATGCGCAAGATGCCGAGCCGGCGGCGCAACACCATCGATCCGTTGGAGCTGCGCGCCGGCGACCACGTGGTGCACGAGCAGCACGGCATCGGCCGCTACGTCGAGTTGGTGCAGCGCAAGGTCAACGGTGCCGACCGGGAGTACCTGGTCATCGAGTACGCCCCGGCCAAGCGCGGCCAGCCCGGCGACCGGCTGTTCGTGCCGACCGACCAGCTGGACCAGCTGTCCCGCTACGTCGGCGGGGAGCAGCCGACGCTGCACAAGATGGGCGGCTCGGACTGGCAGAAGGCAAAGACCCGGGCCCGCAAGGCGGTCCGGGAGATCGCCGCCCAGCTGATCCAGCTGTACGCGGCCCGCAAGGCCGCCAAGGGGCACGCGTTCGGCCCGGACACCCCGTGGCAGCGGGAGCTGGAGGACGCCTTCCCGTACACCGAGACCCCGGACCAGTTGGCGGCGATCGACGAGGTCAAGGGCGACATGCAGCAGTCGACTCCGATGGACCGGCTGATCTGCGGCGACGTCGGCTACGGCAAGACCGAGATCGCGGTACGGGCGGCGTTCAAGGCGGTGCAGGACGGTAAGCAGGTGGCGGTGCTGGTGCCGACGACGCTGCTCGCCCAGCAGCATTTCAACACGTTCGCCGAGCGGATGGCCCAGTTCCCGGTCGAGATCCGGCAACTGTCCCGGTTCGCGACCCCGAAGGAGACCGAGCAGACGCTGACCATGGCCGCCGAGGGCACCGCCGACATCGTCATCGGCACCCACCGGCTGCTGCAGTCGGCCACCCGCTTCAAGGCACTCGGGCTGATCATCGTCGACGAGGAGCAGCGGTTCGGGGTGGAGCACAAGGAGCACCTGAAGTCGCTGCGTACCTCGGTGGACGTGCTGACCATGTCGGCGACGCCGATCCCGCGGACCCTGGAGATGGCGATCACCGGCATCCGGGAGATGTCGACCATCGCCACCCCGCCGGAGGAGCGGCATCCGGTGCTGACCGCCGTCGGCGCGTACGACGACAAGCAGGTCGCCGCCGCGATCCACCGTGAGCTGCTCCGCGACGGCCAGGTCTTCTACCTGCACAACCGGGTCGAGTCGATCGACAAGGCGGCGCGGCGGCTGCGCGAGCTGGTGCCGGAGGCGCGGGTCGCGGTGGCGCACGGGCAGATGGGTGAGGACGCCCTGGAGAAGGTGATGGTCGGCTTCTGGGAAAAGGAGTTCGACGTCCTGGTCTGCACCACGATCGTCGAATCCGGCATCGACATCCCGAACGCGAACACGCTGATCGTGGAGCGGGCCGACCTGCTCGGCCTGGCCCAGCTGCACCAGATCCGGGGTCGGGTCGGCCGGGGCCGGGAGCGGGCGTACGCCTACTTCCTCTACCCGCGCGAGAAGCCGTTGACCGAGCACGCCCACGAGCGGCTGTCCACCATCGCCCAGCACACCGAGCTGGGCGCCGGCATGTACGTGGCGATGAAGGACCTTGAGATCCGGGGTGCCGGAAACCTGCTCGGCGGCGAGCAGTCCGGCCACATCGAAGGCGTCGGGTTCGACCTGTACGTACGGATGGTCGGCGAGGCGGTGCAGAACTTCAAGGGTGAGACACCCGACGACGCCGAGACCGCCGAGGTGAAGGTCGACCTGCCGGTCGACGCGCACCTGCCGCACGACTACATCGGGGTGGAGCGGCTGCGTCTGGAGATGTACCGCAAACTTGCCGGGGCCCGCGACGCCGCCGCGCTGCAGGAGATCGCCGCCGAGATGACCGACCGGTACGGCGAACCACCGACGCAGGTCGGCAACCTGGTCGCGGTGGCGCGGTTCCGGCTGTTGGCGAAGTCGTACGGACTGACCGACGTGTCGATGCAGGGCAAGCATGTCCGGTTCGCCCCGCTGGTGCTGCCCGACTCGAAGCAGCTGCGGCTCAAGCGTTACCACCCGGACTCGGTCTACAAGTCGGCCGCCGACCAGGTCAGCGTGCCCCGGCCGACGACCCGGCGAATCGGCGGCGAGCCGCTGCGCGACCAGACGCTGCTGGACTGGTGCGCCCAGCTGCTGCGCGACGTACTCGGTGACCCGCCGGCCCAGGCGGCTTCCGGCGCCGCACCGTCGACGGACAGTGCCCGGGTCGGTGCACCGGCCGGCAGGGGTGCGTGAGAGAGTGTCGTCCATGCAGCGTGTCCGTCGCCTGGCGTCGATCACCGCCATTGCCCTTCTCGGGGTCGCCGCACTGTCCGCCTGCCGGTCGCAGCCCGGGGTCGCCGCCTACGTCGGCGACGAGCAGTACACCGAGGAGCAGGTGACCAGCGTCATCGACGACCTGAGCGACCGGCTCGGCGAGCAGGCCGGTCAGCAGGGCGCCCCGCCGCTGCCGACCCGGCAACAGGTGGTCAGCGCCCTGGTGCTCGCCGAAGTCTGCGCCCAGCTCGACGTGCCAGGCGGCGCACAGCCGATCTCCCCGGACCAGTTCGGCCTGCCGCCCGAATCGGAGTACGCGCAGACGGCGGCGCAGGCCTGGACCTGCATCACCGGGCTGCAGGCCGGCGGTCAGGTGCAGCCGACCCAGGAGGAGCTGTTCGACCTGGTCGAAAAGGGCCGGGCCGCCGGGGTGATCCCGGACGACGTGACCGACGAGGAGGCCGCCGGTCAGCTCGACGGTGAGCAGCTGCGGTCCTCGCTGGCCGCCCGCGACGTGGTCGCCGACGCGGTCGCCGAGCAGGACGTCACGGTCAACCCGCGCTACCGCCCGTTGGAGTTCCCGGTGCTCAGCTTCCAGGCGCCTCAGGGCAACGTGATCGCGGTCGGCATCCCGCTGGGCGACGGCGACTCGGGCACGGTTTCCGAACGGCAGTGACCGCCCGGATCGTCCTGCTGGTCACCTCGCCCCGGCTGCCGGCCGGGCTGCTGACGGCGCAGGCCTGGGACGTCGTACGCCGGTTTCCGGTGTTCGCCGGCGCGGACAGTGAGCTGGCCACGGCGATCCGTGTCGCCGGTGGCTCGCCGGTGACCGCGCCGGCTCCGGAGCCCGCTGAGGAGACGCTGCTGGCGGCGGCCGCCGAGCACGGTACGGCGGTCTGGCTGGCCGGTCCGGCCGGTGACGCGGACCTGGCCCGCCGGCTGGGGCTGCGGCTGGCCCGTGAGCCCGGCCTGGCCGAGCTGGAGCTGATGTACGGCTCCTGGGATCCGCCCGGTGCCCGGCTGCTCGACGCGGTCGAGGTCATTGACCGGCTCGTCTCACCCGGCGGCGATCCGTGGAAGCGTCAGCAGACCCACGACTCGTTGGCGCGGTATCTGCTGGAGGAGAGCTACGAGGCGTACGACGCGATCGCCGCCGGTGACCTGACGGCGCTGCGTGACGAGTTGGGGGACGTGCTGCTGCAGGTGGTGCTGCACGCCCGGCTGGCGCAGGAGTTGCCGGACGGCGAACGGTGGGACGTCGACGACGTGGCCGGTGGCCTGGTGGCGAAGATGATCCGCCGCAACCCGCACGTCTTCGCCGGCGCGCAGGTCGACGGCATCGACGACATCGTCGACAACTGGGAGCGAATCAAGGCCGCCGAGCGGGCCGCGTCGGGTGCCGCCTCCGGCGTGGGCGACCGCCCGTCACCGATGGACGGGATCGTGCTCGCCCAGCCGGCGCTGTCGCTGGCCGACAAGGTGCTGCAGCGGGTCGGGCGCGCCGGGATCGACGTGCCGCTGCCGGAGCCGGGCGCGGCCCCGGACCCGTCGACGCGGCTCGGCGCGAACCTGCTCGCGCTGGTCGCCCAGGCCCGCGCCGAGGGTCTCGACGCCGAGGGCGCGCTACGCCGCGTCGCCGTCGCGTACGTCGCCGCCGTCCGCGCCGCCGCCAGCGACTGACGGCTTCGGCGGCACCGACGACTCGGACGGCTCTGCCGACTCGGACGGCTCGGGTCGGAGCCGGATGCCGATCAGTTCCAGGGTGAGGAACGTGACGACCCCGAAGAAGAGCGCGATGTCGGCGACGTTGCCGATGAACCAGTCGAAGTATGCGATGAAGTCGACGACGTGGCCCTGCCCGAACGACGGCTCGCGGAACAGCCGGTCCAGCAGGTGGGTGAACGCCCCGCCGAGTACCAGGCCGAGCGCCGTCGCCCAGGCCCGGGAGCGGGCCCGCCACGCGAACCAGGCGGTCACGCCGACACCGATCGCGGCGGCGATGGTGAAGATCCAGGTGGTGTTTCCACCGAAGGAGAACGCCGCACCCGGGTTGTAGATCAACTGGATGCCGAGGGCGTCGCCGATCAGCGGGGTCCGCTCGCCCCGGGTCAGCGTCGCCTCCGCCCACATCTTCGTCAGCTGGTCGACGACGAGCACCGTGGCGGCGATGCCGAAGGCGAGCCATGGGGCGCGGCGGGTCCACCGCTGCCGCCGGGGCGCACGTGCTGCCGTACCGCCGTCGGTCGGTTCGTGGATGGTCTCGTCGGTGCCAGCCTGCTCGCTCATGATCGGTGATTCTCCCCGACGAATGCCGGTGGCGTTCGGTGGGTAAGGGTCACTACTCGTCGTGAACAGGGGCTTGGCTGCATTGGCCGAGCGGCGCAGGCAGTGGAACAAGGTCGTGGACGTGCTCGCCGTTGTGGGCTTGAGCCCGGACGAGGCGTTTGCCCTGCGGTGCCGCGGCCGCAGCCCTCGCGGCCGGGTAGCTCGTCAAGGCCAAGCAGATTGTCGTCGAGAACCTCGCGCCGTCCTCATCCGGCTGTTCACGCCGCTCTTCGCGGCTGCCCTTCTCGCCTTCCTCGTCGCCGTCGTCTGGACCGGTCACGGCATCGACGTCGAGCGCGAAGCGCTGAACGGGGTTCGGGCTGAACACACGACCGTCGTCCGGTGGCTGAAACAGCTCATCAAGCAAGAAAACAGGGAAATAGTGCGACAGTACCTTCGGTAGTCTCTCCGACCTCAGGGGGTTCGTGGTGTCGCAGTGGTGGTTGTGGTCCTTCGTGGTGGTCGCGCTCGGCGCCGTGCTGTACTTCGTCCGCTGGTCGCGGGAACCTAAGGGCGTACCCAT
Organism: Micromonospora sp. LOL_021; assembly: GCF_048060215.1. Lineage (NCBI taxonomy): Bacteria > Bacillati > Actinomycetota > Actinomycetes > Micromonosporales > Micromonosporaceae > Micromonospora > Micromonospora sp. LOL_021. The sequence goes on along the minus strand of NZ_JBHMIN010000037.1, from coordinate 9,400 downwards.
CACCGTGTACCTGCTCGCGATCGTGATCCTGATCTGGTCCGCCATCTGGCACGCCGTGATGGCACTCGGCGGCGCACACACGACCGTCGGCGACCATGACGTGCACTGGGGGTACTACGCCGACTGGATCGTCACCGCACCGTTGCTCGGCTACGCGCTGATCCGGACTGGGACGCACGCTCTGACCGGCAAGAGAACCGATCTGGCGGCGCTCGTGGCAGTGACCAGCGTCCCCATGATCGTCTGCGGACTGGTCGGTGACCTGGCACTTGAACCGACCACACGGTATCTCGCCTACGGAGTCGGCGTTCTCGCGCTCGTGGCCAACTTCGTGGTGATCTGGGGGCCGCTGCGTAGGGCTGCGATCCGGCAGCCGGCGCCGATGGCGGCACACTTCGTCCCACTGGCCGCGTTGCTCAGCGCACTGTGGCTCGGTTTCACCCTGGTCTGGTTGCTGGGGCATCCCGGCCTCGGCATGGTCGACGAGACGACGACGACCGCGGTGTTCGTCGTTCTGACGGTCCTGATGAAAGTCGTCTGGAGCGCGCTCGACCTGCGGCAGTTGCGCCTACTTGCCGACCGTGACCATCTGCAAGTCGTGTGAACGGCGGTCAATGGCTGCTGCGTCGCGCCGGGTGGGTCGCCGTGCTGGCGTTCGGCGCGGTGCTGCTGATGCACCTGCCTGTGCTGAGCCACGCCGGACCGGCCGCTGATTCGCCGCTGCCGTTGCTGGCGGGGCTGCTGCTCGGCCTACCCCACGGCGCCGTCGATCACCTGGTACCGGCCTGGCTGAGATCCGGAGCCGGCGGCTGGCGTCCACGGATGTGCCTGCTGGCCGGGTACGCCGGCACGGTGGTCCTCGTCTGGTGGATCTGCCACCGCGCCCCCGGTCCGGCGCTCGTCACCTTCCTGATCCTCGCGATCGTCCACTTCGGCGCCGGTGACGAGGCGTTCCACCAGCAACGGGACGCACGACGGAGCCGGATTCGGCCGTACGCCGTGCTCGCCTACGGAGCGCCGCCGGTGCTGCTGCCGTTGACGCTCTGGCAGGACCAGGTTGATCCGCTGCTGGAGAGCCTCGGCGCCGGTTCGGCGTACCTGCTGAACACCGAGGCCCGGGTGATGGCCGTCGCGCTCGCGAGCGCGGCGGTGGTCGCCACCATGGTCAACGACCTGCGGGCTGGGCGTTGCGGTGACGCCGGATACCTCGGGCTGCTGATCACCGTGTTCGTGCTGGTGCCGCCCGCGTGGGCGTTCGGTACGTACTTCGCGGCGGGTCACTCGGTGCGGCATGTGGCTCGGCTGCTGCTGGCCGACCCCGGCAACGCTGCCGCCCTGGCCGCCGGGCGACTCGGCCCGGCGCTGCTGCGGTTCACGGCCCAAGCGGCGATCCCCACCGGGATCGTGCTGGCTGTGCTGGTGCCGTTCGCCGTCTCGGCCACGCCGGAAGTAGGGCTGTCCACCAGCTTCGCGGTGTTGGCCGGGCTAACCGTACCGCACGCCATGCTGGTGTTCTGGCTCGACCGGTGCGGCGTCGACGACCTGGCGGGACGGGTCCCGGACCGGCGGCTTCCAACTCATCCCGATGGCAAGGCCGGCCGCGACGATCAGTACGCCGACGCTCTGCCCGGCCGATGGGGGCACCTGGTCGAGTAGGGCGGCCGAGGCGAGTGCGGTGGCGGGCAGTACGCCGATGAACATGCCGGCTCGTTCCACTCCGAGCCGGCGCAGCCCGGTGAACCAGGCCAGGAAGGCCACCACGGTCAGCATCACCGCCAGGTAGGCCAGCGCCGTAGCTTCGGCCGCCGTCGGTAGCCGCCAGCGGTCCGCCTCGCCGGCGACCAGCGCGGCCAGCGCGAACATCGGCACGGCCAAGCCGCAGCTGTACGCGGAGACCCGTACCGCCCCGAGCCGGTCCAGCAGGACCGCGGCGAACAGCGAGAACGCGACCTCACCCGCGAGCGCCCCGAAGCAGGCGACCAGCCCGAGGGCGTCCGCCGTGCCGGAGCCGTGGACCGCTGCTGTGCCGGCGACCACGATCCCGGCGGCGAGCACCAGTCGGCCGGCCGGTCGGACGCCGCGCAGCAGCGGGCCGAGTAGCGCCAACGCGAGCGGGGCAGCGCCGACGACGGTGCCGACGGTGGCGGCGTCGGCGTGCCGCAGTGCGGTCAGCACGCAGATGTTGAACGCGACGAGGCCGCTGGCGGCGAGCGCGGCCAGCAGTGTCCAGTCCTGACGGGTGAGTCGCCTGTGCCTTACCGGGCGGTGGCCGTCGTTCAGCCAGGGAACATAGCGGACCAGCGCCGCCAGTAGCGCGGCGGCGACGGCGTACCGCAGGGTCTGGCCGGTCAGCGTCGGGTAGTCCAGGACGAGCCGGCTGATCGCGACCGAACTGCCGAGCACGATCATGCCGGCGGTGCAGAGCAGCGCTCCGGTGAGGTTCACGACGGTTGACGCTACGCAGCAAGTGGTCCAATCTTGAGTGCCATTTGCAGTGCTTGAGAGAGGACCAATCTGGATGCCGGAGGTGCTGGTCGAGCTGGACCGGACCCGTCCAGGGCTCGCCGGTCAATTGACATGTGCCCTGCGGGCGGCAATCAGCGACGGGCGGCTCAGCGCCGGCACCCGATTGCCGTCCAGCCGTGACCTTGCCGGTGAGTTGGCGCTGTCCCGGGGCGTCGTCGTCGAGGCGTACGAGCAGCTGAGCGCCGAGGGTTGGCTGCTGGCCCGGCGTGGTGCGGGCACCACGGTCGCCGGGAGACCGCCGAGAACAGCCGGGACGCTTTCCGGGACAGCGGAGCCGCAATCACCGTCGGGTGGGACGGAAAGATCGCCGCGGGCAGACCCGGTGGCGGTGCTGCGGCCCGGCGTGCCGGACTTGGCGATGTTCCCGCGCGCCGACTGGCGGCGGGCATACGAGCGGGCACTGCGCACCGCCCGCGACGCTGACCTCGACTACGGCGATCCGCGCGGGGCACCTCAGCTGCGTGCCGAACTGACCGGCTACCTCGGTCGAGTCAGAGCCGCCCGGATCGATCCCAACCACCTGTTCGTCACCACCGGTGCCGCGCAGGCATTCGGTCTACTCGCCGGAGCGCTGCGGCAGCGGGGCGCGACCACGGTCGGCATCGAGGACCCGGGCAGCCCCGGCGTCCGCGGCCACCTGACGGCGAACGGACTGCGGCTGGTGCCGGTGCCGGTCGACGCCGACGGCCTGGACGTCGCAGCGCTCGCCGCCAGTGGCGTGGCGGCGGTGCTGGTCACTCCGGCGCACCAGTTTCCGACGGGGGTGGTGCTGGCCCCGCACCGCCGTCATGAACTGCTCGCCTGGGCTCGGCGCAGCGGCCGGCTAATCATCGAGGACGACTACGACGCCGAGTTCCGTTACGACCGGGACCCGGTCGGCTGCCTGCAAGGGCTGGCACCGGACCTGGTGGCGCACATCGGCTCGGTCAGCAAGGCCCTGGCACCTGGGATGCGGCTGGGCTGGCTCAGCGTACCGCCGGATCTTGGGCCGGCGGTGCTGGCCGGCAAGGCAGCGGCCGACCTCGGCGGACCGGTCCTGGAGCAGCTCGCGTTCGCCGAACTGCTGGGCTCCGGCGGGTACGACCGGCATCTGCGTCGCTCCCGACTGGTGCATCGGCGGCGACGGGACGCCCTGATCGCTGCGCTGCGTCGACACCTGCCGCAGGCTCAGGTCTCCGGCATCGCCGCCGGTCTGCACCTGGTGCTGAGGCTGCCGGCCGGAGTCGACGACACGGCACTGGCGGCGGCCGCCACCCGGGCCGGCCTGGGGCCGGTCCCACTGTCGGCCACCCGGCTCGACCTGTCGCCCGCCGGCCGCCCGTCCGGCGGGCGGACGACAGCCGCAGAACCGGGCCTGGTGCTCGGCTACGCCGCACACTCACCGGGTGAACTGGCGTCGGCGGTCCAGCTGCTCGCCGGGCTGATGGCCTGATCAGGACCGGAATCGTGGCGGTGAGGAGCGCTGCACCCGGTCCGAGCAACCTGTTCCGGCTGTGGCACGAGAGCCAATCACCGCCTCGGACTGGGCGTACGCGACTTCGAGTGCGCGGTCTGCGGGTTCACCGCCGACCGTGAACTCGACGCCGCGAGGACGGTCCTCGGCACGGCCGAACGCGACCGTGCCAGCGCTGACGACGTGGGACATCCACGCCGGGATCCCGGACCGACGCCCGTCCTCGCCGAGCCGTATCGCGTGACGGAGCGGTTGGCGAAGGGCCCGGGGCCGAACCGACCTCCGCGCCGGTGTCGGTGGGATGGCATATTGTCGGTGGCATGGCGTCGTTCGTACCTCTGGCTGAACGCATCATCGACGCGTTGCTGGCCAGCGACCCCGCCCTGGCGTCGTCGACCGGCGACCACCGCCACGACGACCGGCTGCCGGACCTGTCGGTCGACGGGGTTGCCGCCACCGCCACGATGTTGCTGGACGCCACCAACGCGCTCGCCGAGGTCGACGCGGACGCGCTATCCACTCAGGAACGTGTCGACCATGCGATCCTGTCGGCGATCGTCGACCGGCGGCTGTTCGAGTTGACCGAGGTGCGTGCCCGGGAGTGGAATCCGCTGATCTACAACCCGGGGCCGCTGCTGCACGGGCTGATCGCCCGCCCGTTCGCACCGGCCGCCGAGCGGCTGACCAGTCTGGCCGGGCGGCTCGGCGCCGTACCGGACGTGCTGGCCACCGCCCGCGAGACGCTGCGCGGCGTGCCAGCCATCCACGCCGAGACCGCCGCCGGCCAGTTCGCCGGCACCGCCGCACTGGTTCGTGACCAGGTGCCGGTGCTGCTGGCCGAGGAGCCTGGGCTGCGCGACCAGGTCGAGCCGTTGGCGACCGAGGCGGCGTACGCGTTGGACGAGTTCGCCGGCTGGCTGCGCGACGGCCTGGAGCGCGACGTCGACCGGCGGGATCCGCGGCTGGGTCGGCGGCTGTGGGAGGCCCAGCTGTGGCACACTCTGGACACCGAGCTGACAGCCACCGACGTGCTGGACCGGGCCTGGGCGAATCTGGAGCGGGTGTCGGACGAGATCCGGGCGGCGGCGGCCGAGCTGACCGGTGGGCCAGCCACCGACGACACGGTGCGCGCAGCGTTGTCCCGGTTGGGCGCCGAGCACCCGGACGACTCGTCCATCGTGCCGCTGGCGGAAAGCGCGATGCGGGAGACCATCGAGTTCGTCGCCGCCCACGACCTGGTATCGATGGTGGACGACCGGTGCGTGATCCAGGAGATGCCGGAGTTCGCCAGGGGCGTCGCGGTGGCCTACTGTGACCCGCCCGGGGTGCTGGAGCGGGCCGACGTGCCGACGTTCTACTGCATCGCGCCGACGCCGACGGACTGGCCGCCCGAGCGGGTCGAGTCGTTCTACCGCGAGTACAACGACCACATGGTACGTAACCTGACCGTGCACGAGGCAGTGCCGGGGCACTTCCTGCAGCTGGCGCACGCCCGCCGGTTCCTCGGCACCACCCGGACGCGTGCGGTGGGGCGGTCCGGGCCGTTCGTCGAGGGCTGGGCGGTGTACGCCGAGGAGATGATGGTCGACGCCGGTTTCGGTGGCTTACCGGTACGGCTGCAGCAGTTGAAGATGCAGCTGCGGATGACCATCAACGCGATCCTGGACCAGCTGACGCACTGCGAGGAGCTGCCGCAGGCCGAGGCAATGGCGTTGATGACCGGCCGGGGATTCCAGGAGGAGGGCGAGGCGGCCGGCAAGTGGCGTCGGGCACTGCTGACCTCCACCCAGCTGTCCACGTACTTCGTGGGGTACGCCGAGGTGGCGCAGGTGGCGGCGGCGCGGCCGGCCGGCGTACCGGCACGGCAGTGGCACGACGCGATGCTGGCGCACGGATCCCCGCCGCCGCGGCACCTGTCGGCGCTACTGGGCTGCTGAGGCACGGTTAACGGGCCGCTGGAGGCCGGCCGTTGCGCTGATGTTCGATCAGCCAGCGGGAGATCGAGTACGTCGCCGGCAGCTCGACCGGCAGGTCGTCCAGTGCGAACCACCGGGCCTCGGCGATCTCCCGGCCGTCGACGACCGGTTCGGCGTCCGGCGCGGCGCGGGCGGTGAACCCGGCGAGCACCACGCCGGGGCCGGACATCGCCCACGGCTGGCTGCCGAAGTACTCCACCTCGTGCACGTCGAGGCCGACCTCCTCGGCGACCTCGCGGTGCACCGCCTCCTCCAGCGTCTCGCCGGCCTCGACGAACCCGGCGACCAGGGCCCAGACGGCGGTCGGCCCGTAGGTGTGCCGGACCAGCAGCAACTCGTCACCGTCGGGGCCGGGGCTGCGGGTGACCGCAGCCAACACGGCGGGGGAGAGCTGCATCGGTACGTACAGGTCGCAGCCGGGGCAGCGGCGGGCGTGCTCGCCGGGCACCTCGGCCAACTCGGTGGCGCAGGCTCCGCAGAACCGGTGGGTACGCCGCCAGGTGATTACCTGTAGGGCGCGTCCGGCGAGCGCGGCGAGTGGTTCACCCAGCTCGTCGGCCATCGCCGGCCAGGTTCGCCAGCCGCCGAGCTGGTCGTCGACGGCGGGCAGGCCGGCTGCCCACACCCGGGTGCCGTCCAGGCTGCCCAGCGGCACCCACTCGGTGCTGGCTGGTAGATCGGCCACCGACGGTAGTCGGCCGTCGGCGCCGACCAGCAGTCGGCGGCCGGCCACCACCAGACACGGATCGGCTGGAGCGGCACCCGAGCCCACCCGGGCGTCGGGTACGAATCGGGTAGGCGGGGCCGGATCGGCCGCGGACGACCCGTTACGCCGGGCCGGGTCGACGGTCGACGGACCGGGCCCCGCGGGGGAGCGTGAAGGCGGTCTCGTCGGCAGTGTCACTGTACCGGCTTATCGCGAATTCGACGGCCTGTCCATCGACCACCCCGGTGAAGCTGCCCAGCGCGCCTTCGGTGGTGACACACACGTCGAACCGGGACGCCGCCGCCCCCTGCACCTGGCTGACCTGCACACAGGTGGCGTGTCGGCCGGCGATCGTGGTGTCGTTCTGGCTCACCACAGCCGCCGGATCCAGTGCGGCGGCGTTGAGGAGCGTGATCACCACCGGCGGGGTCACCAGGCCGCCGGCGTTGGCGTCGGTGAACAGCTCCGGATCTGGTTGGGCGGACGGGGACGGCCCGCTGGTCAGGGTGCAGACCGGCGGGGAGTCGTCGGTGTCACACTCGGTGGTGGTCTCGTCGGTGACGATCAGCTTGCCGCCCGGGTAGACGTACGCCGTACGTTGCGGGGTCTGCGCCTGCACGATGCTGGCACTGGCCCCGCCGACCAACTGGTACTCGGCCGAGTAGGTCAACGCGCTGGCCCCGTCGAGTCGGGCGGCCAGCTCGTTGACCAGGTCGGCCGGCTCGATGGTCTGGCCGGCGTCGGCGATGGTCTGGCAGCCGGTGACCAGCAGCAGCGTGCCGGCGGCGATGGCCGCCGCGGCGCGGCGGAACCAGTTCTCCGTTGCACGCATGGTGACAGGGTGACCGATCCTGTCCACCCGCCGCAAACCGATTGCCATCAATGTCAGTAAATGGGGATCGATGCCGGATCCGGGTGGTTCCCGACGCGTACATCCCGCGTTTCGGAAGCCAGCGCCCGCAGCGTCACCGTCGCCCGATACGCTGCCACCGGAACGGTCGGCCGCACCGTCGCGGCCTTGCGGGACTTGATCACGAGGAGCGACACAGTGGCTACCATCGAGGGAATCGTCGCCAGGGAGATTCTCGATTCGCGCGGTAATCCGACCGTCGAGGTCGAAATCGGGCTCGACGACGGCACCATCGCCCGCGCCGCAGTGCCGTCCGGCGCGTCCACCGGGGCCTTCGAGGCGATCGAGCTGCGTGACGGCGACGCGAACCGCTACTCCGGCAAGGGCGTCGAGCAGGCGGTGGCCAACATCGAGGAGCGCATCGTCGACCAGCTGGTCGGTTTCGAGGCGAGCGAGCAGCGGCTGATCGACCAGAAGATGCTGGATCTGGACGGCACCGCGGACAAGTCCGGGCTGGGTGCGAATGCCATTCTCGGCGTTTCCCTGGCGGTCGCGAAGGCTGCCGCGAACAGCGCTGAGCTGAGCCTCTTCCGGTACCTCGGCGGGCCGAACGCCCACCTGCTGCCAGTGCCGATGATGAACATCCTCAACGGCGGCGCGCACGCCGACTCCAACGTCGACGTGCAGGAGTTCATGATCGCCCCGATCGGCGCGCCGACCTTCCGGGAGGCGTTGCGCTGCGGTGCCGAGGTCTACCACAAGCTCAAGTCGGTGCTGAAGAAGAAGGGCCTGGCCACCGGCCTCGGCGACGAGGGTGGCTTCGCCCCGGACCTGCCCACCAACGCCGCCGCGCTGGACCTGATCGCCGAGGCGGTCGGCGCCGCCGGCTACCAGCTCGGCACCGACATCGTGCTGGCGCTCGACGTCGCCGCCACCGAGTTCCACCGTGACGGCGCGTACGTTTTCGAAGGCGCCGGCAAGAGCTCCGACGAGATGGTCGCCTACTACACCAAGCTGGTCGGCGAGTACCCGATCGTGTCCATCGAGGACCCGCTGGGCGAGGACGACTGGGCCGGCTGGTCGGCGATGACCGCCGCGCTCGGCGACCGGATCCAGATCGTCGGCGACGATCTGTTCGTCACCAACCCGGAGCGGATCGCCCGGGGCATCGCCGAGCAGGCGGCGAACGCCGTCCTGGTCAAGGTCAACCAGATCGGCTCGCTGACCGAGACGTTCGATGCGGTTGAGCTGGCCCACCGCAGCAACTTCCGCTGCATGATGAGCCACCGGTCCGGCGAGACCGAGGACACCACGATCGCCGACCTCGCGGTGGCCACCGGCTGCGGCCAGATCAAGACCGGTGCGCCGGCCCGCTCCGAGCGGGTGGCCAAGTACAACCAGCTGCTGCGGATCGAGGAGGAGCTGGCCGACGCGGCGCGCTACGCCGGGGCGGGCGCGTTCCCGAGGTACCGTTCCGCCTAGCGTCCCGCCGGTTCGACCGGCCCGGTCCTGGTGACCGGGTCCGGTCCGACCGGTCCCGGCGCGCCGACGGTTCGACCAGCCGTCGGCGCACCGCGACCGGTCCCGTACAGCCAACCGCCCGGGGAGGGGTGTGACGACGGTGCCGCAACGGCGCACACCGAGTGGTCAGGGCCCGGCCCGCCGGCCAGGACAGCCCGGTCGGTCCGGCTCGCGCGGGCCACTGCGGCTCGCCGGCCGGGACACCGGTCCCGACAGCGGATCCCGGGCCGACCAGCGCGGCCGACCGACCCGGTCGGCCGGTGCCGACCGGCCCGCCGCGCCCCGATCCGGCACGCCCCGGTCCGCTGCCGGCGATCACGTGGCGATGAGCTTCACCTCGTGCGGCAACTGCCCGCTCTGTCTGACCG